>JBAPRX010000732.1:0-2519 GCA_049281335.1 Promineifilaceae bacterium (SeqCode)
GGGTAACATGGAAG
This sequence comes from Promineifilaceae bacterium (SeqCode), assembly GCA_049281335.1. Taxonomy (GTDB): domain Bacteria; phylum Chloroflexota; class Anaerolineae; order Promineifilales; family Promineifilaceae; genus JAKEFB01. The sequence continues at coordinate 15 of JBAPRX010000732.1, forward strand.
CCGTTTTAAGCGATTACACCGAGAACTCTGTGGTCTATTGGGCCGGGGGTGCTTCCCGTGGGCTGGCAGAAATTGAAAAATTTGCCCAAACGTTCTTGGATTCGCTTCCCGAAGGATTCTGGAAAAACGCCAAGACCCTGCGGGCAGAGTTTGATGGGGAAATTGGATATACCCTTTGGGAATCAACCGGCGTTCCCATCGGAACCGACACCTATATTGTGCGGGACGGCAAGATCGCGGTACAGACCTTTGCCATGTATGTGGGATAATTTGTGCAGCCTACGGCCGTAATTCCCATGAACGACCCAAATGGCATCTATTTCCCCCATTTGGAATGTATTACCCCCCAACTAAAACAGCTTTTCTCGAAGGTTTTTGTCAGCGTTTCCCTGGAAACACAGCGCAGCTTGCCGAATTGTGTGGCGTGGTTGGCGGCGGATGATTTCTTCATAGTCACCAAACACCAAAAGCCGATGACGGTTGGAGAGGATTTTATCCAGCTTTACACCGATGCCGCCTCTAGCAGTGAGCCGGATCAAGTGCTGCATCTATGTTTCATAGACCGGGTGGCCTTTGCTTTACAGAGTGAGTACAAGGAAGCATTTTCGGCCGATATTCAAAATCTCGATCCTGCTGAAACGCCACTTATCTTCCAGCGGTCCGAACGAGCCTGGCAAACCCACCCCCGCAACTATTACGAATTAGAGCATATCGTCTCCAAAACTGGTGAATATTTGTTTGGGAAATTTCTCGACTTTGCCTGGTGTCACCTCGCCATCCGGGCCGGGCAATTACTCGAAATTTTGCCCCAGGCGAGTGGACAGGATATTAGCTTCATCGCAAAAATTGTTCTGGCTCTGCGAGATGAAATAAGTACCAGGCCCGTTGATTGGCTGGCCTGGGAAGACCCTTTTATAACCTCAACCGACCCCGAATTGTTGAAATGGGAAAGGGAAGCAAGCATTGACGAGACTCGAAAGCGATTGGGGTATGTGGTACCAATGCTTCAGATGATTGTTGATTCGAGCGGTCTTACTTAAACATCCCTGGAATATACTGCTGCGGTGGCAGATCGGTGAAGAGTGAGAGGCCGTGAGAATATTTGATCGAGCCGCTGCCCGCTTGCCAGGCCATATCAAGGTTGATGCCCCGCTGCTTGATTATCCTTTGACCATCCACAATATTGCCTGAGATAGCTTCTATAGCCGACCAGGGTTCTAAATTCTGACGGGAGCGATAATGGCTCTGATTATCAGTCGTTCGCCAGACGAGATGGAAAGTGTTCTCCCGGCTTACGAGGCCAAACGCTCTTGGGGTTGTTCCCAGAAAACCCATCGGTTCACTTGTCCAGGAACCCCCGGACGGCCGAAAATAGAAAGTATGTGTTTGAGTTGAATTATCACCACTGATGATATAAACATTGTTACTGCTTCCACCAAGAAAGACGGGATAGAAAGAAGAATTTGTCGTATTCAGTTTGACCTGATCCTTCCAGGTTCCGTTGGTAAATTCCGCGAAGTAAATGTTTTGATCAGACCCTTCCTCAAAACCCCAGGTAACATACAAATCTTGTCCATTTTGGCTGTCAACGGTGGCAAAAAGGAGGGTAGCGATACCAGGAGCATCAGGGGCATCCGAAACCGGGATGACCGACCCCCAACTATCATCGGCCGATTGCTTGCGATAAAAAACACCTGCATTTTCCGGGTGAGGAACAGATTCGTAATACCAAAAATAGTGGACATTTTGCTGGGAGTCCATCAGCATGACGGAGCCAGTGGCCGCCTGGTTATCATCCACTCGTTCAATATTTCCCCAGACGCCACCGACCTGGTGGCGAGAATATAGACCGGCTATGCCATATGAAAACCAACTCGCATAGAGTTCATTACTGTCATTAATGAGCAAAGTAACATGTGCCGCATCCTGATTTGCGCCTGAAATTGTGATAGGTGCCGACCAACTTCCATTTGGCGTTCGCTTGGCATACTTTGCCTTATGATCGGCGCTGCCTTCTTTGTCCACCCAAATAGCATGCACCGTTCCATCATTTGAAACGACCAGATCGCCTTCGCCAAATCGGGAAAGTTCGACATCATCATCAATGGGGACTGGGCTGCTCCAGTTACCGGCTAAGTCTCGCTGCGTATAATAAATTTCGTAAGGGCAACAGCTTGTTTTACGGCCGATCATATGAATAATCCCGTCTGCCCCTCTTTCGAAATCCAGCAGAGAAAAATCTCCAGCCGTTTCTGGCGGCGACCAAAAACTGCCATCGGGGACATTTTCATCGGCCGTCCCAGCGGCGCTGATAGAAACAGTGCTGACAATGAGCAGAAAAAGGACGGATATTAAAGCAAAGCGTTTTGACATGGCGTAGGCTCTCCAATAAACGGTAACAACAAACTTAATTTAAAACCCTACGTTGAACTGCTTCGAGGCCCTTCAGGTGTATCTTCGATTGTGTAGCCTTCGGCCGTAATCTGGTCCCGCAGAGCATCCGCG
>JBAPRX010000733.1:0-2009 GCA_049281335.1 Promineifilaceae bacterium (SeqCode)
CATACCGGTTTCCGGCTTACATGCGGTCAGCTTTGAGCCGGTTGAAGCAGAGACCGTTGGCGGCGTGGGGGCCGTTACCAATTTGCCCAGCCATATCCCCCACCGCATGGCCCGGCGGGCGCATAACCTAATCGAGCAGATGGGCTTGAAACCGGGCGTTTCGGCCGTTCGAGAGCATGGCGATGGGCCGGGGGCTGGCATTGTCTTGTGGCGCACACAGGCCGGGTTCAGCAGCCTGGGCCGCATCGGACTGCCGGCCGACAAAGTCGCCGAAGCCGCTGTTGCCGATTTGGCCGCTTTCCTGGACAATGGGACGGCCGTTGACAAATATCTGGCCGATCAGTTGCTCATTCCAATGGCGCTGGCGCACGGCCGATCATCTCTAACTACCGACCACCTCACCCGGCATACCCTCACCAACAGCGACCTTTTACGCCAATGGCTGGACGTTCCCATTCAGATTAGGGGTGAACTGTCCCAATCGGCCGAGATTATGGTAGAGGGAGTTGGGTTTACAAATACTTTCTAATCAACAAGGTTCTTTGGGATTCTTTGGGACAGCGTTGTAAATACAAATAGACGTAAAACTCACCCCTTATTTTTGACGCATTGCGTACTCCCCTCCAGGAACCACAGGAAATCTATGTTTGAAGTTGTCTTTCTCGGAACCTCCGCCTCAACCCCGTCTATCTATCGGGGCTTGTCGGCTCAAATGATCCTCCACCGCCAATATCGCTTCCTACTCGACTGCGGCGAAGGAACCCAGCAGCAAATTTTGCGAAGCGGGCTGGGTTTCAAGCGGCTTGACAAAGTGCTGCTAACACACGGCCACCTGGACCATATCTTGGGGCTGGGCGGATTGGCCTCGACTTTGGGGCGTTGGGAGATGCTGGAGAAGCTGGAGATTTATGGCGGTCGGGCCACACTGGGCCGAGTTGCCCGGCTCATCTTTGGCGTTGTTTTTCCTGAGAAGAACCCACCCTCCAATATTGAACTCGTTGCCTTGACCGATGGCGACGTTATCTTTGAGGATGACAAATTTTGTCTTTCTGCCTTTTCCGTTACCCATCGTGGGCCGGGCTGTTTTGGTTTTATGTTTGTGGAAAAGTCTCGTCGGCCGTTCCTGCCTGAAAAAGCAGAAGCGCTTGGCGTTCCCTTTGGGCCGGAGCGGGCGCAGTTAGTCCAGGGCAAGCCAGTGACGCTGGCCGACGGCCGAATCATCAACCCGGAAGAAGTCCTGGGAGAGGCATTGGCGGGAACCAAATATGTCCATATTGGCGATGTCGGCCGTACTGACAACCTCGTCGAATATTGCCGCGACGCCGACGCCCTCGTCATCGAATCCACCTACTTGGAATCTGAAACCGAGATGGCGGGGGAATTCGGCCATTTAACGGCCGCACAGGCTGCTCAACTGGCCGTTGACGCTAATGTTAAGACGTTGATTCTGACCCATCTCTCCCGCCGCTATTTTGAACGCGACGTGATCCAGGAGGCACAGGCCATCTTCCCCAATACGTATGTGGCGCGAGACTTTGACCACTTCCAGATCAGCCGCGAAGGAACGGTGCGCCTGGAGCGGAAGCGGGATTGGAAGCTGTTGATTCGGGATGAGGGAAAAAGTGAAAGTTGATGTTGTGATTTGCGGGGCGGGAATCGCCGGAGTTTCGGCCGCTTATCATTTGACCGTCAAACACGGCATCAAAGATGTGCTGCTCATTGATGAACGGCCGCCTCTGACGCTGACCAGCGATAAGTCCACCGAGTGTTACCGCAACTGGTGGCCGGGGCCGGGCGATACGATGGTGCGTTTTATGAACCGCAGCATTGATTTGCTGGAGGCGCTGGCTGACGAGAGCGACAACTTTTTCGGCCTCAATCGGCGAGGGTATGTTTTCCTGACGGCCGATCCCAATCGTATCCCTACCTTTGAGCGCACAGCGGCCGAAATCTCTGCGCTTGGTGCAGGGCCGGTTCGCCGGTATGACGGCCGTTCGACCGATCCCATT
>JBAPRX010000734.1:0-10333 GCA_049281335.1 Promineifilaceae bacterium (SeqCode)
GGTAGAGGCTTACTATCTCGATCGTGCCTGTGTGAACCCAAATCTGAATTGGCCTGCCCCAAAACCCAGAGACTATTACAAGAACGACCTCTGGCGCCGGCTCTCAAATTTCATAAACGGCCGAAAAACAGAAAGCTGGGTCGTCACCGAAAAAGCGCCTCAACGAAAACTGGTCGGTCTGGCAACCATCAACAGCGAATGGGGCCGCCCCCACAACCTGCAACTCCGCATCACACCAGAATGGCGCGGCAAACTAGAACGGCCGCTTCTCGCCAAACTCATCCGGCGGCTGCGCTACCTCAGAGGAACCAACATCCTGATGGATCATCTGGCCGGCGACGAAACAACAAACAGCCTCCTATCAGAAGCAAATTTCCAAACCAGGCGTTATTTAACATTCATGCAGTTATTTATCAACTAAACCACTAAACTCAAGGACAAACCATCATGGCAACAATCGAAGAACGAATGCAGATTCTAAAAATGATAGAGGACGGCAAAATCAGCGCCAGCGACGGCGCAGAGCTGCTGCGTGCACTGGATCGTGACAAAGAAGAATCACCCGCCGAACCATTGAAAGGAGCCAGTGCCGCCCGTTGGTTCCGTGTACGCATTACCGACACCAACAGCGGCAAAAACAAAGTAAATGTCAATATTCCAATTGGGCTGGTCAATGTTGGCATGAAAATGGGCGCGAAATTTACGCCAGAAGTGGAAGGATTCAACTTTGACATGCTGATGGATGCCGTCAAAAGTGGGCAGCAGGGCAAAGTAATGGACGTAGTAAATGACGACGAAGGAGAACGTGTCGAAATATTTGTTGAGTAGGGCAGATGGCCCAATCTGCCCTACTTCCTCCTCCCCCCACGCCCGTGCAATGGCGTACTCCCTACCCGTCAAGAGCAAGAGGCAACACTAATTAAAAATGGCCGCGATTTTCTCAAATCCAGCCATTATAAGCTGTTGGACTCGGTGTTTTTTCACTTTGACCAACAGGGAAAAACACTTTGAAAATGGTCCCCTTTCCTTGGTTGCTGCTAACCAACAACCGACCTTGGTGGCTCCTAACAACTTCCAATACCAAAGGAAGCCCTAACCCTCGCCCCTCCTCCTTAGTTGAATAATAAGGGTCAAAGACCTGGTGCAGCGTTTCTCTAGATATACCAGCGCCAGCATCTTTAATCTCCAAAAATACCGCTTCATTCATATAATTATTTTCGCCAGTCACCCACCAACCGGTATTTCCGGCCGTTTGCAGTGAAAACTCACAGCCGGTCGAGATAGTAATACCCTGGCCGGAGAGATAGAGCGATTCGGCCGCGTTTAACACAAGATTTAAGATCAACTGCTGAACTTGAATCTTGTCAGCGAAGATATAAGGGACGTTTGATGATAAATTTAATTCTAGCTCAACGTCCTCCCCCATTATCAAATTAGCTATATTAACACACTTGGCTACAAGGGCATTTAGGTCAACGTAGTTTCTCATCTGTCCTCCCTTTGTGTGCGACAAGAGATGATTCACAAACATTGTCATATGTTCCATGGCTTCTATGACCTTTGTAATATGAGTCGCGGCGGGATTATCAGAAGATAACTTTCGAATAGCCAGGGCAGCTTGTAACTGTGCACCAGCCAGCAGATTGTTCAAATCATGAGCCGTTCCGCCGACTACTACACCATAATCTTCAAATGGGTGAACCTGTTGATTATTGGATGTCATATTTTGCTCATGGAACAGGTATATCTTCCCAATATTGTTGTCAAATCAATTCTATTAAGGAATTCCAATACAATATAATACCCCCCAATCTTATCAGAACTCCCCGACAAAATCTCTATAATTAACTATAAAGTAGCTATAAATCAACTATAAATAGCTTGAATTTACATTAAATTTTAGGGAGATTTTCGAGGCGTTGTTGCATTTCTTGCAACAATTCGAGGCTGTACGACGTGGTGGCTTCTGGCTCCAATCGGGCAATTGCCCGTTCTAAAGTATGCTTACAGGCTTCCCAATCCCCTTTTTTTTCATACACATCTACCAGATTATCCATATTATTGGCCCAGCGGGCCACATCACCCAGGCCATCAAAGAAAGCAAGCGCTTCAAACATCATCTGTTCGGCCGTTTCGTATTCCCCCCAAACTGTATAAACCTTCGCTAGATTAACGCCAATGGACGCGGATAGGTCCTGAGCGCCAATCTTGGTGGTTTCACGGTAGGCTTCATGCCAATGTCGTTCGGCTGCCAGATAGTCATTCTGAATGAAAGCCATATATCCAATGGATCTTCTTAAATGGATTATACTATACAAGTTGTCATAGGCATTTTCAGAACTGTTGCAAATCTGTAAGAGGTAATCAGCCTCGGCTTTGGCCTCATCATACCGTTCCAGAGAGGCTTTACAGGCTACGCTCACGGAGCCTACCCTAATGATGAAACTCTGTTTGCCTATTTCCTTATATTTTGAGGTTGCGAGCGCACTATAATCCAGGGCCTTCTGCCAATCAATTGAACGAACATGTATCTCTGCCAGACTAAATAACGCATCGGCTATGATAATAGATTCATTCTCCTTTTCACCAAGCTTCAGGGCATCGTTGGATAATTCCAACGCTTTCGAAATTTTACCCTGAGAGGCGTAAAGTCTGGCAAGACGCGGAAGAATTCGGCCGTATCGGACCGTCTCCCCCTCTTCCAGATACAGTTGAAGTGCGCTGTGAAAGTTTTTCTCCGCCTCAGAAAGATTAACAAGGGATGCCTCGATATCCGCAATCCATTCCAGCAGATAAGCTTCATAAGAACGATTGGATAGGCTCTTAATTTTAGAGAGCGCTTCCTTCAAATAGATACGCAGCCTCCCCCAATCGGCCATCGCAAAAGCAATCGGCGTTATTTCACGCAGCAAATCACAGCCAACACTAAAGGTGTCTTCATACTTGAGGGTCTGTTCCAGCGATTGCAGCAGTTTATCATAGTTGGCAGCAGCCAGGGCTGCCGGATCGGATGTGCGCTCCAGCTCATCCAACCATAAAAAGGCATTTTTTAGTCGCTGGCGGCGATAAACCTCTCGCCAATGATCTTTCTGAGATACCGTCGTACTCATTCGTCTTCAAGCATCCTAATTATTGACAATTCTGTCAACCTATGGAGCCGGTAACATCGCTCCAGAAGCGTTCCGGTCCTGTCAACCAGAGACAGCAGGATCAGGTTTTCCAGAGATTGAACCAGGATTTTCCCAGTAACACTCACTCGCGATGCAATCTGCTCAAAGCTAAATCCGCTTTCCCCGGCCTGAGTTAAAGCCAGTAAGATCTCTTTTTCATCATCTGAAATAGTTTCCCAGTATTCCCGATAAATATACTCGAAAAGGTCCTGTTCGTCAGAAAAATCCTTTTCAGAAAAACGGGCCAGTACCTGGGGCAAAGAGGAGAAACGTAATTGACCGGCCAATAATTTCAAAGCCAGCGGATTTCCGCCAACCGCCCGGTAAATTTTCTCCAGCGTTCCATCATCCGCCTCGGCCAATTCACTAAATCCAGAATGCTCTGCAACCTGCCTAAGCAGCATAAAAGATGCTTCCTTCGAAAGCTCTTTCATCGATATCGAAAAAATATCCGGCTGGTCCAGAAGGCGGCGGCGAGATGTCAACAAAAACTTACTGGGTGATTGCCACTCCCTCAAGGTTGGCAGCAGCGCTTTGTAGTCGGCAATCGTTTCCAGGTTATCAATAATCACCAGATTTGGTTGATCCCGCATATAGTCTCTGACTTCCCTTTGACGTTGAAGATATGTTATATTATTCTGGGCAAGTTCAAACTGCTCGGCAAGTTTGTCTAGCAGGATGGGAATCGTCATCGCCGGAACATCCGTTTCTACCTCTAATCTCCCCATCGCAGAAATATAAAGTTGTTTTGCAGTAATCCAGGCAACGTCATTAAAACGTGTCGTCTGGATAATCTGCCGTGTTGTCCAATCTGCAAGGGCAGTCTTACCAAGCCCACCAAGGCCATCCAACACGGCAATAAAATTGCGATTCTCGGCCATCAAGACATCCCATAATAAAGAATAGGGTTCTTCAATTCCTACCAATTCAATGTAGGTAGATTGTTTCAAACGGCCTAGTACCTTATTTTGCCAATTCTCACTGGCCTCATTCTCAAGCTCATTGAGAATGTCGGTCAACTGATTGACTGCCTGGCGTTGACGATAAAGGACTGTGGACTCTGCAATATTAAGACTGTTGGCCACCTCAAGGACATCCCGCCCCTTTTCAAAACGCTCTCGGATTAACGAATTGGCCGATGGGGATATTTCACGCAATTTTTCCAACCCACGGTTGAGGATAGCCCGGTTTCGTGCAGCCGGCCCCGTCTCGCTTAGGCTGCTGTGAATCTCCCTTTCTTCCGCCACCTGAAGGTTCAGGCGAAGGTTTGCAAGCGGCCAGCGTTCAACAACGCCTCCATGCCAGAGGCGCAAAGCTTCTAATGCTGTAGAAGTGTTTAAGATTGAAAATTTGTCGGTCAAGCTGCTTCCTTCGATTTTCTTCAACTAACCAAAATTTAGGATGATATGTTTTCGATGGCGGGAAAGTTAGACAATCTCGAATTTGGTCCAGAATTTCACCCTATTATTTCTCGGAATTCACACCTATTTTATAGTCAGTTAAAGCGATTCGATAGATCATTTATAGACTGTTTCTGATATTGTGTAATTGTCACCACCGTAGTAACCATCCATCCTAACATCGAGCCAACCGCCGCACATAGATGACAACCTAGTTGTGTTTTTTACTGTTGTGTCAGTTTTATTGTCCCACATTTTCTAGAGGAGAAAATATAATGTCTACGCGAGCAAAGATTGTTCACATTTTGGTTGTTTTGATTTTTGTCGTTACGAGTGTAGTGGCCGGTGCTTTCGCCGTTGTCCACACAGGTGCCCATGATTTAAGTACAACTGGTACCGCTTTTCATGTTGACGGCTCTGTTGGCGGTCCTGCCTACAGCATTGCCGGTCACTGTGACATGGCAGCCGGCTGTGGCGCTGGAAGTGGCTAGACGATTATTTCTCATCATTTAACATTTACCAGAATTCGGAAACCCTGAACCAATCCAACAAGATAGATGATTGCTTCTTTCTATTAATGTTTCATTGTACCAACTGCTAAACGGGTGAAAAAATGTTATCAAAATTATCCTCGAAAAATCCGTCCGAAACCTATATTTTGATCGATGAAGGATTCGATGAGTTGGAAGTTATCCAATTCTTACATCGTTTCCGGCAAGAAGGTTTGCACATCAAAACTGTATGCCTGTTTAACAAACTTGTTTTCAGTCATCACGGGGTTGGTATCAAAGCTGATCTGTCACTTGATGAAACACCTTCAGATCCATCTCCAGAAAGTCTGCTAATCCTGCCCACCGGTGGTCACAACGGTGACAATCTGCGCCGAGACGCCAGAGTGCGCACCTTGCTTCAAGCCTTTAACAATAACCATGCTAAGGTAGCCGTTACTGGGAATAATGAATCCCTGATAGATGATTTATACCGATCAGGAACAACACAGGCCCAACGGCCGAATAGTGGTCAGGAACTTTCTGAGTTTGTTGATATCCTTGCTTCCCGTGTTGCCTTTGCCTGGTAATAATACGAACAGTTTCCCCAAAAAACAAGCAGAGGTGACTGATTTCTTACCAGGAAATTGGTTTCATTTCTGATTATCACCACAGCAAAATCTCTAGCTGTGCTCCAAAAGAATACGGCATAACGCGAGATACCTTAAATCTGATTCTCGCGTTTTCCGTTTCCCTGTCGACGCATGACGATAATACAGTAATTGTATCCGTTCCTTTCGTCTGCTGGGAAATAATCCTCCTGAATCGTGTCCCACTCGGCCGTTTCGAAAACAGGGAAAAAGGTATCTCCCTCAACCTCGGCTTCGATGAAGGTCAGATACAAACAATCAGCCAGGGGAAGCATCTGGGCATATAAATTCGCTCCGCCGATGACCATCATTTCCCTGTCATCTCCAGCGGCAGTCATAGCTTCGTCTATTGAATGAACGATGGTACAGCCCTCCGCCAAATAATGCCGGTCCGTTGTCAACACAATATTATCCCGTCCCGGTAACGGCCGTCCGATAGATTCATAAGTCTTCCGTCCCATCAGGATCGGTTTGCCCATCGTCACCGATTTGAACCACTTCTGTTCAGCCGGAAGCCGCCAGGGGATCTGGTTATCCTGCCCAATCACCCGGTTTCGATCCATTGCAGCAATCAGTGAGATTCGGCAGTTCATATAAAATTAGATCGCAATCGGTGCTTTGATATGGGGATGAGGCTTGTAACCCGTCAGTTCAAAATCTTCATACCGGAAGCTAAACAAATCTTTGACATCCGGGTTTATCTTCATTTCCGGCAGCGGGCACGGCTCCCGCGATAACTGAATTGTCGCCTGTTCCATATGATTCAGATAAAGGTGAGCGTCGCCAAAGGTATGAACAAATTCACCCGGCTCATACCCAGTCACCTGGGCCACCATCATGGTTAGAAGCGCGTAGGAAGCAATATTGAACGGAACGCCTAAGAATATATCCGCACTTCGCTGGTAAAGTTGGCAAGAAAGTCGGCCGTTTGCCACATAAAATTGAAAAAGACAGTGACATGGAGGCAAAGCCATCCGTTCAATATCAGCCACATTCCAGGCAGAAACAATCAACCGGCGAGAATCAGGGTTTCGCTTAATCTGTTCGATAAGTTGAGACATCTGATCCACAACATCCCCATCCGAAGTAGGCCAGGAACGCCACTGGTAGCCATAAACCGGCCCCAGTTCCCCCGTCTCATCAGCCCACTCATTCCAAATCCGGACCCCATTCTCATTCAGATAGCGGATATTGGTATCCCCCTGCAAAAACCACAACAGCTCGTGAATAATAGAGCGAAGGTGCAGCCGTTTGGTCGTCACCAGGGGAAACCCTTCCGAAAGATCAAAGCGCGTCTGATACCCAAAGACACTGACCGTCCCAACGCCAGTCCGGTCCTCCTTCCGAACACCAAAATCCTTCACATACCGCATCAGGTCAAGGTATTGTTTCATGCCTCTAGCCTACCATTTCATAATCCTGTCAGCAAATTTATAATTCATCTCTTCTGGCCCAAATCAACACAGAAAAAAACAGCAAACTGCCCAACAAAATTTCCACAACATGTTACAAATTTCCCCTGAAACCCCCCTAAAATTAGAAACATTTGGCTACATATGTTACGATAGAACCATGAATGAGGATTTACCAGAAAGACTGGCAGAAATTGTCGAGGATTTTAGTCTTTGTGTGGGGAAGGAAAAGTTAGAATATCTCCTACAGTTTGCCGAGAGTATGCCCCCCCTGCCCGATTGGATTGAGGAAAAAAAGAGTGATATGGACCAGGTCCATGAATGTATGACGCCTGTTTTCATGTACGCAGACGACCACGACGGCCGACTCACCTATTATTTTGACGTTCCCAAAGAGTCGCCAACAGTTCGTGGCTATGCCGCCATTATGCACGAAGGTGTTCAGGATGTAACAGCCGAGGAAGTCCTGAAAATACCAGGGGAGTTCTATCTTGGTATGGGACTGCACGAGGTGATTTCCGGCCAACGTCTAAACGGCCTGAGTGCTATCCTGGCACACATGAAAAAACTAGCAACAAACTATCTTTGACAGGGGTTTTTCTTTGTTCTAAAATCCTACCCTTAGTTGCAAAATCCCCAGGACTTTCACCAATAATTTATACATATTCACTAGCATGAGGTCTTTACTACAATGAACGAATATCAAACCGGACAAATTCGCAACATCTCCCTCGTCTCTCACAACGGAGCAGGTACATCCACCTTCGTTGAGCGGCTGCTTTTCAACACCGGTGCAGTCACCCGCATGGGCCAGGTAGACCAGGGAACAGCCACGATGGACTTTGAGGAAGAGGAAATTGCCCGGCAAGGGTCAATCGCCTGTGCGCTGGCCCCAATTGAGATAGATGGCATCAAACTCAATCTACTAGACACCCCCGGTTACGTTGATTTCATCGGCGAAGTAAACAGCGCCCTGGCTGTTACCGAAGGCACCCTCATCTTTGTGGAAGCAGTCTCAGGGGTTGAAGTAGGCACCGAAATCGTCTGGCAGTTAACCAGTGAGCAGCAAAAGTCGCGCCTGTTGGTTATTAACAAAATGGATCGTGAAAACGCCCGCGTCACCCGTGTCATGAACAGCATCAATGAAAATCTGGACGGTAACTTCATCCACCTTCAACTGCCTATTGGTGAAGGTGCAACGTTCCAGGGCGTTGTTGACCTGTTAACAATGAAGGCACGATTGGGAGAAAATGACGAAAAAGCAGATATTCCGGCCGATTTAGCGGATGCGGCCGCAGAAGCCCGCATAGAGTTAGTCGAAGCTGCCGCCGAAGGGGATGACGAACTCCTGATGCAGTACCTCGAAGGCGAAGAACTAACCAACGAAGAGATTTTGGGCGGCTTAAAGAAAGCCATCGCAAAGGGACAGGTAACGCCAATTCTTTATTGTGCCGGTCAGCCCGGAATTGCCGTTAATCCCCTGCTGGAGGCTGTCATAGCCCTTTTACCGGCTCCAAATGAAGTTGGCCCGTTCACTGCACAGAATCCTGCTGGAGAAGAAGACAGTTACGAAGTAAGCGATACCTCCCCACTGGCCGCCTTCATCTTCAAAACTCGTGAAGATCCCTATGGAAAATTAAGCTATATCCGGGTCTTCGGCGGCATGCTGGACTCTGACAGCCGGGTTTGGGATGTAAAACTAGACAGCGAAGTTCGGATCGGCACCTTGAATGTATTGCAAGGAAAGGAACAGATCTCCGTTCCCCGGCTGCACAGCGGCGATATTGGGGCAGTCGTCAAACTGGGCGATGCCCATACCAACGATACCCTGGCCGACCAGGGGCATAAATTATCCCTGAAACCAATCTCCCAGCCGAATCCCATTGCGGCCGTTGCCATTCAGCCTGTCTCCCAATCCGATGTTGCCAAGCTGACCACCGCCCTTAATCGTCTCGTTACCGAAGATTTAACGCTCCGATGGTATACCGAGCCATCAACCAGAGAAACAATCCTCTCCGGTATGGGAACGACCCACCTGGACATCGCCGTTAAGAAAGCCCAATCAAAATTTGGCGTCAACATGACCACCTCTATTCCAGAAGTCCCCTATCGAGAAACCATCACAAAGACGAACTCGGCCGAATACACCCACAAGAAACAGAGCGGCGGAGCCGGACAGTATGCCCGCGTTTTCATGCGAGTGGAGTCGCTGCCGGATGATGAGCGGTTCGAGTTCACTTCTGAAATCTTTGGCGGCTCCATTTCCCAGCCCTTCGTTGCAGCCGTCGAAAAAGGCTGCCGCCAGGCGCTTGATTCCGGAGCCTTGGCCGGGTATCCGATGACCGGTATCAAAGCCATTGTCTATGACGGCAAGGAACACCCCGTAGACTCCAAAGAAATTGCCTTCCAGATCGCCGGTCGTGAAGGTTTCCGAAAGGCCGCCTTAGGGGCCGGCCCGGTGCTGTTAGAGCCGATTTACCTGGTGACAGTCTCCGTACCGGGCGACTATATGGGCGACATCATGGGCGATCTAAACGGCCGAAGGGCGCGTGTCCTCGGCATGGAACAAGAAGGCACAAAGTCCATCGTCAAAGCAGAAGTGCCTCTGGCCGAAATGCAGACCTACACCGCCGACCTTCGCTCCATGACACAAGGGCGCGGCGTCTTCAGCATGGAATTCCTACGCTACGGCCGAGTCCCCTCCAGCCTCCAGCAGCAGCTCGTTGACATGCGTAAGAAAGAAAAAGAAGAAGAAAAATAAGATTTACCAGGTTAATGAAGTTGAGTAAGTTGATTGGGTTGAGTAAGTTGATTAAACTCAACCCAATCACTCAATTACCCAATTACCCAATCAACCCAATTACCCAATCAACCCAATTACCCACCCCGAAAAGAATCCAACAAATCAAACAACTCCACACCCCCATCAAGACTCTGAATAATATGCCCCTCCCCCGGCACAATCTCCAGCGTCGCCGCGATCCCCAGATCAGTCATTGCCTGTTCGGCCGCTGTCATCTGAGCAACCCAACCACTATCATCCCCCCCAACAAACATCGCCACCGGAATACCCTTCAAATTAGCCAGATTCTCATTATCCGCGCCATCACGGGGAAAGCCCGGCAAGACAATAAGGGACTGAACCCGCTCGGCGTTAAATATCGCAAACCGAAAAGCGCTGATACCACCATTACTGACCCCACCCACATGAAA
>JBAPRX010000735.1:0-2746 GCA_049281335.1 Promineifilaceae bacterium (SeqCode)
GAGATAGCCTGCGCCCGGCGCAAACCCGACTTCACAAAGACGCCCCTGGCCGTTTCCGGGAGCGGCGGAATGGCAATATCCACCAGCATCTCTTCTGGCTGCATCACCGTCTTTCGCACGCCAGTGTAAAATTCTCGCAAAGGTATGACGCGACGGCCGTTCGTTGAAGCCAGAGTGACGGCAGCATTAAGGGCGATGAGAGGGCTGATGGTGTCGTTGGCCGGACTGGCAGTAATCAGGTTCCCGGCGACGGTCGCCCGGTTGCGAATCTGAGGCGAGCCGACTTCCCAGGATGCCTGTGCCAGCGGCAGGGCATGGCGGACAATTTCGGCCGAAGCGACAATCTGGTTGTGGGTGACAAGCGGCCCAAGATGGATAGTTCCTGTGTCGTCGGTGGTGATTTCGTTCAGGCCGGGGATGCGGGTTACGTCTATGAGGATTTCGACATCAGGCCGCAAGCCCCGTTCCATTTCCAGCAAAATATCTGTTCCCCCGGCAATGAGCCGCGCTTTTCGGCCGTGCTTCGCCAGCAGGTCAAGCACGCGTTCAATGGTGACGGGGGTTTCGTATTGGTTGTAATAGTTGGTCATAATATTTTTGATTTTTTATTTGTGATTGGGTGATTGGGTGATTATTTGCTGGCGGTTTCCAGCTAATTACCCCATTACCTAATCCTTATATTGCCATTCTCTCGCCAGTTCCGCCCCGTTGGAGCATGATGACTTCGGCCAGAATGCTGACCGCGATTTCCTTTGGGGTTTCGGCGTTCAGTTCCAGGCCAACGGGTGAATGGAAGCGGGCCAGTTGGTCGGCCGTAATACCATCTTCTGTCAGGAGCCGTTTGGTTTCGTGCCAGCGGCGTTTGCTGCCAATAATTCCGATATAGGGGGTTGGGGTGGCAAGTAAATGGGGCAGCAGGTGGCGGTCCACCTCGGCGTTCCGGGTCACGATGATGGTGTAGGTTTGGGCCGTTACCTTGAATTGGTCGAGGGCTGATTCAATCGAACCGGCTAAATAAAGGCTGGCCCCAGGAACGACTTCCGGCGTTACCAGATCGGGCCGGTCATCGGTGACGACCACATGAAAGCCCAACCACCCGGCCAGATAAGCGACAGCACGGCCGACATGGCCGCAGCCTACGACAAAGACAGTGGCCGGTGATTGGTACGGCTCCAGAAAAATCTCGACTTCGCCCCCGTAGACGTCGGGGCCGCTCTGTGACGGTTCCGCCAACTGGTAGGGAACCATTCGGGGCTGTCCATCGGCCAGCGCAGCCAAAGCTTCTTCGATCATCAATGATTCCATCTCGCCGCCGCCGACCGAGCCAATGAAACGGCCGTCGCTGTAAACGAGCATTTTGCTCCCGGCATGGCGAGGAACGGAGCCATTCTCCCGAACGATTGTTGCCAGGACAGCCGGTTCGCCCTGTTCCTGAGCGGCGACCAATGCCTTCAACACTGACTGAGTTTTTTCGTCAACGTTCATCTTGAATTTGTTACGATCCCGCCTATTGCTGTGGTTGTCCAAGACACCAGCCCGCAACCCAGGCAGGCTGCCCATTCACAGGGTTGTTGATCACATAATAGTTCGCCGATAGTTGTTCGCCGGATATTAACAAGGTCGCCAGTTCCGGTTCAAAGCCAAGAATAGGAACCAGTGTGTTTTCCGGTATTGCCACATCAAAGGTCTGCGTCGCTGGACCCTGCGTGTTCAACAGCACCATTTTAACCCCGGTGTTGGTTGTGCCGCAAAAGCCCCGGTCGCTGCACTCCTGGCTGCAAATCAAATACCCTTCCCCGGAAAGGGGGGTTTCATTGCCATAAATGGTGGCGGAGTTGGTCTCTTCGCCCGATCCGCTTCCCCGGCCAATGACACTACAGGCACTCAAGGCCAGGACAATGAGGAGCAGTCGGAGAATGGTAGTTGCTTTGAACTGAAAGGGTTTCCGTTCCATTTTCATGGAGCAGTGTATCAAAAGTGGGAGAGAAAAGAAAGATTTTTGCAGGTAGTCGGCCGTTCTGCGTCAGGCGTCGGTGATGTTTTATCGGTGAGATTGAACGGATCAGGCGGGTTGGTGTTCGGCCGTTTCTTCGTCAATGTACCAGCCTAGCGCTTCAAGATCGGCGTTTGCCAGCATTTCGATGGGAACGTCGGCCAGGGTCATGGCGGCTTCGGCGGCAACCGTCCCATCCGGCAGGATCACTTCACCGACTGCCTTCCCCAACCGACCGCGCAGCCGTTCAATTCGGCCGATAATTCTAAGCGGCGTCTCGGTCGTCACCGGATGGCGATATTTCACTTCTAGTTTAACCGACATCATAAAGTGGTGGTGGTCTTCTATCATGGCAACACGGCCGACAGCCTCATCCAGCATAGCCGCCACAATGCCACCATGCACCACGCCGGGATAGCCCTGGTAAGCTTCGGGGACGCTGTGGATAGAGGTAACGGTCTTGCTGCCGTCGTCGTAAAAGGTCATGTACAACCCATGCGGATTTTTTCGGCCGCAGATGAAGCAGTAATCGGAGTTGGGCTGCCGATGAGTGAAAGGGGTGTTTTCGTTAGATTTCATAGACTATAGACCTGAATAAGAAATCTCACGCAAAGGCGCAGAGACGCAAAGATTTGTTACCTTAACACCAGTGCCTTTAGAATCGTGATATACGCTAACAACTTGTTGATGGCATTAAGGGGCTGTGATAATTAGGATGGGGATAATAATTTTTCTTGCAACCAGAGGTTTATC
>JBAPRX010000736.1:0-6698 GCA_049281335.1 Promineifilaceae bacterium (SeqCode)
GTTATTAGCCTATCTAAGCAAACGGCAGTTATTACTGATAATTGACAACTTTGAACATATTCTCGAAGCAGCGCCATTGGTCAGCGAGATTCTAACCGCAGCGCCCCAATGCAAAATACTCGCTACCAGCCGCGAACCGCTGCGCCTGTACGGCGAAAATCTTCTCCAGATTGCTCCCCTACCCCTGCCCGATCTTCGCCAACAAATCGCCTATGAAGACTTGCGACTGTACGCAGCCGTTCAACTCTTCACAAATCGCGCCCAGGCCGTCACCTCCGACTTCTCCCTGACGTCGGAAAACATTCAGCAAGTGGCCGAACTCTGCGTTCAACTTGACGGACTGCCCCTGGCGATAGAGCTTGCCGCCGGTCAGAGTTACGCCTTCACACTCGCCGAACTGACCGCCCAACTGGGCGACCGCCTGGCTTTCCTCAGCGATGGGCCGCGCGACCGTTCTGCTCGACAGCGGACAATGCGTGGCGCCATAGATTGGAGTTACAGCCTCTTAAGCGAAGCCGAACAAACGGCCTTTAACCGGCTGAGTATTTTTGTCGGCCGTTTTTCTAAAGAAGCCGCCGCCGAAATCGTTGGTCCCGTCAACCTGCAAAGAATCGTCCAGAAAAGTTTGTTGCAGCGCGAAGAAGGGGCAGACGGCCGACCTCGCTTCTGGATGTTGCAGATCATACGCGACTACGCCTACGAAAACCTCCAGAAAGACCAGACCTTTACAACCCTAAAACAAAAACACACTGCTTTTTACCTGAAGCTGGCAAAGTCGGCCGAACTCAACCTGGTTGGGCCAAATCAAAAAGATTGGTTTGCCGCCTTAGAAGCAGAACACAACAATTTCCGAGCTGTCCTGGCCCGAAGCCTCGAAGAAGACAACCCCCAACCCGCCCTGGAATTAGGCGGAATCTTATGGCGGCTGTGGGCCGTTCACAGCTATCTGAGTGAAGGAACCTTATGGCTCGAAGCCATTCTAAATAAGACAGCTTCGTTCCAGAACGAATCGAAAGCAAAACTACTATTCGGAGCCGGTCGTCTGGCCTTCTTCCAACAAAAAATAGAACTAGCCAGCCAACGCTTCAATGCAAGCCTGGCCCTGTATAAAAATTCACAAGACCAATCAGCCCAGGCAAACATCTTGACCAGCCTGGGAGAAATCGCCATATATGAAGATGATTATGATCAGGCCAACCAACTATTCCAGGAGGCGCTGGAACTGTACCTGGCAGAAGGTGACAAAGCAGGCATAACCCAAATATTCACCCACCTCGGTCAATTGGCCTTTAATCAACAACAATTTGAAGAGGCCAACGACTTTCTTTTGAAAAGTCTTGAATTAGGGGAAGAAGCAGGGACTCCTGAAACTATTGCCATCGTCCTGAACGGTCTGGGAGAAATCGCACGGATGCAGGGCCGGAATAATGAAGCCGAAAATTACTATGAGAGATCGCTGGGCCTATACCGGCAATTGAGCTACAGCGTCGGCCAGGCGGTTATGCTCCATAATCTCGGCCAGGTAAAGGTCGCCCAGGAACAATTTCAAGAAGCCGCTACCCTCTTTCGTCATAGCTTGAGTTTGCTAAAAACAATGGAAGAAAAAATCTTTATCGGCTGGAATCTCGCCGGGCTGGGGGCTGCCCTTCTCAATTTAGACAACGCCAAACATGCTGTCCGCTTGTTCAGCGCGTCCGAAGCCCTCTTCGAGCGGTTCGGCGGCCAGCTTGATGCTCTTGACCAGACCGTATACGACCACTATATGGCAAAGTCTAAAGAAGAGCTTTCAGAACTAGAATGGAAACAGGCATGGTCTGAAGGTCAAACCATGCCGGTAGAAAATGAACTCCTCAACGTAATTGCTCTCACCCCAATGCTTCCAAACACCGATCCAGCTCAATATAATTAATCCCCGCCAGAGATGCCAGGTAACAGTCAGGTGACGAGTCGGTACCGATTGTCTGAAAGCAATCCTTCGAATTTATGGCACATTCAAATAGGTATGCAGCGCCTCTCCCTCATGACCGGGAGTAGAAGCCGAAGCCAGATGCAGTCCCAATGCTGATACCAAAACTGTATGCGCCGTAACAGTGGCGCCGCCCATTGCTGTATGGACGGTCGTTTCAGTGTGATATTCACCCGGTGGTGCATCATTAATGACGGTAAACGTCTCAATGGATGTCACCCAGGTAGGCGTAGACACACTGGCGACCATGCTAACGTCCTCAGGGACGTGCAAGACGTAATCTACATGCCTGACCTTCCAGGGAAAGGCGCTAATATCTGCGCTCAAGTCCATCACAAGACCATTTGAGAGGATGACGGCCGGATCGCTCCGACAGTGCATCCAACCGGCTGAAGCATAATGCACACTAACACCTAAGATCAAGAAGATGGCTACAAAGAAAGAACCGGCTATTCGGCGATGTAAGGTTTTCATTTTATTTACCCGTTCATATCCTATAAAACCACAAGAAGAGCCATGTTTTTTGTGAAACCAAGATAGCACAAAATGTGGCCCTTTTACACTTAAAATATTCTATCATATAAATCGGCAACAAATTGTCTCAGTTTCGTCCCAATACATGGGAAATCAGTCACAATCAGACGCGAATCTATCCAAATGACTGAAGCTGGGGCCAGACAGCGTCCCACAGTTGAAGCGGCCGTTTGCACAAGAATATCTCCTGGTGAAACAAACTTTCCTCATTTTTAACGCCAAACGAATTGCCATTTCGGCCGATAACCTGGCAGTCAGCAAAGAATCGAGCCAGGTTTCCCCCTTCGAACCCAACTGCGATAACGGCCTCCGGCGGTGACTCAGGACGACTACGATACCAGTAGGAGTTCACCGGGCTGATAACCTGAGGCAGACCATAGGCTTCGCCATACAGGTCAATAGCCGCCGCCTCCCCATAATTCCCGGCCAAAATACCTAGAGATGGATTGGCTGGTAAGGCGTCGTTGTAGATACTCGCCACCGTCTCGGCCAGCTCATCCCAGCCAATCTGTTCCGTAAAGTTATCGTGTACGTCGCTGGTAAAATCCCACAGGCCGGAGTTGACAGGCGCAATTGGCATCATCAACGCCGCCCCAATTGCCGTTCCAACCAGGACCAACACCGATAGTAAACCATAAGCAAGGTGTCGGCCGTTTTCAGACATCCCCGCCAACCACTGTTCGCCAACCACCGTCCCGCCTGCAATCAACATCGGGTAAGCCGGGGCCATGTAGTAAAATCGCCCTTCTGACACCCAGAACAGCAGCAGCGGAACCAAATACAACCAACCCATCGCCCGGTAACGACGCCCATCTGGATGAAAGAAATAAAAATAAAGGCCGAGTATCCAGAGAAAAATAAGCATTGGGTTGGTATTAACGTACAACTGCTGTGAGAAATAACCCTCTCCCCGTCCGATTGCCACATCCCGCAGGTGTATGGCGCTTAAAAAATCCAGCGATACAAAATCATGTTGTATCTGCCAGATAAGATTGGGCAGAAAAATGAGCAAAGAGAGACCAGCGCCGCTCCACAGCCAGGGAGACGTCAGGTGACGGCGGGTTTTCGTAACCAAAACCGCCACCGCCAATCCCGCCACCAAATAAACCATCGTATACTTGGTCATCATGCCAAGCCCAATAATAATCCCAATACCCAGCCACCAGCGTGGATCGTCCGATTTCAGCAGCCGGATCATGAAATAAGCTGCCAGCACCCACCACAGATAATCAAAGCTGATATATTGAAATAGCGTAGCCATTAAGAGTGACATTGGGGCAATAGCTACAGCAACGGCCGTCACCACCTGTGCCTTTCGACCACCCCCCAACTCCTTTGCCATCAACCCCGCCAGCACCATTCCCATACATTGAGCTAGCGCCGTCAACGACTTTATGCCAACCAGTGATAGACCAAACAACTCCAGGCCAACACGGCCGATAAAGGGCGTCAGCGGCGGATATTCCACGTAGCCCCAGCTTAAATAGCGGCCGTTATCCAAAAACGCCAGTGCATCCCGGTGAA
This sequence comes from Promineifilaceae bacterium (SeqCode), assembly GCA_049281335.1. Classification (GTDB taxonomy): domain Bacteria; phylum Chloroflexota; class Anaerolineae; order Promineifilales; family Promineifilaceae; genus JAKEFB01. The sequence continues at coordinate 4,025 of JBAPRX010000736.1, forward strand.
AACCATACTGGTCATTGACCAGCAGATGAATGAGGAAACGAACACTTGCTAACAAGATTAACAGTTGCAAATCACTGAGCTGAAACTTGTTGCTACTTCGATCTACTGCCATTCTACCCTCCAACTATTCCCTGTAAACGGCCGTAAACGCATTCCCCGGCTCTTCCCCTAGCAGTACCAGCCGCGCCGCCAGACGGCCGACCTCATCGGCCGCCTTTGCCCCTTGTCCATTGCCGCCAACAGCAGCGTAAACCCGCCCAGGCACAATCGCATCAATATACGGCCGTTTGTGCGCCGTTCTGGTTATCACACAGCGGTGAGTCCGCCAGGACTCAACCTTAAGTCCAGGGAAAATCGCCAGCACCACTTCTCGCATCTCGTCCAGCATGGCGTCGCTGTTCCCCTCTCGATACCACCCATTAATGGCCTCAACATCCTCCACAAACTTGTCCAAAACAGTATTGGCCCCCATTTTCAAATAATATCGCCCGTCCGGGTATTGAATCGGCGGCAAAATGTACAGTTCCGACAGGCGGGGATGGTCAATCCGGTAAACAATCGGCGGCATCTCCCGCAGCCGCGACACCTCAGTCCCTGGCAACGCCGCCCGGATCACATACTCCTGTTTTAGACGCAAGGACAACGGCCGTTCCAATAATCCGAAACCATTGCTGTACGCTCCCGCCGCTACCAACACCTTCTTCGCCCGAAAACGGCCGCTCCGTTCAGTCGTGACTAAAACCCCATCTTCTTCAACAGCAACCCCGGTCGCCACATCATGAACGGCCGTCACCCCTGCCGCCAAAGCCATTTGCGCCCGCAGAAATCGCCGGGGACTGAAATAACCGGCGGGCGGCCCCTCCCACAATCCCCAGCAATCCCCGGCTGCGCTTAGATAAGGAAATTCCTCCCGCAGCCCATTTCCGTCAAACTTCTTAATAATTTCCTTTGCGTCTCCTGCCTCTCGGTGACTTTGCATTAAAAAAGCCTCAAACCGGCCATTATCCATCCTCTCGCTTGCCAGGTAAAGATGTCCCACTGGCGAATGAAACCGAATCCCCGACGCCGCTTCAATTGCCGGGAAACGCGCCAGCGACGCCCTTGCCAATCCTGCCCAAACATTGTCCGACTTCAACTGGTACGTCAGCCGCCCCTCGTCATAATGCGCCCCAAAGACGCCTCGGTGAGCAGCCGGATCGGCCGGTTCATCTGGCCCGATAATGGCTACCTTATCCGCCAACTCACTCATATAACGAACGGCCGAACTCCCAAACAACCCTTTTCCAATAACAATAACCTCATACATTCCCTAATCTCCTAAAGAACGCCGACAACTGCGTCGCTAACTCCCCCGACCACGATACACCATGCCGATTCACCAACTCGGCCGAAATCTCCTTCTAAACCTTTTTCGTCGGCACAATCTACCTTCCCTCGCTGCCTTCCTGCACCCGTACCATTTGCAGCAATTAATGCTGAATCAAACTTATTCCAATATCATGGCTCATATCATACCAGACTGAAACAATCAGTCAGCAAAACCCAGATAATTTACCTTTTTCCTACTTCTAAGCACCTTCGAATCCCCGACACCTAATGCACAACATTTTCACGGGCAATTACTTGGCAAAATGCCAACAATAAGTAAACTACCTCTATGAGAGCGCGGATTGAAGCCCTGGAGCAACAAGTTGAAGAGGCAAAGAGCCAGCGCGAGAAAGTGAACGCGCTCAATACCCTTGCCTGGGCGTTAGTCAAAACCGATCCCGAACGTGCCACAAAGATCAGCGCCGACGCCGGCCGCATCTCCCACGAAGGCGACTTCTCCAAGCAGCCCTATATAGAGGGAACTGCTGCCAGCTTATGCAACATCGCCCACGTTTATCTCTACCAATCTGACTACGACAAAGCCATAACCACCTCCTTTGAGATCGTCAACATGGTCGAGGGACTCCCCCCATCTATTACCCTATCCCGAACCTACAACTGTATCGCTGCCTGCTACCGAATTCTGGGCAGCATGGCCGACGCCCTGGACTACTACTTCAAACAGATTCAGGTCAGCCAGGAGATACAGGACAAAGAGACCTACGCCAACGGTCTGGTCGGTATCGGCTCAATCTACCACGACACCGGCCGACACGAGAGCGCTCTGGAATATTTTCGAGAAAGCCTGCCTGTATTTGAAGAGATGGGTGAATCCTATTGGGAGGCCCTTGTTCTCAACAACATAAGCTACATGCACCACTGCCTGAGCCACCATGAACGCGCTCTGGAAAGAGGCTTGCAAAGCCTGGAAAAAGCCCAAAGACACGGACACCGCCGCATTGAAATCCTCGCCTCCGGCACCATCGGAGAGGTTTATGACCTTATGGGCCAGGATGAACAGGCCAGGCATTATTTCCAGACGGCCGTCTCCCTGGCCCGTGAAATCAGCTACCGCGACCAGGAAATAGATGGCCTGCGGCTGCTGGCAAAGTTCTATATCTCCCGAAGCCAGCCCGACGAAGCCATCAACGCCTTAAATCAATGTCTACGGCTGGCCGAATCGCTTAACCATCGCCACTTCCTCTTTCAATGTCACGAACTGCTTTACCAGGCATACAAAATAAAGGGCGACATGGAAGCCGCCCTGACCCATCACGAGCAGTTTTACGCCATCCGTGAGTCCGTT
>JBAPRX010000737.1:0-13479 GCA_049281335.1 Promineifilaceae bacterium (SeqCode)
AGCTGGCACTGCCGGTCCAAATTGTGCTTGAGGATCCGGGGGGTAAAAGGGATAGTTCTACTCAATTACGTTTTTTCATTGGTAAAACAGAGATAGAGACCGTTGATGGTAGGATTCCTATTAGCTCCCTAGACAGTGTTTCTGTTACCACTTTTGCTCAACTGGCATCAGAAAATGCTGCAGCAGCACGGGGGCTGGTCAATATCCGCATGTTGGAAGAGAAAGTGAGGTTTGCAGGAACAGAGATTCCCCCGCTAGCTGGGCAGATAGCTGAAGCGCCTGAAAAATTTGCATACAATGATGTCAAAGCCCTTCATAATTCTGTAAATGAACTTTTTGAAAAATTAAACCAGTCACAGGCAAATTTACATCCCTTCAATGCAGATTTCACCGGAAATTTGATGGAACTGGTAACGGCCGCTTCTGAGATCAAAGCTACCGTTGACGACGCTTTTGGAATTGCCAGGAACTTCTTCGGCACTCACCAACCGGACTATACAGCCGGTGAAATGTATGACATGGCCGAAGAAGAAGCCTGGCATAAGTCAGAGTTTAGCCCTTCCGGTAGCCTTGAATTTGCTAATCTAGTGGCGACAAAATTTTGGCATTTCGCCGGTAATGCCCTCACCGCCGGGCATACCGATTTACAGGCCGCTAATGCCAGTATGTATCGTAAAGGGATGATTTCCTGGAAAGCTTTCAAAGAAAATGAGTGGTGGAATATGGGCCGTTCGGCTATCATCGCTGTCGTAAGCGGATTGTCTGCCGGTTGGGCCAGTCGGGCTGCCTCTGGCCTCTTTTCTCTTGAGGCGGGGTCGGCCGCTTCTAACTTTGTTTCGGGTTCGGCTGGTGGCGGCGCATTTGGTCTGAGCGGTGCAATGACCTCCGACGCTTACGCCAAGATCGTTGCTGAATTGACCAGCGATCCTGATGTTGCTGGATACCATGAAGCGACAATTGGCGGCCCGGAAGCCTGGATAAAGGGGCTGGCCTATGGTGCAATGGCAGGTGGTTTCTTTAGCTGGCTGTCATCGTTGTTTAGCAGGCGCGGGACTGGTGTCTTGCCGGAGGAGCTTGGCGAACTGGAAGAAACAGCAGGTGGGGAGATTAGTGAGCTTGAAGAAGCGGCTGCTGGTGGCCTTGCGGCAGGCGACAAAGCTGTGGTTTACATCAATGGCAAACCATTTGAACCCACTTCATACGGCCGTGTTTTCCATGGCACGGAGTTGCCACCTGAAATTGTTGTGCGCGAAGGACTGCCTGAAAAGGGCAGTAACTGGGATTTACTCAATCACGTAAAACAAGGCCCGGACTCGGCGCTGCGCGGGGCGACAACCGAAGTCTTTACTCCCGACCGAAGCGCTGGGGCTGGTAAGTGGGGCGAGTGGGTCTATGAAATCCGGGGAATGCCTTCCTGGGATACGAACGCCCTTTTAGAGGGTCGTGTCAAGACACCGGGTGAGTTCAAGGGAAATCCTATGTATGGAGAACTCGAACAGGCCATTCCGGCTCGTGTTCCGGCCGAAAACATCGTCCGGGTAGCCCACATCGTCGAGGTGGCCGGCCGGATCAAAGTGGAGTGGATGCTACCTGCTGAAGCATTGGCCAAACGGTCGCCATGATCGGCCGTTTTTCGGCCTTATCCATTTATGAAGCCAACGCCCCAAAGTTCACCAATTCAATATCTAAGGCCCGGATAGCCTCCTTGACCGCGCTGTCAGTCAAAATGGCTAATTCTTTTTCCCGCTGGCGATTATAGGTCGAAGTAGCTTCCAGGGCCGCATCTGAATAGCCCGGATGGCACATCAATTCGTAGATGCCGTCCTTCGGGAGGTTGTTCAGAATGTTGATTATTTCCTCTTTGGTGGCGCGTTCATCGTAAAAGGTGGTGTAAAAAGCATTGGTTGTGGATACGTTGAACTCCTGAATCAAAGGTGGGGCGTAATCCAGAATCGTTTCTCCGACCGTATCGGGCAGTCCGCCCAATTCATCGCCTCCCTGCGAGATTACCTGCCGGATGGCGCAGCCATATTCTTGTGCCAGCGATAACATCCCTGCAAACAAATCTTTCGTATAGTAAGAAGAGTGGTGGTGAGAGTCAAGATGGGTTGGATGACGGCCGCTCACGCGGACAAACTTCTCGATTTGCAGCCGCCATTCCGCTTTTGCCTCTTCCGGATTGACCTGATCAAGACGAGAAAGAAACTCACTCAAACCGGGGAAGCGGTTTTCGGCCGTTACCAGCGTCGGAACATCTTCCGGGGCAGAGAGGGGAAAGCCAGAGGTCAGCACCAGGTGAACGCCCATTCCCAACTCCGGCGTTTCCTTCAGCGCCATCTCAATATCTTCGGCCGCGTTTGGAAAATTCATCATGCAGGTCGTTGAACTGACAACACCCTGCCGGTGTGCCTCCCGAACGCCCCGCGAGATTGGTGACGTGCGACAATAATCGTCCGAATTAATAATTAATCGTGTCATAAGTGGTATCCTCATTCAAATACAACCCCCGCCAGATAAAATATTTACGATTCCTTTTATATCAACAAATTGCCCGATCAAAAAATAATCCCCTATTACGGAAACCAACCAGGGGTAGTGGATATGTCGAATTAGGGAACACCTAACCCGTCAATAATATTTGTGGCTAAAGTTTTTGCTTGCCTAAACAAAGATCGTACACTAAAGTTTTTACTAAACATTATAGTAAACCATTTTATGTGTTAGAGGGGTTTGAAGATGTCCAATAAAGTTACCATTCATACAGTCGCCGAGGCCTGTAATGTTTCATCAACCACAGTTTCCCTTGTATTGAATGATAAGCCGGGTATCTCTCAGGAAACCCGTGAAATGGTTTTGGAAGCGGCAAGGTCATTAGGGTACATTCCAAACTCGATAAGCCGCCGCCATATAAAACAGCATCTCAGCACCGTTGGCATGGTTGTTAAGACCGAGCCGGGTTTAATTCCTCTTTCCAATCCCTTTTACTCTCAAATTATTGTTGGGGTGGATGATACCTGCCGTGATATGGGCATTAGCCTCCTCTTTGGTATGCTGCCGGTCAACCGCCACAACCAGCCTGTAGACATGCCGCCTCTGCTAGAAAACAGCCGAGTAGATGGTTTGCTGATGGTTGGGACCTTCATTGACGAAACCGTTTATGCAATCGTTGGCGACCGGCAGTTGCCTATTGTTCTGGTTGATGGCTATTCAGAAACCAACAGCTACGATATGGTCGTCAGCGACAACTACCGGGCTTCTTACCTGGCTGTCGCCCATCTGATCCAGAGTGGTCATCGTCATATCGGCCTGATTGGTGGTGAATCGAACTGCTATCCCAGTATTTCCGAACGTCGGAAAGGGTATCATGGTGCGTTGAGGGATCATGGTATTGAAAATCAATACACGGCCGACTTCAATATCTACCGCACGCAGGGAGAAACCGAAACAGCCCTTCTTTTAGCCAGCAATCCCCAGGTCAGCGCTATCTTCTGTGTCAATGATAACGTTGCGCTGGGGGCCATGCGGGCCGCCCAAAAGCTGAACAAGCGCATCCCAGAACATCTCTCTATCATTGGCTATGACGACACTTATCTGGCATCTACTGTCTCTCCTCGTCTCTCCACCGTTCATGTAGATACTCAGGCGATGGGGCGAGCGGCCGTTCACCTCTTGTCTATGCGTCTCGAAAAGCCTGGCGCTGCTCGACTGACTGTCACCATCCATTCCGACATGATTGAACGAGAGTCTACAGCCAAAAGATAGATGCAAATGGCAAGTTACAAACAGGAATTTTTACGCTTCGCGTCTTATGCGCCTTTGCGCGTGATATTTTAAGGAGGATTTATGACTAATTCAGACCCCTATTCAATTCCCAATATTCCCTGGGAGGATCGGCCGTCCGGCAACTCGGATGTTGTTTGGCGGTACAGCGCCAACCCCATTATCCCCCGCGACCTGATTCCTTCCTCTAACAGCATCTTCAACAGCGCCGCCGTTCCTTTTGGGGAATCCTTTGCCGGTGTTTTTCGCTGTGACAATAAGAAGCGCGAAATGAACATCCATCGTGGCTTCAGTGAGAATGGGTTCGACTGGCGGCTCGACAATGATCCTATTGAATGGCAGTGTGAGAACGAAGAAATCGGCCGTTACCAATACCGCTATGATCCCCGTGTTGTTTGGATCGAAGATCGCTTCTGGGTCACCTGGTGCAACGGCTACCATGGCCCCACCATCGGCGTTGGCTACACCTACGACTTTGAAACCTTCCACTTTCTTGAAAACGCCTTGCTGCCCTTCAATCGCAACGGCGTTCTGTTTCCACGACGCATCAATGGCAAGTATGTCATGTTGAATCGGCCGTCTGACAACGGCCACACTCCTTTTGGCGACATTTACCTCAGCCAGAGTCATGACATGGTTTATTGGGGCGAACATCGCTACGTGATGGGGACAAAGGGCGGTTGGCAAAGCACCAAGATTGGTGCAGGGCCGATTCCCATCGAAACGGCCGAAGGTTGGCTGATGATCTATCACGGCGTTTTGACCTCCTGCAACGGTTTTGTCTATGCTTTCGGGGCCGCTCTCCTCGATCTGGAGCAGCCCTGGAAGGTCATCCATCGCAGCGAACCGTACCTGCTTGCCCCCCAAACCCTCTATGAATGTGTTGGCGATGTACCGAATGTTGCCTTTCCCTGCGCAGCCCTTTATGATAGACCGAGTGGCCGGATCGCCATTTATTACGGTGGCGCCGACACCGTAACCGCCCTGGCTTTTTGTAAAATGGACGAGTTACTGGATTGGCTGAAGAATAATGAATTGTGAATAACGAATAATGAATTGTGAAGTTGTCTCGCGCCCACATTACTTCACAATTCACAATTCATTGTTTCCTTGAGGGATTCTATTGAAAAAACTATATCTTCTGATAATCTGTTTGTTTTTGTCTGCCTGTGGTTTGGGGACAGACGGACAAGAGCGGCGCGTTGGTGACTTAGGAGAGCCAACCCCCATCCCGACCAGCGTCACTGCCGCCCGCCCGACCTATAAAGTTGAACGTGGCACGGTCGTTTTTGCCATTGACTTTCCTGGTCGGGTCGTACCTGTCGTGGAGCAAAATCTGACCTTCTCCCGCAACGGAGCGGTCGGCGAAGTATTTGTCAAAGTTGGCGACGAGGTGGAAGCAGGCCAGCCAATCGCCACGCTGGACACCTCCAACCTGGAAGGTGAACTGGCGTTGGCCCAATCTGCGCTCTCTGTGGCTGAAGGCCAACTGGCTGCTTCTCAGGCGGTCATTGAAGAGGAAAGGCAAACGGCCGAAATCGAACGCGACCTGGCCCAACTTGACCTCGATTACGCCACCCAACAGGCAGGCGACAACCCAACGGCCGATCAGCAATACCAGATTGAGCGGCTGACCCTTCTGCTGTCCCTAGCCCAACTGAAAGTGGATTCTCTGGACACCGCTTTCGACCCGGAACTGCAAGCCAATGTTGACGCCGCCACCCAACGAGTTGCAGAATTGGAAAGCCTCATTGCCGGGGCTGTTTTGGAGGCTCCTTTTGATGGGGTTATCGCGTCGCTGACCGTTTCCACCGGTCGAGCCATCACCGTCGACGATGTCATTGGCGTCATTGCCGATCCGGCCGAAATCGAAGTCTCTTCCAATCTGCAAGATTCGCAGATGGAACAGCTTGCCGAAGGAATGACGGCCGAAATCGTTCCTGCCGGGGGACCAGGCGACAGTCTATCCGGCACAATCCGCCACCTGCCCTTTCCCTATGGCAGCAGCGGGGGAGGAATTTTGGAAGGACAGGATCGGTCAACCCGCGTTCAATTTGATGATATGGTTGATGGTTTTGGTAGTTACGAGACAGGCAACCGGGTTAGAGTCAACGTCGTCGTGACTGAAAAGGATGACGTTTTGTGGCTGCCTCCGGCTGCGGTTCGGGACTTTAACGGCCGTAAATTCGTCGTTGTCCAGACCGACGGGGTTGAACAGCGGGTGGATGTTGAGTTGGGAATTGAAGGAGACGGCCGTGTTGAAATTCTTAGCGGCCTTGAAGAAGGGCAGACCGTCGTCGGCCAGTAAGCAGCCTCATGTCCTTTTTATACCGTATCCAAGCACTTTTCACCCTGACCTTTAAGCGGCTGTTAGCCCAGCGCGGTTTGACTGTGGCAACCTTGTTGGGTCTGGTTACGGCCGTTGCCCTCATCATGACCGTCCCCCTCTATTCCGATGCCGTTTACTTTCACATTTTGGAAGAGGAACTGAGTCATAACGCCGATCGCACCAATCGCCCTCCCTTTGCCTATATGTATGATTACGTTGGTTCCTGGGCCGGGCCGGTGCAGTGGGAGGATATTCAACCTCTGGATCAATATTTGACTAACCAGGGAGCGCGTGACCTGGGGCTGCCCCAAGAAATCCTGGTCCGGCATATTGAATCAAGCCGTATTCGTCTCTTTCCCAGCGACGAAACCAACTACAACGACAGCCGCCTTGCCTTTGGGGTTTTTCAATTTGCCAACACGACCCGCATTGAGGATTACATTGATGTCTTTGAGGGGAGTTTCCCGGATCCGGCCGATCCTTCCCCGGACAGCACCATTGATGTGTTGGTGTCCGAAAATATGGCAACAGAGTCAGGGGTGCAGGTGGGCGAGAATCTGATAGCTTATGATTTTCAGGAGGAGACAACAAACCCGCACCAGACGGCCGTTCGTGTGGCCGGAATCTGGCGGGCAAAAGACGAAAACGATGACTTCTGGTTCTTTACCCCTATGGTTTTTGACGACTTGCTCCTGGTTCCAGAGGAAACCTTTGTCGAGCGGATCAGTCCTGTTTTCGACAACGAAGTCGAACGGGGCGTCTGGTATCTGGTCTTGGACGGCAGCGGCATTAATACTTCTAACGCCAACGCTCTGGCCTCCCGCGCCGCCCGTGTCGAACGGCGAACCGACTCCCTGCTGCCTAAAATTCGCGCCGCCCTCTCACCCGCCGATGCTCTCAGCCGCTATCGTGATACGGCCGAACGGTTAACCATTCTCCTGGCTGCCTTCAACGTTCCAACCATTGGCCTGATCCTGGCTTTCATCGGCCTCGTTGTCGGTTTGGGTGTTAACCAGCGCCGCAATGAAATTGCCGTCATTCGCAGTCGTGGTGGAACGCCCTGGCAGATTGTCGGCTTTGCCCTGTTAGAGGGGCTGGTCTTGGGCGCACTGGCTTCTCTGATTGGAACGGGCGTTGCGTTGGGATTGACGCAATTAATGGGCAAATCGCGCAGTTTTCTGGACTTTTCGGCAGCCTCCGACCTGCGGGTCGCCCTGACGCCGAACGCCTGGCAGGCGGCATTGGTGGCGATTCTTCTGGCGATTCTGGCCCAGGTCTTACCAACCATTGCCGCTTCCCAGGACACGATTATTACCTATAAGCAGGAGCAGGCCCGTTCGTTGAAACGGCCGTTGTGGCAGCGTCTCTGGTTGGATGTGCTGCTGCTTATTCCGGCCGTCTATGGCATGTATCTGCTCCGCGAACAGGGAACGATTACGGACATTGGCGACGCTTCTTCCGGATCCGCCTTCCAAAACCCCCTCTTTTTCCTCATTCCGGCTCTCGTTGTCTTTTCCCTGACCCTGCTCTTTTTGCGAGTCTTGCCGCTGATCGTGGGGGCAGTAAGCTGGCTTTTGGCTCAAACGAACAGCATTGGCCTCCTCATGGCAAGCCGCCAGCTTTCCCGTATGCCGCGCATTTATGCTATGCCCTTGATTCTGTTGGTGCTAACGGTCAGTCTGGCAGTTTTCACCGCCTCGCTCGCTCGAACCCTGGATTTACAACTGTATGACGAATCTCGCTATAACGTTGGGGCCGACATCAACCTGCGTGGGGCCGGGGTCGAATTTGGTGTTTCTTCAATTTTCCCTGGTCAGGAAACGGGTGAGGAGCGAACCAGGGCAATTTATTTGCCGCTCAGTGAATATGAAACGTTTCCGGGGATCGAAGCAGCTACCAGAGTCGGCCGTTTCAGTGGTCAGGCTCAGGTCGGTGACCAGCGCATCAACGGAACCTATCTCGGTATAGACCGGGCTGATTTTGGAGAGGTCGCATTCTGGCGTTGGGACTTCGCTCCCTACCGTCTTGGCTCTCTCCTGAACGCCCTCGCTGTTTCCCCCGATGCCATTCTCGTTTCTAACGACTTTGCCCGCCAGCGTGGGCTGCGACCGGGCGATTTGTTCCGTCTGACCGTTAGCCTCAGTGAGGGACAGGTCGAGTTAGACAGCCAGATTGTCGGAACCTTCGACTATTTTCCAACCTGGTACCCTGAAGAAGATGGGCCACTGTTCGTTGGCAATCTCGATAATCTTTTCTCCCAGGTTGGCGGGCAACAGCCTTATGAAGTCTGGCTCAGTTCTCAAGGCCAGGTAGATAAGGCTTCCCTGGATCAAGCCCTCGATGATAGGAAACTCTTTGGCTGGACGTGGAAAGAGCCTTACTTTCAAGTTACTGAAGAACAGCGTCAGCCGGAGCGTCAGGGTGTTTTCGGCCTGCTGTCGGTTGGCTTCATTGCAGCCGCTTTGCTGACGGTCTTGGGCTTCTTCATGTATGCTCTCTTTTCTCTGCGCCAGCGTTTTATCTCTCTCGGTATTTTGCGGGCTATCGGTTTGACTCAATGGCATATGACCATCTTCATAGCCTTTGAACTAGCCTTCCTAATTCTTACCGGCTTGACGTTGGGAACCGTTCTAGGAACATTCATCAGCCGGCAGTTCATCCCCTATCTCCAGATTGGCGTCCGCGAAGTGGAACTGGTCCCGCCCTATCTGGTTGAGATTGCCTGGTCGGCCGTTTCCGAGATTTACCTCCTGTTTGGCTTGATGTTTATCGTTGCCCTCGGCTTCCTGGCCTCCATTCTGCGCCGGATGCGTATCTTCCAGGCCATCAAGCTGGGCGAGACTGTTTAGAGGTGTTGTAAGGCGATTGTCTTAAAAGAGTAGCCACGAATTGACACCAATTTTCACGAATAATAGTCAAAATAATAAGTGGCAATTCGTGAAATTCGTGGCTCATTACTGCCAATTACTATGACTATGGAACCGATGATAATCTGCGAAAACCTGGTCAAAATCTACCAGATAGCCGGTCTGGAGGTTTTGGCCTTGCAAGGGCTGGATTTGGCCGTTCAGAAGGGTGAATTGATGGGCATTGTTGGCGTCAGCGGCAGCGGTAAGACTACCTTGATGAATGTCTTAGGTGGGTTGGTTCGGCCGTCTGCCGGGCGCGTCCTGGTCAACGGTCAAAATCTGCTCAAACTGTCCAATATTGCCCTGGACCGCTACCGCCGCACCCAGGTTGGCTTTGTCTGGCAGCAGGGAGCGCGAAATCTGGTTCCTTATCTCAACGCCCGCGAAAATGTTGAACTCCCCATGATGCTGGCTGGGTTTAAAGCCAGCGAAACGCGAAAACGGGCTATGGAACTGTTGGCAATGGTCGGTCTGGCCGACCGAAGCCACCACCATATGCAGCAGTTGTCCGGTGGGGAACAGGCGAGGGTTGCCATTGCCGTTGCTCTGGCGAATAAGCCCGCACTATTATTGGCCGATGAGCCAACGGGAGAGCTGGACTCGGTCACAGCCCTGACTATCTATGAAGCCTTTCAACAGCTAAATGCGGAGTTGGGTCTAACCATTCTGATTGTCAGCCACGACCCAACCATCGCCCGCCATGTGCAGCGTGTCATGGCAATTCGGGATGGCAAGGCTGCCAGTGAAACCCGATCCCGCCGCGTCAATGGGGCTTCTGTTCGTGCTACAGACCAGGCCGAAACGGAACATGAGGATGACTTTGAAGAACTGGTTGTGCTTGATTCCGCCGGACGATTGCAGGTTCCCAAAGCCTACCGGGAAGCGCTCGGCATAGGCCGTCGCGCATCGATGGAAGTAACGGCCGATGGCCTCTTGATCCGTCCGGTTGACGAAGGGGGGCACGTGATCCCACCCCATCACACCGAACATGGAGAAGATGATGCACAGGCGGGCGAGGGTGTTCGTACCCGCTTACAGCGTTGGTTGAAACGATCATGAGTGAACCGCAAGCCGCCATTCGAGTCAACGAACTGGAACGGGTCTACCGTTCTCTTGCCAAACCGGTTTATGCCCTCCGGGGCGTCAACCTGGATATTCCCACCGGGAAGTTTGTGGCGCTTAAAGGCCGTTCCGGCAGCGGCAAAACCACGCTGCTCAACTGTCTTGGCGGGTTGGATCGGCCGACCGACGGCACAATTGAGGTTTACGGCCGATCCCTGAAAGAGATGGACGAACGCGCCTTAACGCTTTGGCGGCAGCAGGAGGTTGGCTTCATCTTCCAGTCTTTCGGCCTCATCCCTACCCTTTCAGCCTATGAGAATGTCGAGTTAATGCTCCGTATTGCCCGCGTTCCTCGCCGCGAGCGAAAACCTCGCGCACTCCGATGTCTGGAACAGGTTGGTATCGGTAAGTGGGCCGATCATCGGCCATACGAAATGTCCGGCGGCCAGCAGCAAAGGGTTGCTATTGCCCGCGCCATTGCCAACCAGCCCCGCCTCCTCCTGGCTGATGAGGCCACCGGCGAATTGGACTTTGAAACAGCCAATACTATCCTTGATCTCTTTCGGACAATCGTTCGAGAGAACAACATCACTATCCTGTTAGCCTCCCACGACAACCTGGTGGATCAATACGCCGACGAGGTTTTCCATTTGGTAGACGGCCAGATAGAGACGGCCGAAACCCGGGTTCGACCCCCGACGCCAAACGACCGCATCACGCCTCCTTTAAATCCAAACTCGCCCGAATAATCGGCAGTACTTCCTGCACAAACATATTAGTCGGTTACGGCTCGTTTTTTTGGCTCCACTGTACGGCCGCCCCACAAATAGCCCAGGCTGTGATCATCGCCTTCCGTTCTGCATTGTCAGAATTGGAAAATTCCTCAATCCATTCCAGCAAAACCTCGTAAACAACTTCTTTAATCTGCTTCTCCATCAAATAATCCAGTTGACCATGTGGGGGAGGGCAGTGATAAGACATTTCTTTTAGATACTCACACATCAATTCCAGCAGTGCCTGATGAAGCCGTTGTCGAGTGCGGACAATGCGGGGGTCTTCTCTTACTGTTTCCTCTTTAAGCAACATTATTCTGGGAGGATTTGGAGTGATTTTGCCCGCCGTCATGGGAATTTTACCGATACTGACAGCCTGGGCAGCGGTTGGACTGGCGTTATTAATGCTGTTGGGGACGGTGTTTCACCTGCGGCGGCAGGAATATCAAAGGAATATCAAGCCATTGTCATTTACCTCGTCCTGTTTACCTTAGCAGCTTTTGTGGCTTACGGCCGTATTGTGCTTGCTCCGCTTTGATATCGTATACTGGGATTAGAGATTTAGCTCTTAATTATTGAGGTGAAAATGGAAATAGAGACAGGTCAAGTATGTATCCCCAATATCAGTAAGGCCGAACGCGAGAAGCGATTAAAGAGCGGCGTGATAATGTTTATTATTAGTCTGGTGGTATTAATCGCCTTGGTTGCTACCGGGATCAGTCTCTGGTGGCGGCTTGTCCTATTTCCCCTTTTAGCCGGTGGCGCGTCAGGTTATTTTCAATGGCGCGACAAGACCTGAGTGGGTCTGGCAGCGCGAGGATCGCGCCAACTGGGGGACGAAGTCGAGAAGATTGAAGATGAAAAAGAACTGGCCCAGGTCAGGAGTCAGGCGAGGCGTGTCCAGATGAAAGCAGTCGCGTTTGGGCTGGTGATAACCCTGGTGGTACTTCTGATTCCCTAAAATAACAGATCATTGGTGTAGCAGGGTAACCCGAACAAAAATGGAATTACAAAACGAAATTAACGGCCGAAAAACCCCATGTTATCGCTATAAATACCTGGCGGGGGGAGGGCGTACCGCCACTGCCGCCGGACTCATTGGGGGTGCGCTACTTCACCATTGTCTTACCAAATAAAGCGGAGTTAGAAAAAGTAACCGAAAGGATCAGGCAGGCCGGGGAAGTGACGGAACAAACAGAGGAGGGCTACCGGATACACGATCCATCGCAGATTCGTATCAAGCTTACATCACGTCCAATATAATTCGGCCGGTGTAATAAAATCGGCCTAGAGAAAACCGGAGCCAGGGTGTTGTCAGCCAGCCATTTTGGGAGGGGCGTCCAAACCACCTTTATGATTGTTTCAAATTTAACGCTGCAAAGTTGTCAATTATTTAAAGGAAAGCGGCGCTTTTTATTGCCCTTCTGAAAAAAACGTGTAAAATTGTCTATGTAACCGGTTACATGGAGGAAGAAAACTGGTGTTTAGGAAATCCTATCTTTTAATTTTATGGTGTTTGCTGATGGCTGCTTGCAGCCAGGAGGTGGCGACCCCGACCCCTATCCCAGAACCAACACCCACGACTGAACCTACGCCCGTTCCGCCAGCCGCTTCCGGCGAACTCGTGGTAGAGCCGGGCCGCCAGGTCGGAACTTTAAGCCCCTATTTCTTTGGCTCCAACTACGGCCCCTGGATCGCTGTCCCGGTGGATATGCTGCCCGCCGCTTTCGACTCTCACGTGGAAGCCATCCGGTTTCCCGGTGGTGCCTGGGGCGACCGCAACGACCTCAAAAGCTATCATATTGACTCCTTCATCTCTTTTACGGAGCAGGTGGGTGCAATTCCAACCATCTCGGTTCGATTGCGGCAGGGAACACCCGAACAAGCGGCCGATCTCGTCCACTATGTCAACGTTGAAAAAGAATACGGCGTTGAATATTGGAGCATTGGCAACGAACCGACTCTGTTTGCGGCCGAATTAAAGGCGCTAGGCGTGGCTGACGACTACGATACCGAACAATTTAACCGCGAGTGGCGCGAATTTGCCCTTGCCATGAAAGAAGTAGATCCCACCATCAAGCTGCTGGGGCCGGAAATCCACCAGTTTACGTATAATGCCGATGCCAATCCCAAAGACTCCTCCGGGCGGGATTGGATGATCGAATTCCTTAAAGCCAATGGCGACCTGGTTGACGTCGTTACCTTTCACCGCTATCCATTTCCAAGCGGGAACAAGCCTGATGTAAGCATTGAAGATTTACGGCAGCAGTCTAAAGAATGGGATCAGACCATTCCCTACCTTCGTGGATTAATTGAAGAATACACCGGACGGGATATACCCATTGCCATTACCGAAGTCAACACCCACTACAATCCTGCCGTTGGGGGCAAAGCTACCCCCGATTCCCATTACAATGCCATTTGGGTGGCCGAAATGTTCGGCCGTCTTATGTACCAGGATGTCTTCATGGTCAACCATTGGATGTTGACTTCTTCCGGCGGGCATGGCGGCTGGGGCATCATTGGCCGGGGAGAACTTCGCCCCAGTTACTACGTCTTTCAGCTTTACGCCAAATTTGGGACCGAACTGGTCTATACGGATTCAGGCGTTGAAGATGTGTCTGTT
>JBAPRX010000738.1:0-6783 GCA_049281335.1 Promineifilaceae bacterium (SeqCode)
GCCGCAAGGCCATTGACGGTCAAAAGCCCTAAACTAGGCGGGCAATCTATCAAAATATAGTCGAAATTGCCGTTGGCTGAGGCCAACCCATCCCGCAGCCGGTATTCACGTGCCATAAGGTTAACCAGTTCAACCTCCGCACCGGCCAGAGCCGAACTGGCCGGGAGCAAATCAACCTTTGTCTCCGGATCATGGATAACAAGCTGCTTGTAGTCCGTCTCTTCCAATAAAAGATTATATATGGAGCCTTCAATCTCGTGCTTATTATAACCAAAGTTAGAAGTGGCATTGGCCTGCGGGTCCATATCGACAATCAGCACCCGGCAGCCGCTGCGTGCCAGAAACGCAGCGATATTCACGACGCTGGTTGTTTTACCAACGCCGCCTTTTTGCATGGCAACAGCATAAATTTTGGTCATAAATCGCTTCGCAACTGATAAATCTCACACGAAGGCGCAGAGGATGCAAAGAATATGGGGTAAAAGAGAGCATTTCTTAGCGTCTTGGCGACTTTGCGTGACATGAAATTATCTTTCAAGGTGTTTCTCAATGACTGAAATCTTTTCTGGCAGTGTCTTCCCGGTGACGGACCAGGCTGCGATCTTGTTGGCAAACACGGCCGCTTCCCGAAGGTTGTTTGTCTGTTGCAGGCGAATGAGAAAAGCGGTAGCAAAGATGTCACCCGCGCCTGTCGGGTTGACCTCCTGCACGTCTGGTGCTGGGAACTTGTAGCAGCTTTCGCCCTGGTAAACGGCGCAGCCCTTCCGTCCCCTGGTCTGCACCAGAATTGGCACATGGTCGCGGTATGGCCGCAGCAGTTCGTTGGGAGGAATATCTTCCTCGCTAACCACAAGAACGGCCGCTTTTGATAAAACGGCCGCATCCGGGGGCCAGCTCTTATACTTTATTTGGCCGCTTTCATCCCATTCTCTTAACCAACCCTGAGGGGTAATGCCAACTCTGCCGGTCGAAAAGGTATGGATGATTTCCGGAGAAAACTCATCGGCTAGTGGGGCCAGATGGATAATGGGTGCTTGCAGCCAGGTTGGTGGTATATCGACCGCTTCAATTTCACTCGCTCTCCGGTGAATGAACTGCTGTCTGCCATCAGCCGTGTAAATATTCTCAAAGGTTGTTGTTTCAGCCGCATTAACGATATGAACATCCAGGCCGGGTAACTCCGTCGTCGGATCAAAGTCCGGTCCGGCGCTGGTTACAACACAGGTTCGACACCCCAAAGCCTGGGCTGCCAACCCGGAATAGGCGACGGTTCCGCCTGTTGTGATGCCTGCCGGTGTTAAGTCATGAGTAACGTGTCCGATAATGAGATAATCTGGCCGAGAACGACTTTCCATTTACCTGATTCTACCTGATTGCAACACAGCCCGACAACCTGGATAATACAGGGCATGATAAGAGAAAACCGCATTTTCAAATGGCTCCTCGTTTTTTTCTTCCTGGTTTCCTGCACGCCGCCACCTGTTGTTGAGGAAACGGCCGATACTCCCACGCCATCGCTCCCAGTGGCGGGGCTGGCCCAGGTGACGGCGTTGGATATTCGCCAGCTAGAAACGTTTCCAATCCAGATTCAGGTTGTTGTGGAGGGTATCTTGCCCGACAGTTGTACAACCATTGAGCGGATCGAGAACAATCGGGAAGGCGGCCGTTTCCAGATCACGATTCACACGCTACGGGCAGCCGGGGTCGCCTGTTTGGATGCGGAGCAGCCTTTTACTGAGACGATTGACCTCGATGTGCTAAACCTGGAAGCAGGTATCTATACCGTGCAGGTTAATGGCATCGGCGGAACTTTCGCTCTGCAAAATGACAATGTACCGGATCAAAGTAATGCCGTCATCAGCGGACTTGTCTGGCATGATTTGTGTACTATCAGTGGTGGGGAAGGGGGGGGACCGGTGACGGCTTCATTTGACTGCGTTACCCGCGCTGATGGCTCTTATATCGCCGATGGACAACTGAAGGCTGGCGAACCGGGCCTTGGCGGGGTAATGGTGAATTTAGGTGCAGGGCCGTGTCCGGCAGTTGGTCTGGGAACGACCATCACCGATGAGGATGGGGTCTATCTATTCAGTGGGCTGCTGGGTGGCACGTACTGCGTTTCCATTGACACGACCAATGCCGCGAATGCCTCCTTGTTAATTCCGGGCCAGTGGACGAACACGGCCGACAGCGCAACAGGCGAGATGACTGTGACAGTTGATCCGGCCCAAAACAAAGCAGATGTCAACTTTGGATGGGATTATCAATTCTTACCCGCACCTGAAAATGTGGTGGGCGACTGTGTAGATGATATGGATTTTACGGCCGACATCAGCATACCTGATGATACCGTCATTGAAGCTGGCGAAACCTTCACCAAAACATGGGAACTGCTAAACACTGGAACGTGCACCTGGGGAACGGACTACAGCCTTGTCTTTGTAACCGGGGACCAGATGGGCGGCCCAGACATTCAACCATTAGATCAGGTTGTCGAACCTGGGGAAACGATTGAACTATCTGTTATACTGGTTGCACCGGAAGAACCAGGCGATTACCGGAGCGAGTGGAAACTGCGAAATGCAAATGGCGTCTTATTTGGAGTTGGTGTTGAAGCAGGTGATCCCTTTTGGGTCCAGATCGTAGTAGAATAAGGAATAGTACCTTTTGAGGATTTGCCTCTGTGGCAATTAGGAGCTAAGATTTTAGAGCCATGTGGAGTAAGCTATTATCACACCGACCCATCCTGACAGCCACTCAAATTGTTATTCTGGTGGCTATTCTTGCCGGGCTGTTTGTGGCCCTGGACTTGAACCGCCGCGCCCAGGCCGGCCGTCTTGTTGGAACGGGGGAAGAATCTCTGGAAACAGAGTTGGAAACAGAGCAAACTCGTCAGGTCGAACTGCGCGTCACCCTTTCCTATGTTCAAAGCGAAGACTATGTGGCTGCTTACGCACGAGATGAAGGTGGCTACATCCTGCCGGGAGAGAAGCGAATCGTGCCGCTAATTGTCGAAGGGACACCGGGACCATCTCCACAACCTACCCCAACACCAGACCCGGCCGAATATGCTCGCCCCTGGCAGGCCTGGTGGCGCTTACTAACAGATTCACCACTACCTTCTCATTAGTCACAAACTTATCTTTCCGAAGGCTGCGAACCTTTGGAGTAGATGAGGTCATACTCAAGGGCTGGTAAACGGATGCTGTTGCTGTTTCAAATCCTTTCTATAATCGTCACATTGGCTTCAATCTATTGGCTATGGCGAGTAGGCAGGGAACGCAGCCAGATGGGGCAAGTTCTGGTCGCTCTGATCATCTGGGACAGCTTTCGGCTGATTTTGTTTAATTTTGTGTTTTCCTCGGACGTGTTCGCAGCCCAATCCAGTTACATTGTTACCCAAATTGTTGCCTGGCTCATTTTACTTCGGGGGTTGGAGACAGGGGTTTTGCCTCTCCTGATCGGCGGAGGGGTTGGTCTGGTATTAGGATTACTTTTCCCAGAACCTGCCGGTGAAATCCTGAGTTGGGGATTTTTACCGGCTGTTCCGTTGACGGCCGTAGCATATGTTCGCAGCCGTCCTGTCCCCGTTCCAATTATTCCCCCCATCCTTTCTGCCACTTTTTCAAATACCAGGCGTCCTATTGGCACTATTTCACGCGAAATGATCGAATCGCAACGGCCGATATTAGAGTGTATTACCGACGGGGTCATTTTCATTAATAATGAAGGGACGATTGAATATGCTAACCAGACGGCCGCTGCAAATGTCGGGGTGGGCGTTGAGGAACTGGTCGGCCGACCCACTGCGGAGGTGTTGGCTCGTTTGCCCCTTCCCAGCGGCAGTAGCAATGGCGAGCGGGCAGCAGGCAGCACTCAATTTGAAATGAACGGCCGTGTGCTCCAAAACCAGATGAACCTCGTCTATGATGAAGCAGGGGCCGTTCAAGGAACCGTTGCCATTTTGCGAGATATCAGCGCCGAGTACCAGGCCGAAAGGGCCAAAAGCGCCTTCCTGACCACCATCTCCCACGAACTGCGGACACCCCTGACGGCTATCAAAGGCTATGTTGAACTGATGCAAAGCGGCACAGGTGGGGAGATAAACCCAAACCAGAAAATATTCCTCTCCACCATCCAACGCAACGCCGACCGAATGGTCCAGTTGATCAACAGCCTGATCTTTGCCTCATCGGCAAAAGGTGGCCGGGTAGACTACAAAGCCGGTCATGCCGACCTGCGCCAGCTTATCAACCAGATTGTGCGAGAACTGGAATATATGGCAAGCGAGAACGAGCAGCGAATGACGGTGGAGGTTGACAGCAGACTTCCACCTATCCAGGCCGATCCGATCCACATCTCGACGATTTTGCAAGAACTGATTGCCAACAGCGTCAAATACAACCGGCCGAGTGGAGAGATACGCATTGCCGCATTTCTCGAATCCGAAATGGATCCGGGCCAGAAATTTGCCCTGGTCAGCGTTAGCGACGAAGGTATTGGAATCGATCTGGATGACCAATCCCACGTTTTTGAAGATTTCTTCCGGCCCGACCGATTGAGCAGACAGGTACGGGCTGGGGGGATCGGCATGGGTCTTTCTATCGTTCGGGCGCTGGTTGAAGCCTACAACGGCCGAATCTGGTTTGAGAGTTCGCCCGGTGAAGGAACCGTCTTTACTTTCATCATTCCCATCAATCAGCCTGTCGAAGCCCGGCAACTGTGGCCCCCAGACGACCTTAAAGCCCATACCTAGTAGGACTCGTTTCCTATTTTTGGCAAAAAACCCCCTATATGGGCTTCTAACATTTGCCATGTAACTTGACATATGATAAGATATGCCTCTGGGGTTTACATATTGTTGAAATTGTACTACAATCTTTATGTCTAGCTCGACAATGATTTAGTGGTACTCATGGAATGAGCAATGTCTTTTCAGTTAGCATCATTCCACCGTGACCAGTTTGAAGGAATGGAACTATGAGAGGCCGCCGTCTAATAGCCATTCTCATTGGCCTAATGGGGATTGCATTATTCACCGTAGTCGGTGTTTTCCTGTTCTTGCAGTTGCAACAACCGGAGATCGCCGGACCTGTTGTTGCCCCAGATGGGGTCTCAACACTTGAGCCGAACGTTACCCCCTCACCGACAATCGATCCAGGCGCTCGTATGGTCGAAGTGGTTGTTTCTTTGCAAACCGTTCAGCGCGGTTTTCAAATGACAGAAAACGAACTAACCACCGATATGCGGCTGGCTTCAGATGTCGGGAGCAATGTGATCACCAGGATTGAGGATGCGGTTGGTCTCTATGCCCGTACAGATATTTACCAGGGCGAGACTTTAACCACAGACAGTCTTGTTCGGGATCCTACCCTCGTTGGTCAGCAAGAGTATGGCCCGGCATCGTTAATCCCGCCTGGGTGGGAAGCGATTGGTGTGCCAATGGATCGGCTTTCCAGTATTGGTTATGCGCTGGAACCGGGTGATTCGGTTGATGTCATGCTTTCCTTTTCATTGAGCGCCATTGACGAAGAATTTCAGACCTTGCTTGCCAACAGCATCACCTTCTTTGTTCAAGAACAATCTTCTGGCGAAGGCAATACTGAGCAAACTATTCCCAGTCTGGTTGTGATAGACCCTTACGGCCGATTTGAAACACTGCCGACGGGTGATGTTGCCATGATTGGCCCATCGGAAGATTCACAACGACCGGTTCCAATTTCAGTGATATTGCAAAATGCACGGGTTATTCAGGTGGGAACCTATACACAAAAAGGTGCACCCCAACCACCGACGCCAACGCCGGATCCGAACGAACCAACGCCAACTCCCGACCCGGCTGCTTTACCATCACCAACCCCAGAACTGCCCAATGTTGCTCTGATTGCCTTGCCACCTCAGCAGTTACTTTTCCTGAAATATGCGGTTGAAACTTCGGCCGATATTGATTTTGCTCTTCGAGCAGCAAATGATGGTCAGCTCTACACTGTTCAGAATGTAGACATTGACTATTTGCTAACTCAATTTGGTATTGAAATACCGCCAAACTTCAACTACACAATTGGTGGTTTTATTACGACAACGCTGGAGATACAAGAAGGCCCGGTGGAGGGCGGCGGTGGCACTCAATAATCTAATCTTGTCTCCCCTCTTGAATCAGTAGCGAAAGGAACCCACTATGCGTCCAAGAACTTTTATTTTGCTCATCTTGGTGCTTCTGGTATTGGTTGTGGCTGCCGGTGCCGTTTTTTTAGTCCTCTCAGATGGAGGCCCATTTGCTGGTTTGCTAGGAAATGGTGATAACGGCCCGATAGTTGAAACTGGTACTCAATCGCCGGGTCAAGAGAATACCGGCCCTGTTCCAACAGCGACGCCAGAGGTACAATTTGTTCCTGTGGTCGTTGCCGTTATTGATTTACCTGTGGGGACACGAATCACACCAGATCTCGTTCGGGTGGATCTGCGGCCAGACACAAACGTTGCTGTCGCCGCCAGGGTGACATTTGATGATACTGAACTGGTTGTTGGCCAGCTACTAAAAACCAAAGTCAGCGCCGGACAGGAAATTATTCTGCCGATGCTGGCCTTAAACCCAACCGATCTCGTATCAATAGGTTCCGATCTTGCCCTTTACGTGGACCAGGGCAAAGTTTCTGTGGCCGTGCCAATTGATCGATATTCCGGCGCTGCTTATGCTATGCGTCCCGGCGATCTGGTAGATGTTTTAATGAGCCTGAAACTGGTCGAACTCGATCCTGACTTTCAGACCGCCCGGCCAAATGT
>JBAPRX010000739.1:0-1908 GCA_049281335.1 Promineifilaceae bacterium (SeqCode)
GGAACCTTACTCTCCGTAATCCCGCACGAATTATAGACCGGCAGCCCATAAAACTGCGTTATCTGCGCTGACGCCGCATTCATCAAGGCCAACTCGGCCGAACCGCCAATCATATTCCCCGTTCGCAAATCGGCCAGAAGCGGCATCCCGCCCATCAACGCCGGATGGCCCGGTCGCAGCAGTTGGACATAGGTCAGTCCGGCCAACTCTTCCGCAATGACCTGCACCAACGTTCCCACCAGGGACGCAGGGGCGGTGGCTCCCGCCAGCGGCGCGGAAACCAGGGCAACGGGCAGCCCTGCCCGAACAGCCGCCGTCAATGTCTCTACTGTCTCCGGCGCAAATTTCAAGGGGCTGACCATATAACCTAAATTGAGAGAGAGAAACGGCCGTTGCAAAAACTGCTCCTCCCCACCGGCTATGATCGTCCCCACCTTCTTAAACTCAGCCACCTTCTGCGGATAATAACAGCCGCCCATCACGTGCTTGTTGGTCGCTGCTAGACAGGCATAGAAGGTGTTAATGTCAATATCGTCATTCGACACATCACGGGCAACGACCGGGCGCAGATAAAAGTGGATGTTGTCCAGCGTCTCCACCAGACGGCCGATGTCATACAAATCACGCAGCCGGGAATCCCGCGCCTGCCCCGTTTCCGGGTCTAGCACCTGCACCGCCGCCCCCCCGGTGCCAAGATGCACCCGTTTGCCTCTAAGATGGAGGTCGGTTCGGCCGTCCTGACTGTACAGCACCACATCCTTATTGGCCTGGGCCAATGCTGCCTCAACCAGTTCCTTCGACAGAAAAACTCTGTCCTGCGCCTTATCCACCCGCGCTCCGGCCTTCTCAAAAATCTCGCGGCATTCCGACTCGACAACCTCTACACCGGTTTGGACCAGTACCTGCAGGGCAGCATCGTGGATGCGCTGAACATCGGCGTCGGACAGAGGCCGGTATCGCCCCCCTTCCAGCCCAGGTGGAAAGGGATTCACTTTGGCCTTTGGCGGGCCGGATTCCTGTCTGCGTCTTCTACGCCCCATCCTCATTCACATAGTGGCGGAAAAAATTCTCCAGGAGACGACGGCCGTCTGGATAATCGGCATTGTGGATGGTGGGATGAAACTGAAGGCCAAAAAGCGGCCGTGTTTCGTGGGCCATCGCCTGAATCCTGCTGGTTTCATTGCGGGCCAGGACGCGAAACTCGTCCGGCGCTTCCTTCACCTCCCAATAATGGGCCTCGAAAAAGTCAGCACGGCCGTTAAAGCCATCAAACAAGGGATGCTTTTCACATATCTCAACGGCCGTGAAGCCCCGTTCCTGCTTAAAAGCAGGACTGAATACCGGTAGTTCCAATGTGGGGTGGTCTTCAACCACTCCCAATGGCATCATCCCAATCGGCCCAATCTCCGCCCCATATGCCTGGGCCATTAACTGATGACCGGCGCAAAAACCAAGCGTTGGCAGGCTTCCCTCATGGTAAATGGCGCTCAACCCGGCCAGACTTTCTTCGCTGTAATGCTCAAAATCGGTGAAACAACCGCTGATAACAACCGCCCGCGCCTCCACCTCCCGCAGCAGCGCCGGATTGGCCCGAAAATAGCGCACAATGAGGCAGGTGTCCCCCGAAATCGCCTCCATGTAATACTTATGGCGCAGCCGCCGCGCCAAAGATCGCTCCCAGGCATCCGGGTCGCTCTTCAGATTGTCATGTTCCAAATCAATATAAACAAACATTTGCCTACTTGCTTACATGCTCACTTGCTTAATAAGCAGCCTCATATAACCGCTTCATCACTCCTTCATCAACCTGCCGGGGATTTGTCCACCAGTTCAGATCAATGTAAGCAGCTTCCGCCAGAGGGAGAATCAGATTTCGCTTCACGCCAACATCTCGGAGGCACATAGGAC
>JBAPRX010000740.1:0-2253 GCA_049281335.1 Promineifilaceae bacterium (SeqCode)
CGGCAGCAGCTCTGTTGACTGCCAGCGCAGTGTTAGGCCATCAGGCCACATTTGCGGCGTTATGCCACGTTAGCAACATTGATGAAATTACCGGCCTTTCGGGGTTAGATACGTTGCTGCGAGGCCAACTGCTTTTTGAAAACCCCCAAGAGGGAAATCTGACAATTCCCGTTTATCTTTTTACGCACGATACCATTCGGGAAGTGGTTTATTCGGAGGCGGGGGATGCCCGGCGGCGCGTCTTTCACCGTCGGGCGCTGACCTGGCTGAAAGAAAGCGGTGCCAGTGCAGCAGTCCTGGCCCATCATGCCCGACTCGCTGGACAGTATGAACTGGCTTTTCAATATCTCCTGGAAGCTGGCCAAAATGCAATGAGCCTCTCTGCATCAGCCCAGGCGGCGAACCATTTTGAAGAGGCCCACGAAATACGGCCACTCCTCCAAAAGGTGTATTTGGACAGGCTGTCACAGTTATATTTGAATTGGGGCCGGACTCAGGAATTGGCAGGGGAGTATGAAAAAGCATTGGACGTATACCAGTTGTTCATTGATCTGGCCCAGGAACAGGATGATCCGAATTTGCTATTGTCCGCTCTAATAGCTCGGATGACCGTTTATGCTGCTCCAACCGTTTACTATAACCCAACAGAGGTCGCAGCCCTGATTACAAAGGCACTGCCTTTGGCACAGTCTCTCGGTGACCAGGCGGCGGAAGCAAAAATTTTGTGGAATAGCCTGTTGATTAAGATGCTCTCCGGCGACCCTGAAGGAGCAGTGCAGGATGGGGAAGCGTCACTGGCGCTAGCCCGCCAGAATGGATTGCGCGAGCAGGAAGCTTTCACCATTCATGATTTACGCCGCGCTTACCAATACTTGGGCCGGTTTGAGCAGGCCATCACGGCGCTGAGAACGGCCCAGACCCTTTGGCGCGAATTGGGCAATCGGGCAATGTTGGCAGATAGTTTGTCAGAAGAGGCGCTGTTTCAAGCTATTCTGGAGGGGGATTATGACGCCGCTTTAGAAACGGCCGCTGAAGCCCAGGCGCTGAGCGAGGAAATCGGCAATATTTGGAATCAGTCATACGGCCGTCTGGTAACCGGTTTTGTGTTGATGGAACGAGGGCGGTTCAGCGAAGCGCTGGCAGAAATGAAAATGTGCATCACATTAGGTGAACAGGCTGGCTTCCATGTTCCCGCAGTGCGGACACGGGCAGAGATGGGGCTGCTGTTTGCTTATCTGGGTGAGTATGAGCATGGCATTGCCGTATGTGAAACGGCCGTCGCCAAGGCTGATAAGATGGCCGCTTTGGGTGCGGCGCCGTTAGCTGTCCTGGCCTATTTACACCAATTGCAAGGGAACGCTAAGCTGGCCGATCATTATTTGCAGGCTGCCCGGAATCATTTTTACGGTGAGTTGACTGATTTTGGGGTGGCATTGATTCCCTGGCTGGGTGGTGAAATTGCCTTACTTCAAGGTCGTGGGGAGGAAACTGCAGAATTAGGACAGGCATTGACAGAAACATTAGAGCAATATGGGATTCGGCCGTTTCGCGCCCAGGCGTTCTGGCTGCAGGCGCGTGCTTTCGATTTTCTGGGACAGTCTGAGAAGGCTCGCCTGACCCTGGAAAAAGCGCGGGAAGCGGCGGAGGCACTCATGGTCAGGCCGGTCTTGTGGCAGATATATACCCGGTTAGCAGAGATAGAGACGAATGAGGAAACGGCCGCTACTTATCTCAGTCAAGCAGACAAAATCACACGTTACATTTCGGCTCAATACCCGTGAAAAAAGTGCGAGGAATGTGATACAAAATATCAATTCCCAAAAAACGCCTCTCCCGCCACTCTAATAAAATCAAGTGTGCCAGCCACTTTTCACTGGAAGACTTATCCCTTACTACCTGTGTCTCATGTGTTTGGTTGCAAATGTGTGGACCTGACCATGCTGCTCATATGTCTGTTCAAATTTCCAACTCTGGGTGCCAGATTCCCAGATAAGCCGATTCGTAAAAGGGGTATCTGTATATTGGAAAACAAAAGGGATCGTGTTTCCATCTCGCTTGCCCAAACCAATCACTCGTGAATAACCCGCACCAAAGGTGTCCAACAAATGCATCACATAAGTGTCATCCCGCTCATCGTAGCCAATGAAATAGATGGCTTGATAGGGTGGTTGGTTTTCGGAAGGAGGCAGCGTGGATGTAACGTGTAATTTGACAAAGCTGCCTTCGAGTACCCACTTTACAGATACCGCTTGC
>JBAPRX010000741.1:0-1953 GCA_049281335.1 Promineifilaceae bacterium (SeqCode)
GCCCTCATCCGGGTGGATATGAGCGAATTTCGGGAACAACACACCGTTAGCCGCCTCTTTGGTGCGCCGCCGGGCTATGTTGGCTACGAGCAGGGCGGGCAGTTGACCGAACAGGTCCGCCGACGCCCCTACAGCGTCGTCCTTTTCGACGAAATAGAGAAAGCCCATCCCGATGTCTGGAACTCGCTGCTGCAACTGCTGGATGACGGCCGTTTAACCGATGGACAGGGACGCACCGTCAACTTCCGCAACACCGTCATCGTCATGACTAGCAACGTCGGCACCTCCTTCGTCCGCCGCTCCGGCGCCTTAGGGTTTGCCGGTATGCGCAGCGAGGAAGAAGAGGCAGACCACAAGCGGATTGAGGAGGCTTTGAAGAAAACCTTCCGGCCCGAATTCCTCAACCGGATTGACGAGATCATAATCTTCGAGCCGCTGACCCAGGATGACGTCATCGAAATCGTTGATATGCAAATGAAAGACGTCCGCAACCGGCTGGTGGAACACGGCTTGCAAATTCAATTGACTGAAGCCGCCAAAGAGTGGCTGGCCGGACAGGGCTATGACGAAGACTTTGGCGCACGGCCGTTAAAACGTGCCCTCCAACGCTACGTCGAAAGCCCGCTGTCAGTCCAACTGCTCCAGGGCAAATTCGTCAAAGGCGACTGCGTCCTCATTGACGCCGAGGATGGCGAACTGACCTTCACCAAACAAGAAGCGTTCTCCATCCCGGAAAAGCCAATTGAGGCGATTCTGTCAAACTAATGTCAGGCGTCAGTACGGCGCTGCTGCCTCGATTGATGGATTGCTGAATCGGCCGTTTGCAAAGTTAATATGAAGCCCCGCACCTAAAAAGTGCGGGGCTTTTTTTCCATTCGGCCGAATCCCACTATAGTTATTCCTAAAAAATCCTCTGCGTCTTTGCCCCTTTGCGTCTCTGCGTTAAAATTTCTTTCCAAGGAGAAACCATGATCGGCGACCTACCCCCCGACGAATTCCGCCAATACGGACACCAACTGATTGACTGGATAGCCGACTATCTGGAGAACGTCGGCCGTTTTCCCGTCCTCTCTCGCAGCCACCCAGGAGAAATCGCCTCCCAAATCCCCGACGGCCCGCCCGAAGACGGCGAACCAATGGAAGCCATCCTCGCCGACTTCGAGAACATCATCCTGCCCGGCATCACCCACTGGAACCACCCCGGCTTCATGGCCTACTTCAACAGTTCCGGCTCGGCTCCCGGTGTCCTGGGCGAAATGCTCACCAGCGCCCTCAACATCAACGGCATGCTCTGGCGCACCTCCCCCGCCGCCACCGAACTGGAAACCGTCACCCTCAACTGGCTGCTGGAAATGCTCGGCCTGCCCGACACCCGACGCCCTGACGCCCGACGCCCCGACGCCCGACGCCCCGACGCCTTTCACGGCGTCATCACCGACGGTGCCTCCATGTCCAGCCTATTAGCCGTTGCCGCCGCCCGCGAAGCCCTAGACCTGGACATCCGCCAGAAAGGAATGGCCGGGCGACCCGACCTCCCACGTTTGCGGCTTTATATCTCGAAGGAAACCCACTCTTCGGTAGAAAAAGGGGCTATGACAGTTGGCATTGGGCAAGAAGGGGTGCGGAAAATTCCGGTGAACGCCGATTTTCAGATGGACACCGCTGCGCTCGAAGCGGCCATCGAAGATGATATTGCAGCCGGATGGCGGCCGTTTTTCGTAGCTGCAACCATCGGCACAACAGCCACCACCAGCATTGACCCCGTTCCGGCCATTGCCGCCATCTGCAAGAAGTACGGCTTGTGGCTTCATGTGGATGGGGCATATGGCGGAACGGCCGCTATTGTCCCCGAAATGCAGCACATTCTGGCCGGGGTTGAACTGGCCGACTCGCTGGTAGTCAATCCCCACAAATGGATGTTTGTCCCCCTCGATTGCAGCGCCTTCTACGTCA
>JBAPRX010000742.1:0-5017 GCA_049281335.1 Promineifilaceae bacterium (SeqCode)
CGGAAGCCCAGCGCGGCCAATCCCCGCACAGCATCCCCCAACAAATCAGGATGAACGGGCAGCGCCACATAAACCACATCCAACCCCAACTCGGCCGCCGCCGCATTATGCATGGCAGGGCTAAAGCTGTGGTGAACGGGCCAGCCAAGAAGGCCGAGGAGTTGGGTGGTTGCGGTGATCATTTGTGATTGGTGATTGGGTAACTGAGTAATTGTGAGTTGATCCCGGTTAATTATCTAATTACCTAATTACCAGCGACAGCCACTCACTCCTCCACCCATGCCATATTCGCACCCAACGTCTGCATCGTTTCTACAAAGGCCGGGAAGCTGTCGGCAATGCAGCCCGCATCATGAACCACCGTCTCCTGACGGGCAACCAGTCCAGCAACAGCCAGCGCCATGCCCAGGCGGTGGTCGCCAAAGCTCTCCACATCGCCGCCTTCCAGCCGAATAGGGCCATGTACGGTAAAGCCGTTGGCCTGTTCGCTGATTTTCGCCCCCAACTTCCGCATTTCCCCGGCCAGCAGCGAAATCCGATCCACCTCCTTGACCCGTAGTTCGGCCGCATCCCGGACGGTGCTGTCGCCTGCGGCCTGGGTCGCTGCCACCGCCCACACCGGAAACTCATCAATCGCTCTGGGAACGGTTTCCCCGGCAACGGCCGTACTGTGCATCTCATCAAATTGAATGGTCAGATCGGCCGTTGGTTCGCCGCCCGTTGTCCGCACCGCCTCAACCACAAACTGCACCCCCATCTCCTGCATGATCTCCAGCAGCCCGGTGCGCGTCTTGTTAAAGCCAATGTTATTCAACCTGATCTTGGAATGGGGAACAATGGCGGCGGCCACCAGAGGAAAAGCGGCCGAAGACAAATCGCCCGGAACGGTCAAATCCAGCGGCTGGAGCGAAATTGCCCCGGAGCCGTTACCTTTCCGCAACGAAATCCAACTATCCGCCGCTTCAATGTCGAGGCCCATAGCCTGTAACATACGCTCGGTGTGGTCGCGGGCCGGGCCGGGCTGGTAGATACGAGTGTCGCCTTCGGCATAGAGTCCGGCCAGGAGCAAAGCGCTTTTCACCTGGGCGCTGGCGACTTTCATTTCATACTCTACCCCATGCAAAGGAGCGGGCTGGATATGGAGCGGCGCACGGCCGTCATGGTCGGCAATATTGGCTCCCATCTCGCCTAGAGGGCCGGTGATGCGGCGCATCGGCCGTTTCCGCAACTGTTCGCTGCCATCCAAAACAGAGGGAAAACGCTGCCCGGCCATGATACCAGCCATCAAGCGCATACAGGTTCCGGCATTGCGGCAGTCAAGCGGCCGATCCGGCGGCTCCAGCCCATATAAGCCCCGACCTTCGATGGTCAAATCCCAGGCTTGTGGCGTTTTTCGGCCGACATCAATCTTGACACCCAAATCCCGAAACGCCGCCAACGTTGCCAGGGTATCCCCTGCCGGAAGCCATTGGCGGATTTCGCTGATTCCTTCCGCCAACGAAGCCAGCATAATCGCCCGGTGGCTGATAGATTTATCCCCCGGCACACTAATTTCACCGCTCAAAGGCGTCGTTTGTGGCTGAACCAATAGTTTCATGGTGATTTTTTAACACAGCGGGGAGAAGTGTCACTTCTCCCCGCTGTGTTAATTTTTCCTTATCATACTCGGCAGTAAGGCGTAGAACTTGGTTGCTTCGACGACTTCGGCCAGGGGGACATGCTCGTTGACGGCATGGGCGTAGATTTCGTCGCCGGGGCCGAAGCCGATGCTGGGGACGCCGGCCTTGCCCCGCCAATAGTTGCCGTTGGTGGAAAAGTCCCACTTTCCGGCGGCCCCTTCGCGGTTCCACAAAGCCTTGACCGTTTCTTGTCCGGCTTTCACAAAAGGATCGGCCGCATCCATTGCCCAGGCCGGGAAATACTTTTCATAGACAAAGACTTCTCCGGTGTGGCTTGGCTCATCATAGGTCAGTTCCCGAACCGTAAAGTCGGCCCGATCTTGTTCAGGAATCAAAGCCTTAATTCCTTCGATGATACCCTCTTTCGTTTCGCCAAAGGTTGTTCGGCGGTCAATGAAGACCGTACATTCATCCGGCACGGCGTTGTCACTGGGGCTTTTGCTGGTCATGCGGGTGACGGTGATGCGTCCC
Source organism: Promineifilaceae bacterium (SeqCode) (assembly GCA_049281335.1). Taxonomy (GTDB): domain Bacteria; phylum Chloroflexota; class Anaerolineae; order Promineifilales; family Promineifilaceae; genus JAKEFB01. The sequence goes on from JBAPRX010000742.1 coordinate 2,151, forward strand.
TGCCCTAGAAAATCGTCGCTCGGCAAAATTGCGTCCATGTCTCGAACGGCCGCAACAAAGTTCAGCATCTTATAAATGGCGTTGTCGCCCAGGTAGTTGCTGGCGGCGTGAGCGCTCTTGCCCCGGCAGGTCACTTCCAGTTCAACCCTGCCTTTATGGCCCCGATAAACCTGCATCTTGGTCGGTTCGCCAACAACAACAAAATCGGGCCGGATGCCCTCCCATTCCACAAAAGCCTGACAGGCGATACCGTCACACCACTCCTCGACATTGCCCAGGTAGTAGGCGGTGAAACCGTCCAACAACCCCAGATCGCGGGCCATTGCCAGGCCGTAGATCATGCCAGGGGTGCTGCCTTTTTCGTCCAACCCACCTCGTGCGTAGAGGATGCCGTTTTCGACCTTGCCTTCAAAGGGATCCCACTCCCACTGATTGAGGTCGCCGGTTCCGACGGTGTCCAGGTGGCTGTCATAGAGCAGGATGGTATCGCCGCTGCCAATTCGGCCGACAATAGAGCCATACTTATCCACATACACCTCGTCAAATCCCAGCTTCGTCATCTCTTCACCGACACGACGGCCGACTTCCTCAATATCGCTATCCATACTTGGAATAGCGACAATTTCTCGAAAGAAGCTCAAAATATCCGCTTCCGCTTCCATTACCAATTCGTTTATTTTTTCAATTACTTCACTCATGATACATTCCTGTTCGTTAAAGACTTTTGTTGTTTTGCCTTCCTATAGAGAGAGCTTCAATTGTGAAATGAAAAACAACAAAAGTCTGCTGTTTCAATATAGATAGAGCAATTTTGCCAAATCGCTTTACTCTACAAACAAAGGTACAACCTTAAACTCATTAACATCTACCATGCCCAGGTCAGAGATACGTAGTTCTGGGATAACGACCAGACCCAGCAAACTAAGCTGCATAAAAGCATTGTTCATCAGGCAGCCACAGTCCCGAAACGCCTGCACCATTCTGGACGCCTTATCGGCCACCACTTCTGCTCGTTCATTGGACATCAGCCCGGCAATGGGTAGTTCAACCAGGGCAATCTCCTCCCCATCACAATAGACCGCCACACCGCCGCCCACTTCTGCCAGGCGGTTCACAGCCTGGGCCATATTCGACTTACTGGTTCCGGCCACGATGATGTTGTGGCTGTCATGGGCGACGCTGCTGGCAATGGCACAAGGGACATTGAAGCCAAAGCCGGTGGTAAAACCGTTGACCACTTTCCCTGTTCCCTGGTGTCGTTCCACCAATGCCAGATGGGCAATATCCTGGCGGGGGTCTATTTGTAGAACACCGTTCTCCACCGGCAGCACCCTGGACTGCGCTTTGGTGGGAGCCTGGTTCTCAATGACACCAATGACCCGCACCTTCACCGGTTCGGGGGCGGGAGCCGGAATGTCGAAATCATAGGCCGTTATCTCCCGGCCCAGATGAACGGTGTCACGGGCCAGCTTGGGATAAGGGTAGGGCGGCAGGTCAATCTGGAGCGTGCCGTTCTCGGCAACCACCTCGCCCGCCGCAATGACGACTTCAATTGGCAGGGTTGGCAAATCCCGGCTGATAATAATGTCGGCATACCGGCCAGGGGTGATGCTGCCAATATCTTTTTCCAGGCCAAAATGCTCGGCCGTGTTCAGTGTCGCCATCTGAATCGCCGTGATCGCCGGTAATCCCTGGGCAATGGCATGGCGAACGACCCGGTTCATATGGCCGTCGTGGACCAGCGTCCCGGAGTGGCTGTCATCGGTGCAGAGAATAAAGTTGCGGCTGTCCAATCCCTGCTCAGTAATGGCCTTCACCTGTTCGGCCACATCATACCAGGCCGATCCCAGGCGAAGCATCGCTTTCATGCCCTGCCGGACGCGGGCGACCGCATCTTCTTTCCGGGTTCCTTCATGGTCATCGGCCGCGCCACCGGCGACGTAGCCATGAAAAGGCAGGCCAAGATTCAGGGAGGCATAATGCCCCCCAACAGTCTTCTCGGCCCGAACCGTCTCCATGATCTCCGCCAGCATCTTGGGATCATTGCCATAGACGCCGGGAAAATTCATCATCTCGCCCAGGCCGATAATGCCGGGCCAGGTCATCGCCTCGGCCACCTCCTCCGGGCCAATTGTCGCCCCGGAGGTTTCCAGGCCAGGGGCGCTTGGAACACAACTGGGAACCTGAACATAGACGTTGATGGGCAAATTGGTGGCTTCGTCGTGCATCAGCCGCACCCCCTCTATGCCCAGGACATTGGCAATTTCATGGGGATCAATGAACATGGCGGTTGTGCCATGCGGAATGACAGCCCTGGTAAACTCGGTGACAGTGACCATACCGCTTTCAACGTGCATGTGGGCGTCGCACAGACCGGGGATCAGGTAGCGGCCTTTGGCTTCGATGACCTGCGTTTCGCTGCCAATGGTATGTCCAGCATCGGGGCCAACATAGGCGATGCGGCTGCCACAGATGGCAACATCCGTTTCGGGAATTATTTCACCACTGTGAACGTTGACCCATCGGCCGTTTTGAATCACCAGGTCGGCCGCTTTTCTCCCCATCGCCACATCCACCAGCATGGGAGCGACTTTGGGCCAGGGTTGTCTTTGAGGCATAGAATATCTCCATTGCGAGTTTGAAATATTCTAGTGATTATATTTTCTATGCTGAAAATTGTGTAATTTAGCCTTCGCGTACCCAGATTGTGAGAATGACGACTGAAACGGCCATGATAACGGCCGCTATTAGCCCCAGCCATTGAAACCCACCCCAGTCCCAAATGACCGGCCCGACCAGCGCCCCAACGGCCCGCCCCAAACTGGAAGCGGCCAAAACCACAGACATGACAACGCTGCGGGCCGAAG
>JBAPRX010000743.1:0-6031 GCA_049281335.1 Promineifilaceae bacterium (SeqCode)
CGTCTGCCAGGGGCGTTTCCTTTGGAACCGTCACCTGCCAGATGCGCTCCCGATCGGCCGCTTCTGGGAAAGGAAATTCGACCAGGAAACTGAGCCGCCGGGTGAAGGCTTCATCCAGATTACCCCGCAAATTAGTCGCCAGGATGACCACGCCATCATAGGCTTCCATCCGCTGCAGCAGGTAGCTTATTTCGATGTTGGCGTAGCGGTCGTGGCTGTCTTTGACCTCGGAACGCTTGCCGAAAATGGCGTCGGCCTCGTCGAAGAAGAGGATGGCGTTGCTGGTGGTGGCCTCGTGGAAGATGCGGCTCAAATTCTTTTCCGTCTCGCCAATGTACTTGCTGACCAGCATGGACAAATCTATCTTGTAAAGGTCAAGGCCGAGTTCTCCGGCCATAATATCGGCCGCCATCGTCTTGCCCGTCCCCGACTCGCCCGCAAAGAGGGCGCTGACGCCTTTGCCCAGAGCCATCTTTCGGCCGAATCCCCAATTTTCGTAGACAGTCGGCCGTTTTTCGGCCGTATTGACCATCTCTCGCAGTTGTTGGAGGGTGTCGTCCGGCAGCACAATGTCGCGCCAGCGGTAGCGGGGGGCGATCTTGGTCGCCAGGGCGGAAAGTTTCTGGTTGGAATGGGCGCGGCTGGCGGCAAAGAGGTCGGCTTCGTTCAGGGACGACTGCCGTCCATAAGCCAGGTCGCGGGCAGTGGCGGCAGCTTCGGCAATCTGGCCCGGCGTGAACTGGAACTGGCCCGCCAGGGAAGCCAGTTCGGGCATCTCCTGATCCAGGGCTGTCTGCCAGGCGTGGTGTCGGCCTTCAAAGCCTGGGGCGGCGAGGGAGACAAATAAAACCGGCCGTTTGCGGTCAAAGCCAACCGGCTGCCACTCGTTTTCGCCGCCAATGAGAACCAGGCCGGGATAGGCCAGCAGCGGCTCGAAGAGGCGGTTGGGCGGGCGGTTGTCGGTCAGGATTTCTTCCCAGCCGGTGATGAAGAGGACGGCTTCCATCAGTCGGCCGTCTCGCAGGGTGGCTTTAATGGCCTGGGAAATGTCCAGGTCGGCCGTTTTTGCCGCCGATAGGTTCAGGGAAATGAGTGGCCGTTCTATTTCAAAGGCCAATTGGTGGGCAACGGCCGCTTTGCCGCTGCCATATGGCCCCTGTAAGGATAAGAGGGGCGCTTGGGCCAGATCATCGGGCAGGATTTCCAGCAAATGGTCGGTTAAATCGGGGGGCAGCCAGGGGAAGGTGGGCGGCGTTTCGGGAAAGTGAAGGGCGGCGCAGGCAGCCAGACCATCATCCAACGCCGGATGACCTAGAAGCTGTTCGACCACGCTGGGAGCCAACCGGATGAATTGTCCCAGCAGGGTTGGTTCTCGGCCGGGGCTGTCGCTGTGACGGCCGAGCAGCCCGGAACGCACCAGACGGCCGTCGTCGGCCAGGAAGCGGCGCAGGGCTATCTTTTCCTGAAAGGAGTCGGTCAGGAGATTCAATACCAGGTCAATGCCGGGGCGTTTGCGGGTGACGTCGTCTTGCAGGAAGGCGAAGAGACGTTCGTAGCGGGGGTCTACTTCGGGGGCCAGGGCAATGAGGATGATTTCCAACTCTTCGGAGGAGAGGTTGAAGTGGCGAACGAGACGGCTGAGGGGAAAGTGGGCGTCGGAAACGGCCGCCATTTGCAGCCGCCACTTTTCGGCGGCCTGGGCCAGCACGGCGGGCCAATCTTCGGTATCAACGGTACGGCCGTTCATAACGGGCCACAGGCTGTGACCGAGTTCGTAGCCAAGCAGGGCGTCTACCTGAGCGTCGGAGACGTATAGGCCGCGAATTTCGTCTTCGGGGTTGAGGCCGTGCGCTCTGGCCCGGACGACAGCCCAGCGAATGCGCAGGTCAATGTAGGCCAGGCCGGTTAATATCTGTTCCAGCCCGTCTTTGAAGGGGGCGACGGTTGCTTGGGAGACGGCCGTGTTCATCATTTACCTTCTGTTGAGGAGGTGGCGGGGAGGTTTAGACGGCCGTTGAAGTCGGCCGGTTCGCCGATGAAGGCGCTGATGATTTGGGAGACGGCCTGGGGTTCCTGAAAGTAGCGGCGCTCCCCGCTTTGGACATGTTCGATCCAGCCGCGCCATTCGGCCGTTTGTGATGGATCGTCCCGGTTTTCTCGCCAGAGCCGCACCATAAAGGAGTGGGCGTCTGACTCAAAGTAGGTCATTACCTCTCGATCTTGTTCAGCCATATAAGAGGATGATAGAGGATGAGTCTCACAAAAGTCTCACAAGCAATAGGTTGATGGCCTACCTTTTATAGATTTAAAAAAGTTAACCAGTTAAAAATGTAAAATCAATGAAGACGTATCATTTCGAGGAGGGGTTCCTACAACTTTCCGTATAAAAACAGGAGCAGTGAGAAATCTCTCAGGTGACAGTATCAAACAAAGGCTCAACCAGTCAAAGCTGAAAGATTCCTCAAGTCGCTTATTATGATTGGGAATACTGGGTCAGCGGATGACGCTCCTTTCGGAGTCGGCCTACCGTGTCTTTCTTATTCTATCTTCCCCTTTTTCTTCATACTAATGACACATGGAAGATTTCTCGCAATTATCACCTGTTTAAAAATCAAACCATAATCGGTGAGCCGGGTTGGTTGATTGGGTTAGTAACGCTCTCCCAAACTACAACGAGTGTTGTTGAAACATAGCTACAGCTTTGGTGTGTCCTCTTTCAATCGCAATAGATAGTGGAGTTCTACCATTTTCATCTGGTATAGTCGGGTCTGCGCCATTTTTGAAAAGCAAACTGCTAATTCTCGTTGAGGCAATTGGCAAATTTTCTTTATTGCGTTCTTCAATTTCCGAATCAACTGCTGCAAATAATGGTGTAACACCACCTCGAATAGACAAATTAATGTCAGCTTGATAGTCAATTAGGAGTTGTATACTTTCTAATACCATAGTATTAACCGCTACAATAAGTGGAGTCATTCTGAGCTTGATACCACAACCATTCACATTCGCACCATGCTCAATTAGTAATCTCATGAGTTCGATATCTCCCTCAGAAGTTACCAAGACAAGCGCATCATCCTTTTCAGCTTGACTAATTTGACTATCATATTCATTTAGAAGCTCTTTCGCTTTAGAAATCTCAGCCTGTAACACCATTTCAATAGGCTTCGTATACTTGTTTTTCCTTTGGAATTCCATTGGTCTTAATATCCGTGATCCACTGTTATGCTTACATTTGGAAATAGTTGTTCAAATTGCTTAATTGCCTCCGCACATGAGCTACAAGGTGCCAATTCAGTAAATATCCTGATTGTTCCTTCCATTAGTGGATCATACGAGTAGCTCTGAGCTATATCTTCTAGGATCAAAACTTCAGTATCAAACCCACGTCCTGCTTCCGCCAGAAGAATGCGTGAAGTTGGCGCATTGGAAACTAAATTGGGGTTACTCAATATATCCGACCAGGGTTGCTCACCACTAACTGCATCAGCAGTACCGGAAATACCATTAATTGTATAATTTGAGGCAGCGACATTTTTCTCCCAAATTTTGTTTAATGTTTCACGGATTTTCATAGTTCTATCAGTCAAAGCTTGAAGTTCATTCGTACAGTCACTATCTAGACAAAGCCATGATGATATGGTACTGCCAATTTGAGCAATCGTTGGCACAATCACCTGCGCCGCTACATATTCGATGACGGTTGGCCCAATTGCGACAACCGTCATACCGCCTACAAAAAACACTCCTACTTCAGTAGGCGAAGCACCAGGATATTCTTCAATGAGTTTGGGATCCACCGTATAGTATGTACCCTCGTCATCAATCCAGGTATTGTCCGGGTCCATAAAATCCGGTAAATTACAACCTTCGTAATCACATCCATCTGAAGGAGCATGACCGGATGGGTCAGAAAAGCTGATAGGGTTGTTTAAGACATAGCTAAAGCGATTGAAGCTTTGCGGATTTGCAAAATCGGGAACAAGGGTATCGGCCGAAGCGAAACGGCCGATGGCTGACCGGAAACACGAACCACCATAGCTCATGGTGGTTTTGTTTTTTGACATAGATTGTTAAAGACCTCCATGAGATAGAATGGTTGCTCCTTACTTCAACCAAATTCATCTTATGGAGGTTCAACTATGTTGAGTGAAATTACCCGCTTTGTCAATTTTCTGCGTCGCCGCAATCCCACAGCCGATACCGCCAAAAGTTACCAGTACCATCTCCGCCAGTTCGTCCAGGTCGTCGGCGACCGTTCGCCCGGAGAGGTGACCCTGCATGACATTGATGACTTCATCGAATTTCAGGCCGAGCGGGGACTTACCGGCAGTTCCATCAATCGCAGCTTAACGGCCGTTACCAGCCTGTACCGTTTCCTGGCCGACGAAGACCCTACCCTAGAATGCCCCGTCCTGCGCCACCGCCACTGGCTGCGCGACCACCAGCGGCTGCCGCGTGCCGTGCCCAAATGTGAAGTCGAAAAACTATTTGCCGTTATTGATGACTGTCCCTTCGACGCCGCTCAAGGCAGGCGGGATAAGGCCATCTTCCTGCTCATGCTCCGCAGCGGCCTGCGTGTCTCCGAAGTCGCCAAGCTGACCTTACGCGACCTCTTTTTAGAAGAGCAGCCGCCCCGTCTGCGACTGCAAGGCAAGAACAGCCGGGAACGGGCCGTCTACCTCTCGGCCCAAACGTTCCAAGCCTTGAATCGCTACCTGGCCCAGCGGCCCAGGGTCCTGAATGAGGCCGTCTTCCTGACCTATGAGGGGACCGGCATCGGGGTGCGCGGCATCCAGAAACGGCTGCAAAAATATCGCCAAATGGCCGGTGTGACCCTGACCGCCCACCAGCTGCGCCACAACTTCGCCAGCAACCTGGTGCTGGCCGATGTACCCCTGGCCTCCATCCAAAAGCTGCTGGGCCATCGCTGGGTGGGTACGACTCAAAATTACATCGACGCCAATGATGCCAAAGTCAAAGCCGACTTCATCAAAGCGGCCGAATGGCTGGAGGCGTGGCAATGAACGAAAGCAGAGTGTTCTCAACCAGCGCCGCTGAACGGTATGACCGGGCTTTGCACAAGGGCTTGAAGATGCATCCCCCGCTGAGTCAGGTAGCCGTACCACAGCCCACTTGTAAGTGGCCGGAGGAAAATGTGGCCTTGCTGGAACGGTATCGGGAATGGTTGGTGGATATCGGGGCAGCCGAGTCTGTCATCAACCAGCACCGCATCCCCATGGCCGGGCATGTCCTGGGCTTGAATCTCAAGCCCCATTGTCATCTCAATCTGAAAGAAGACCTGGACAAAGCGCTGGGCTTTGTGGCGGCCAAAGGGATGAGCAAAAAATGGCAGAGCAACTGCCGGTATTCTCTGGCCTGGTTCCGCCGTTTTCTCAAGGAGGAGCGAGGGCTGGTTATTATTGACAAAAGCTCCTTTGGGGATGAGGAACGATACAAGGCCGGTTTGCCCGACTGGCTTATCGGCCAGTTGACCAAATACCTGCATATTCGCCAGGCCAACTGGCGGCGTTCGCGGCTGGGACAGGCCACCTACCATTTCTGGTACAAGTCGACCCGCATTTGGCGTTGGCTTTTTGAGCGTACCGACATTCAGGAACCAAAAGATGTCACCCGCGACCACCTCTTTGCTTACATCGATGAACAGCTGCTGGCCGGTTACAAGGTCAGTTCCGTCAACCTGGACCTGTACAACTTCCAGGGGACGCTGCGCTTTTTGCAGCAGCAGGGGCTGGTTGTGCCCCATGCCTTGCTGACCTTGCCCGGTCTCAAGAAGCCGGACAGCCTGCCCCGTTTCCTGACCGATACGCAGGTGACAGCCTTGCGCGATGAATTGCGGCAGCAGGCGGCACAAGCCCAAACAGCGGCATCCAAACGGAACGCCCACCTCGACCTGGCCGCTTTTTACCTACTCTGGCAGTGTGGGATCCGGGTCGGTGAACTGGAGGATTTATGCCTGGGTGAGGTGGACTTGGCGGCCGGGATTGTCCTTATTCGGGCGTCGAAGGGG
>JBAPRX010000744.1:0-10436 GCA_049281335.1 Promineifilaceae bacterium (SeqCode)
AGTCCAGAACTGCATAGAGTTCTGGAACGTTGCAACACGACCGACAAAATACAATGGTTTCGGTATCACAATCGTTGAATGCAATAAATCATTGCGCCAGATTGAAGGACTATTTACCGTCGTACCAAGTTCCCAGTTAGTATATCGTACCTGGCGGTCTTTAGTGGAGGATTACAACGTTTCTGGAGTACAGGTACACGATGCTCATTTGGTAGCGGTCATGTTAACACACGGGGTGGAGCAAATTCTGACCTTTAATGACCAAGATTTTCGCCGATATGAACCGGCTGGAATTCAAGTCATCCGTCCTCAATCCATCTTATCGGCCGAATAACCGCTTCGTTAAATGCACCGGCATATAGAGCGTAGAACGAATGGCCGAATTGTGCCAGACGTTTTTAGCCTCCTTCCACTGCACCTCGTTGTCCACGCAGGTCGTCTTCAAGCTGATCTCTGGCCCCTGCACCCCGGCGTAGTTCGCCAGATTGGTCAGCGTTCCATGCCAAAATTCATCTTCCATCTTATGGGCAAAACCCAGACGGCAGCCAATTTCATAAATCGGGTCGCTGGCCCGGATAAGGGCCTGAATTTGGACAACAGTTGTGCCTTCATCCTCAGCGGCGCTGAAGGTGATCATCCCGGCGAACATATGGCCTTCCGGTGTCATAAAAGAAAAGCTCTCATCATCAGCGTAGATAACCATAATGCCGGTTGAAAGCTTCATGCCACCTGGAACCGCCAGATTAAGGACTGCGACATCGCCCGGTTCAATGCTTCGCAGCGGGCCGTAAAAGTTATTACCTTTCGGCCAGAACTGCGGGAACTTCTCCTTCCAGGTGCTGATGATTTCCTGTGGGGTCATTTCCACGCCCTCCAACCGGACGCGGTATGTTTTTTGCCACATCTGGCCGAACCCTTGCAGAGGGCCGGTCAGATTTCGGCCGCTAACGTTCAAATTCATTGCCTTGCCATCCACTTTACCCGTCTGCAAACGGCCGACTGGCTTGGCCCATCCCGATGCTGGTTTCTTCTTTTGCTCGTCCATTTTTCATTCTCCAGGCGACAGTCATCCTGCCGAAGCGGCCGACTGCCAAAAATTGATATGTGATTTATCGTAAAAAATTATGAGTGAATGGTTATCAGGTAACTGGCTGACATCAATGAGAAAGCGATAGTGATTTCCCCTTTACCCCAAAGTTGCTCTTGCGACTGCGGCCGTTTCATGGATCGCAATCGCCTCATTCAGCCGGGTCAGCTCAAAAATCTGCTGGTAATGTTCGCTCAACCCAACCGCCAGTAACTTTTGTCCCTGCCGTTTGGCCCGAATCAGGAGCGTCACCAGCAAACCAATACCAGAACTGTTCATATAATCCAGGTGATTAAAGTCCAAAATAATACCTTTGGTTCCATTCTGGCTGGCCTGGGAATAAGCCTCCATCAGCTTATTTTCGGCTGCGGCCGTAATGTCACCTTGAATATGAATGATACTAGCCGTGCCATTCAACTGTTCAACACGCATCGTCAGATTGTTAGTGGTCATTTTTTCTCCTGTTATTAACCCATCGCCTCGGCCAGCGCACTGGCCTCGTCAGCATGGATAGTCATAAAATCAGATAGTCGGGTGATACGAAAGATTTCCTGATAATGTTCGCTCAGGCCGCAGGTAACGAGACGGCGGTGAGTTTTTCTGGTCTGGGCCAGCAGTGCAACTATCAGGGCAATGCCGGTGCTGTTGATATAAGAAACATCGCTAAAATTCAGAATGATGGATGCCGGATCCGAAACCACTGCCTGTTCATAAGCGGCATTAAGCGCAGCTTCTGCAAAGGTGTTGATTTCGCCATGGAGGTCAATAATTGCCGTGCCGTCTGGCTGTCGGACAGTTGCTGAAAACTCTTTTTGTTGAACAGTCATGAATTTGCCTCCAAATTGAGGACGAGTTCGATTGTGTGAAACTGCTCATCCTTCGTTACGTGCATTTCGTCAACCATATTTTGAATTAGAAATAAACCCCATCCGCGTGGTGATTGACCTCCGGCCAGCTTGGCGATAAGGTCAGGGGTTTCACTTGTTATTTCGGGCGGCCCGCCACCTTCGTCGGTGATACGGACGGCAAGGTCATTGGGAGACGTTTGAATTTCGATTCGTACCGGCCGATTTTCGTCATATTTGTTGCCGTGTTCCATTGCATTCATCGTTGCTTCAGCAACGGCCGTCTTGAGCTTCTCCAATCGGCCGCCTGGTAAACCCATCCCGGCCACCAGTTCCGCCACCTTTTCCATCGCCTGCCGTTCGTTGCCCGGTGCGCTTGGTAAATCAAAAGTGGCAATCGTCCGGCGTCCGCTCATCACTTTCCCATTGTCCATAGACTTCTCCTCCTGCGGCCTGCCACCGTAGTGAAGCGTGACCAGAGTCACATCATCCTCTTGCTCCCATCCCGCCCCTGTAAAAGCGGCCAACTGGTCTAGCAAATATTCAATCACCTTGCCGCCGCCCTGCCAATTCGTCATCAATGCTTTCACACGTGGAAAACCAAACATCTCGCCATCAGGGGCGTGGGCTTCGGCCAGACCATCGCTGTAAAACAAAACGGTGTCGCCGGGATTGAGTTGTATTTCCTTCTCCTCATAGCTCATGCCGGACATGAGGCCCAACGGCATTCCCCTTGCGTGTAATTCTGTTGTACCTTCCGGCCCGGCCCGATAGGGCAGGTCGTGACCGGCGTTGGCAAACAACAATCGGCCGCTTTCCGGGTCCAGCAGCGCATAGAGGCAGGTGACAAACATACGGGCCGGAATGTCTGGTTCGAGCAAGTCGTTGACCCGTTCGAGGACAGCGCCGGGAGAGGTCAGTCGTTCGGCAGCGGCCCGGAGCAAGGTGCGGGTGGTGGCCATAACCAGGGCGGCGGGAACGCCTTTGTCGGTGACATCACCGATGATGAAGGCGACACGGCCGTCTTCCAGATAGATGAATTCATAAAAATCGCCGCCCACTTCGCGGGCCGGTTGGTAATAAGCAGTGACGTCATACCCCTCTATCTGCGGCAGTTCCTTCGGGAGTAAGGTTTGCTGGATAATGCCCGCCACTTTCAACTCCTGCTCCATTCGGCCGCGTTCCATCGCTTCCGCATGCTGCTGCCGCACCAGTTGAGCCACTCGAACCGCCGGAGCCGCCTGCGTTGCCAGATCGTTTAGCAGCTTGCGGTCGTCGGTCGAATATTCCTGTTCGCTGAGACGAGAGCCGAGGTTGATCATGCCGATCAACTCACCCTGGCTCATCAGCGGCACTACCAGAACAACACCCGCTTCTCGGAGCTGGGTCAAGGTCGGCGATTCCAGATCAAGCTGTCGGATGTCCACGACGCCGGATGTGGTGCGGAAGTAGTTTACAAGGGGATCATTGGGGGCAATGTCAAAGTCGAGCCGGTTGACGGTGGTGGAGACGGCCGTCTGACTGGCCTCAACTTCACTACCCTTATCCCGGCTGCCAAATATATTTTGCCAAAAATTCCGAATTGCGATCATCATGCCCTCATTATATTTTGCGAACGTCTGCTAAACGTTACGAAAATGAATGTAAAAACGTATTTTATCCATAAACCTATTTTCTAGTCGTCTGAAACCATAAGCTAACCTGGTTTGGCTGCATTGTTTCCTCTACGATGTCAAGGAGCGCTGCCGATAACCGGTCCACATCCACTTCATCCCTCGTGGCCGATGCAAATTGGGCTAATATACGAACTGCATCATATTTTCGGCGATAAAAGCGACGGTCCACGAAGGATTGAATTCGGCGGCGCAGAGGATTAAACAAAGCGGCAATGAGCAAGGTGGAGAAAGCGATTGTCAGTTGAGACGGCTGCGAACGGCCGCTTATACCATTTATCACGCCTTGCACCACCACCACACTACCAAAGTAAATCAACCCCAATACAGTCGAGATGAGGCCATATTGCAGGGTCCGACGAATAAGAATATCAATATCCCACAAACGGTAACGGAGCATGGCCACCAACACCGTAGAACTGAAAATAGAATAGCCGGTTAAATAAAGCACCAGATTTACCAGTAAGGCGATAACCCGGGCCTGGGAAGGTTCCGTTGGTGGGTAAAAGCTGTAGAAGTAGGTGTAGTACATGGCCGTACACATCATGGCAAACAAGCCAACAACCACCCATTTGGTTTGTTGGCGTTCGAGCGCGTTGGAAACACGGAAGTAGCGGTAGAGGAGGGCAGGAATGGCTAAAATGAACCAGACCAGCATAATAAGCGCCTGAATCGTAGTAAAGGCGGCCGTTTCAATGAAAAAAATGTAGCCGAGTGGATAAATAACTGCCATCGGGAGGATGATCCAAAGGCCACGGCGGGGAATAAAACGGCCGTTTGGAAAGACAAATGGCAAGGGCAAAAAGAGGATTATCCCGATGCCAAACAGCAAACGGTTTATAACATCGTAGATTCCGGTCACCGTGTTTGCTTCCAACAAGACCGATATTAAAGCCCCGGCCAACAGTAACGCAACCCAATCATCAGATCTGCGCCAGAAGATAATCAGCCCGACGATGGCCATACTCAACCGGGCGCCAAGTGAGAAAATAAGTGAGAGAGAGAGTAAAGGAAAGGGCAAGCCCATTTCGGCTGCTATTTCGGTGTCATCCTGGCTCAGAAAAACGGTCGATGAACAATCCTCAGAGCCACCACAATTAGGCAGGGGGGAGCGGATGGTCGTTGTGGTGCTCATTGTGAAGATGAGGATACATCCCAGAGTAAATACAATAAAAGCCAAACGGACTGGCAGACGCCATGTCGGTGAAAGGGAAGTATTAGAAGGGGTCATTGTTCGTTCGTTGCCCTCGGCATTTGTTTGGTTGCTTTTGAATCGGTGTCGTTTTGTTTGATCATTAGATTTATCAATTGTAACTTTCCAGTTCCAGAAGTGACTGTCACCTGTGGCCTCCTTATCAACTTATTCCCGAATCCAGAACGAAATTTGGGTGGGCAGCATCGTTTCATCCAAAACCTGCTTCAAATCTATTTGCAAAGCTGCCAGATCGGTTTCATCGCGAACGTTAGCCGCAAATCGGGCCAGGGCTTGGGCAGCGTCGTATTTGCGGCGGTAGAAGCGACGGTCAATAAAGGCCTGGATGCGGCGGCGCAGGGGAGAAAAGAGAGCGGCAATGAGAAGAGTGGAGAAAACGATGACCAGAGGGGACTGTTCTTCTGTGGCCCGACCTACCATTGCTTGTAAAAGGACCACCGTTCCAAAGTAGACCAACCCTAATAAAGCTGTCAAAATGGCATAGGTAACTGTCCGTCGGATGATGACATCGATGTCGTACAACTGGTAACGCAGGATGGAGATGGCGATGGCAATGGGGAGACTAAGGATAGCAAGAACCAGGATACCGCTGTTCCAGCCGCTGGTTGATTCGGGATCTATCAGGAAGAAGGACAATCCGTAAACGGCCGCAAAAATAGCTCCGGCATAAACCAGCCATTTGATTTGCTGGCGCTCAGTTGCCTTTGCCCGCCGGAAACGGACAAAGAGGGAGCTGACCGAGCCGAGAACAATAGTCATCAACCCGATTCCCCATAAGAGCAGGAACGGCCCGTTGATGAAGTCGATGGAAATAAATCCGACAGGATTAGGGAATGGCCCCCAGGCTGCGCTGGTAGGGCCAACAGGGTCAACAAAAGGCGTTATGAAACAAAATAATATAAACAATCCAAGAGCCAGACGAGTAATCCAACGCCAGCGGCTGGTCGGCAGGGTTCCGGTCGGGAAATAGAGCGGGATGAGAAATATCGAGAAGATTAAGGGCATCCAGGACCAGCCGTCGACCCAAAGGAAGAAAAAGAGGGCAGGGGTTAAGATTGTTGGCGGCGGTGTGATGGCATCCAGGAATGCGGAGAGCGGAACGCTGGCAAAAAATGCGACGAAGACCATCAACCAGCCGACTCGATTTGAGGGTTGTTTATTGACTATCATCAGGCCGACGATGGAAAAAATCAGCGGCAGGGCGAGGCCCCAGCCCAGCAGCTGGGCGATATCGTTGGCGGTCAGGGGGCCGGTCCGGTTAACGAGGATAATATAATCCTGGGCCACGCTACCAAGGACTGTAAGCGTAATTAATGCCAGTAGGAATAACTTCGACTTGTTTTTTAACATTTGATGTGGTTTTTTCCTGACTGTTTTTGGCGATAAACTGTCAATCTAGATTCAACCTTTCTGAAACGTTTAACCATAAGCTGGAATGTTCTGGTTCCACCGTCTCCTCGATGACCCGGATGAGAACGGCCGAGAGCTTCTCCATGTCAACTTCATCGCGGGCCGTATTGGCAAATTGGGCCAAAATTTGGGTGGCGTCGTATTTGCGGCGGTAAAAGCGGCGGTCGATGAAGGATTGAACCCGGCGGCGAAGGGGGGAAAAGAGGGCGGCGATGAGGAGAGTGGAGATGACGATGATGAGGGGGGACTGTTCTCCGGCAGCACGGCCGATTATCGTTTGCAGCACGACAACCATCCCAAAGTAGATGAGGGCGAGGGTGGCTGTTAGGAAAGCATAGATCAGCGTCTTCCGGATAATGACGTCTATGTCATATAGACGGTAGCGTAAGATGGCTACGGACATTCCCAGACCGATTACGGCAATTCCCAAACTTTGAACAAAATCTACTAAATTCACCAGAAAGGTGGCGCTAAACCAGCCAAAATTCAGGGGAAAATTGAGCATAAAGAAGGCTATACCAAGGATGAGACTGCTGATGGCCCAACGAAGTTGGGCTTTGCTTACCGGGTCGTTCTGGGAAAAACCAGCGTGGATGAAGCTGATCATCGAAAGCGCGAAGAGAGCCAGGGTGCTCAGCCATCCTACCTCGGCCGGGCCACCAAACAGCAGAAAGGGAAGGAGAAGGGCGCCATATCCAGCCGGCAAAATGGCTATCCAACGATGTTTGAGAACAAGCTGCTTGGGGCGGGGAAACAACAGGGAAAAGGTAAACAAGGCCGGTGCAATCACCGTTCCGAAAATGATGTAGCTAAAGAAAACGGTGAGATAATAGGCAAGGGGATCGAACTGGACCGACAATCCATCCGGAAGAAATCGACTAAACATTGAAGCCGCCATTGCGGTGCTGAGAAAAAGCAGGGCTCGGGCACTGAGGACATCCGGCCGTTTTAAGAAAGTGAACCAACCTACCAACAATAAAATAATGGCGCCTAAAAGGGTTGACAGTTTTGCCGGATTGAGGATGTTGGCCTGAATAAGTGCGGCGGCTGTCCAGTGAACAACCGGCACGGCAACTTCTGTTCGGGTCCCGTCCCGGCTGACGATGAGGGTGACTTGTTGGCCGCTCCGCCATTTGTCCGGTCTGGTTAACAATTCAGACGTCGCGGTCCCGACTACCGATGTTCCCTCTACGACAAGTAATTTGTCACCCTGTCGCAGGTTGGATTCAGCACCGACGAGATTTTTGTCATAAATCCAGACAGTTTCTGAGATTTCTTCGGTATAAATGTCCCAGCCATCGGTCGGCAGGGTATATCGATAGCCAAGTTGGAGGAGGCTTATGAGAATGAAAATACCGGCCAATAGCATTACAACCCTGGCGCCGGAGTCATATGTTTTAATTGATTTCATTTGGCAACCTCGAAGCAGGTTTGGCTGATTTTAGCCAGATTGAGGTGTTTGTAGGTTGGATTGTTTCCTGAACAACCCTCAGTAGAACGGCCGAAAGCTGTTCTACATCAACCTTATCCCTGGCTGTTATCTCAAATCTATGGTTAATCGTAGCAAAACGGCCGTCTGTTAAACGTTACGAAACCAGGTCAAGGGGAATCGGGTTTGAGCCAGAGCGAGATCTCTTCTGGCTGCATCGTTTCTTCAACGATAGTGACCAGAACGGCTGAAAGCTGATCCATATCAACTTCATCCCTGGCTGTTTCTGCAAATTGGGTCAAGGTCTGGGCTGCATTGTAATTTCGGCGATAGAAGCGGCGGTCAATGAAGGCTTGAACCCGGCGGCGGAGAGGGCTGAACAGGGCCGCAATCAGCAAAGTCGAGAGCGCAATCGTTAGCTGGGAAGACTGTTCCCGGCCCGTCAGCCCATTCACGGCCGTCTGCACCACCACCACACTCCCAAAATAGACCAACACCAATGTTCCTGTCAGCACTGAATAGACCAGCGTCCGGCGAATAATCAAGTCTATATCCCACAGACGGTAGCGCATCATGGCAATGACAACAGAGAATGGGAATAGTCCCAAAGCCATAGCCTGGAGCAGGGCCGTAAAGCCGAACAATAGTCTCGGCCATCCTGGCGGCAAGGTTGAAAACTCGGCCAAAACAGTCCAAAACATGACCGCCGAGAAAAATCCAATAAAGCCTAAGACGACCCATTTTGTCTGCTGACGCTGGGTAGGGGTAGAGACACGGCGGTAACGATACAATTGGGAGACAAAACCGACAACGACATTTGATAGGCCGACAACCGTAACTATCATATTTCCTGATGCGCTGCGCGGCCCATCCCCCGGCAGGAAAGGGGGCAGTAAAATGACAATACTGGAAAGCGCGACGAAATAACCCAGCCAGCGGGGAGCAAAACGGCCGTCTGGAAAGAGATAAAAGACCATCATAAACAACAAAACACCTATAGAGGTCAGAATCTCACTAAATGGAAACAGCGCCGGATATTCCCTGGTTAAGGCTCGCATTTCCTCTGTCATAACGACAAACCCGATGAACAGGAAAGCCAATGAGGCTAATATGCCAATCCAATCGGCCGATTTCCGCCAGAAAATCAGGAATGCTGGCAGTGTAAAAACGAAGGCCAGAAAAATTTCCGTTCCACTCAGATAAAAGGCATAAAATCCCAGAGAAAGCCCCCACTCCTCCAACAAGTTCGCTTCTGCCATCGAGACGGTATAGGGCGGACAACTATCGGCCGAACAGGGTTGTCGTAACTCCTCATGAAAAGATGGCACGCCCAGGATAAAGCCGATGATGAGTAACAGGGCGAAAAAAGACCAGGTTGCTCGAACGATTGGGAGCCATCGGGCAGGAATATTTGAATCGAGAGAAAGGTTCGTTGGCATAATCAAAATTCAAATTCAGGATTGAGCCAGAATGAAGATGGCAGCGATGATCAGGGTTCAACAACCAATGTGCCGACCATACCGGCTGCCCGGTGGCCTGGCTCGGCGCAATAAAACGTATACCTTCCTGGTTCCAGCGCCGTGAAAGTCGCTGACACTGTCCCATTTCCGGGCATACCAATATGGATATCCAATTCATCCACATCAAAGCTGTGTGGTAAAATATCATCGTTTGACAGGTTCAATTTTACTTCCGTTCCAGCCTTCACGTGTAACGCTTCTTGCACAAACTGGAACCCTTCGACCTCAACGGACGTTCCCCCAACTGTATTAATCTCCGGCCGAGCGCCAAACTGAATAACTCCTAGATAGTTGATAACAAAAACAAACAGCGCTACAGATGCTGCAATCGCCAACAGAACCCCTAAATTTTGTATGGTTCTATTCTGGCTCAGGGACTGGGTCGCATTATTTAACATTGAGCATTATCTCACAATGGAAAAGAAACCGGGCCTCCTGGAGGAAACCCGGTTTCCCATCCCCAACTGCGTTAGTCCCCGACCCCAACCGGCGAGAGCATTGATTCACCCTCTGCTTCCGGCTGTGGAGCGCGTGAGCGGGTTGCCACAATCCCAGAGATTACACCGATGAAAGCCGCATTCAATGGATGGAAGGCAGAAATGAGCGGGATTCCTGACCGGCGCTGTTCGATTAGAATTGGCTGCAGCAAAATAAGAACAAACAAAATGAGTGTCGGGACAACGATATTACGCCCCATTCTCGCTGCCAGGGCTGCAATAAGCGCGATAAGCGAGGCCAGCAGCAAAATCAGGCCAAAATAGATATGTAAATCGGGGGAGTCAAGAACTTCTGCGTGCCACAGCCCTGCAAAAAACATCTGGGCGAAGACGCCGAGGCTGATGAAAGCGGTTAATATTTTATGGGTTGATGTAAGAACCTTCATGTTTATTCTCCTTTTCGGTCAAAATTGTGAATTAAAAATCTAACTACAATCATAAGGATCGGCCGTCTGCCAACCGTTACGAAATTCCGTTACGAAAAAATTCGTCACTGTCGTTGCAGCGACTTTCTTTCCGGTTTTATCCACAAGGAGCTGTGTTTTGGCTGCACCGTCCCCTCCAATACCTCTTCAATTGCTGCCAGTAAACATTCCAGGTCTGTCTCGTCTCGCGCCGCCACCGCAAACTGTGACAGCGTTTGGGCAGCGTCATATTTTTGGCGGTAAAAACGACGGTCCACCATTTTCTGTACCCGCCGCCGAACAGGGCTGAACAAAGCCGCAATTGTCAACGTCGAAATAACGACGACCACCCCGGAGC
>JBAPRX010000745.1:0-4732 GCA_049281335.1 Promineifilaceae bacterium (SeqCode)
GGTGGCATTCAGAACAGTCCCGGTCTTGACGTGGCCTCTCGTCGTTTCCACGCCCGTCACCTTGCCTTTTTCAACGGTGATGCCGGTGACTTCGGTCTTTTGATGAATGTGAACGCCGCGCACGTCGGCCTGGTGAGCATAGCCCCAGACAACAGCGTCGTGGCGGATGATCCCGCCGGGCGGATGGTAGAGCGCGGCGAGAATGGGATACCGGGGGTGATCGCTGACATCAATTGGCGGACAGAGTTTCTTGATTTCGTCGGGCCAGATGATGCTGGAATTGACCCCTTGAAGCTGGTTGACTTCGGCTCTCCGGCGCATGGTGCGAACGGAGGCGTCGGTATGGGCCAGGGTCAGATGACCGCGCTGGCTGAACATGACATTGAAGTCAAGATCGGCCGATAAATCCTCATACAGTTTGACGCTTTCATCATAGAAGTTAACGCCTTCAGGCGTTAGATAGTTGCTGCGGATGATGGTGGTATTACGGCCGCTTCCCCCGGAGCCGATATAGCCCTTCTCCATAATGGCGACATCGGTGATGCCGTGATTTTTTGCCAGATAATAGGCACAGGCCAGCCCATGCGCCCCACCGCCAACAATGACAACATCATAGCGATCTTTCAGTTCATGCGCCCGCCACATCGGTGGCGGCGGTCGGTCCCCGTTTAGTGCCTGGCGTATTAGTTTCCAGGGCATGAATCCTCCTGTTTTAATGTGGGTAAGATGAACAGGAAGAAAAAGAGAAAAATAATTAATTGCTGAATTCGTGAATTGGTGAATTATTAATGAAGCCCCGTACCCATGAAATCATAAACAATTCACCAATTCACCAGCGGTGTCCTTTACCGCCATTCACCAATTAATTATTTCCTTCCTCCTACATCCATCTAGCAGTCAAAAATAAGTTACAGTCCCAGTCTCTCTCTCATTTCTTCAACGGCCGTTTTTGCTTCTGCCAGACTAGAATTTGTTGCGATGCGATAAATCTTAATTGCTTCAATCAGATTATTCCCCCTCAAAGCTGCGATAACTTGAGGGTTGTCAGTAGATCGGGAGTCCTCAACAAAAGGAATGCCAAGATGCTTATAAATGTACTCCAACCTTGCTTCCAATCTGCTGATACGCCCTCTTAGCGAGGCGATTTCTTCCTGTTCTAGTGTTGGCATGACTGTCTCCTTAAATTTGGTGGTTATGTTAAGTGGGTTGATTGTGTTGATTTAGATTGAAAAGAACCAACCTATTCAACAAATAAACCAATCAACTAATTATTCTCCGACCCCATCAGTTCGACGAGCCGGGATTCAAGTAAGCCATACTCAGTGTAGCGAATCTCTAGGGGGAGGTTGAGATAGTCGCTGATTTGTTCGGCACGAGAAAGGAGTTCCGGTTCCTCCTGTTGAACCAGATAAACCAGCCGCTTGTAGTTGCGGAAATAGTCCTCTTTTAGCTGGGGAAAGCGATCCAGCCCTAAACCTTTCATAATCGTACCCCGAAAGCCGCGAACGAGGAAATCAGTCAGAAAAAAGGTCCCCGGTTCTTCCTCCATGAGATCGTGAAAGCCTTGACCGGCATACATTTCATAGCAGTGGGGGCCGTCAATCCGCTCAATGTTGTGCTTCAACAAGAGGGCGTCCAGCGCACCGCGCGAACCGCAGTCCCCAAAAACAACAATAACGCGCTGGTATTGGTCGCGCAGTTTGAGAAACTGTTTTTCGACATCGGGGGCGATCCGTTCGGGGTACATATGATCCAGGGCGGAAATACCAACAACGTCAGCAGGCCAGTCATACCGCTTGATGATTGCCAACACTTCGCGGGCCAATGCGCCGCAGATGATGAAGGCGGTGCGGTTGGCGCGGGAGGATTCGGCCGAAAGCTGCTGAAAGGCGCTCTCGTCGGGGGTGTATGACGGCCGTGTTCGGGTCATCGGTCGGACTCCTCACGCAAAGGCCCAAAGACGCAAAGAGGGGAAGGAATAACGAATAATAAATAATGAACGGCGAATTGTGAAGTGGTGCAGTCGGCAACTTCACAATTCATTATTCTCCATTCACAATTCATTATTTTCTTCATCTTCACCGAAAGTTCTCTGGCAAGAGAATATTAAACCTTTCCCGGATAGCGGCATCAATCTCGGCCGAAATCGGTTCAGGATAATGCGTCTTGAGAATTTCGCGGGCTTTCTTCTGGGCGCGTTCGCGCATATCAAGACCGCCATCATTTTCCCAATCATCTCGCCGTTGGCGGTCGCCAGTATGAGGATAGTAATACTCTGTGTTCATCAAAGCAAGACTCTGCTGTGTCCCCAAATAATGCCCTTCTCCCCGGCAGACCTGCTCAATGACATCTATCGACAACGTTTCGTCGCTCACTTCAATGCCCCGCACCATCCGCATGATGGAGCCATTAATATCATCGTCAATGACATACTGTTCGTAGGCAATAGTGAGCATAGATTCTAAAAAGCCGGCCGAATGATGAATGTAGTTCGCTCCGGCCAGGGCAGCAGCGGCGCTGGTCAGCCCTTTTTCATACCCGGCCTGAATATCCGGCACCTTCGAATCGGTCAGACCGGAGGAGTTGTAGACTGGCAGGTTGTAATATTGCCCCAGTTGGGCCGCAGCAGCGTGCATCATCCCAAATTCGGGCGCACCGCCAACAAAGTTACCCGTTCGCAGGTCGGAAACAGAGGGAACGTAACCCAGGACAACGGCCGATCCAGGTCGAAGCAGTTGGCAGTAGGTCAGGCCGGACAGCTCTTCGGCGTTAATCTGCACCAGCGATCCGGCTAAAGCGGCCGGACTGGTGGCCCCCGATTGAGGGGCAGAAGAGAGAAAGACCGGCATATCCTGGCGGACAGCTTCAGTTAATACCTCAACTGTCTCCGGGGCATAACGCAGCGGGCTGACAGTCCAGCAGGTGACAAAGGAAACGAAGGGCTTTTCCCGCAGACGCTCAACACCCCCCGCAATCATACCGCCCATCTCGATAACGTCTCGGAGCGATTTGACGGTGAAACAGTTGCCGGTGACGTGTTTGGTGGTGTTGGTGATGGCCGCATAGTAAGTGTTCAAGTCTAAATCTTCGCTGGGAATGTCACGGGCAACACACGGCCGTAAATAAAAATGAATGTTGTCCAACCCATCAGCCAGACGGCCGACGCGGGCCACATCGGCCAGCGTAGATTCTCGCGCTCGTCCCGTGTCCAGGTCGAGGACTTTGACAGCCGCCCCACCCGTTCCCATGTAGACCCTTCTACCGCCGAGGGTCATGGTGTGGTCGGGATTTCGGCCGTGCAAAACAACCTCATTGCGGGCAGCAGCCAGGGCATCTTCAACCATTGCGGGGGAAATAAAGACCCGGTTGGCTTCCTCATCAATCCGCGCCCCGGCCTTTCGGAAGATTTCACGGCACTCAGAGGGCTGCACTTCAATGCCGATACGTTCCAGCACTTCCAGAGAAGCCCGGTGGATGCGCTCGACATCCTGTTCTTTCAAAGGCTTATACCAGCCGCCCTCTAATCCCGGAGGAGCAACCGGCCCCTGGTTCTCTTTCTCTCTGACATCGCGCCGTCGCCTGATTCTTCTACTCATTCGAATATACCAGAAATTCGCCCGCAAACGCGCAAAGGGCGCAAAGTGTGCGGCATAAAAGGAAAAGTTCTTCGCGTCTCAGCGCCGCGTAGAGAAACCGGGTTTTTATTTGGCATAAGATCCAATCCACTTAGCATGAAACAATTCACTCTATGATATTGAAAAACCCGGTTTCTGATGCGGGATTTCATTTGGCATTAAATCCAATCCACTTAGCATGAAACAATTCACTCTATGATACTGAAAAACCCGGTTTCTGATGTACCGCTGGCTGCGCATCACGGGCCGGTATCTTGCGGGTAACTTGCTGCAACTGAACAATCTGGTTCATATGCTCAATATCATGCTCTATCAAGATTTGAACCAAGAATCGAAGCGTCGTTCGACCGGTTGTTTCGTGAACGGCCGAACGCTGCCACTGGCCCGGTGAAAGAGACTTGAGAAAGGCGACTGTTTCGGCCCGGCTCTCCTTGAATTGGGTTAGCAGATCGGCCGTTTCCGCCCCCGTGATGAAAGGCGTATTCTCCGGCAAGATGAACGGGATAGTCGGATTCTCTTCCTCAACCACACGCCGCAGCCGTTCCCGGTATCGCTCTTCAACATAAATGAGATGGGAAAGGACTTCACTCAACGTCCAGCCATCTTCAGGGATGTTTTCCTGGTTGTCTACCCCTTTCAAGATATAGGTTAAATCTGTTGCTGTCGAGGACAGCGCTTGCAGCAAGACGATTCGTTTGGTCATAAAGTCGTAACTGGTAACTGGTAATTGGTAATTAGATGATTATGCCATGAGGCAATCACCAATAGTTTGATAGCCTCATTCTATTTTCAGTTCGCACGAGTTTCTCAACAAGATGCGAACCGTACAAGGTTTACATGGCAACTTTGTGCCAAACGCACAAACATTTTCGGTTGTCAAACGGCAGATATATCTGTAATATATCAGCAGGGTAAAAATAGTGGAACAATTATCTTACAGCGAACAGGCCTACCGGCATATCAAGCAGAAAATCGTCTCACTGGCATTGTCGCCAGGGGCGGTGATTAACGAAAATGCCTTGCAGGACGAATTGGGATTCGGCCGAACCCCGATCCGGGAAGCGTTGCAGCGGCTGTCGTTGGAGAAGCTGGTCACG
>JBAPRX010000746.1:0-3119 GCA_049281335.1 Promineifilaceae bacterium (SeqCode)
GGGTTGGAACGGTCGCTTTGCCCCCCAAAACGGCCGTCGTCACATCCACGCCTACTGTCACATGCAGATTCAGGCCGTCTCTCTTGAAAATCGGGTGAGGTTCAACTCGGACAACCAGATATAAGTCCCCGGAACCGCCCCCTTTGCCACGCAGCCGGATTTTTGTGCCGGTCTTGGAGCCTCGTGGGATCTTTGCGGTAAATTTCTCGCTGCCCGAACTCAACGTTCGGGTCGTTCCCGCAAAGGCTTCCTCAAGTGTAATATTTACCCGGTGTTCCATATCCTGGCTTAAACTGGCTGGCTGCTGCTGGTCAAATACCGAACCGGTTCCCCGGCGCTGACCGCCTCTGCCTCCAAAAATAGCGTTAAAGAAGTCTGAGAAGCCGCCGCTGCCGCCCAGCAAGTCTTCAAAGTCAATGTTAACCTGCTGGAAGCCGCCGCTGCTGCCGCCACCGTTATACCATTCGGAGAAATCAAACCCGTTAGGTGGGCCACCCATCTGTTGGTAGCGTTGATAGTTGCGTCCCAACTGATCATACTTTGAGCGATTTTCCGAGCTGCCTAAGACTTCATAGGCCTCGTTTATTTCTTTGAATTTTTCTTCAGCTTGTTTGTTGTTGGGGTTTTTATCAGGGTGATATTCACGCGCCAATTTACGATAAGCCTTCTTAATATCTTTTTCAGAAGCGTTCCTATCAACCCCTAATACCTTGTAATAGTCTCTATATTCCATTTCATCGTATTTTAGTTTGGCTAAATGGTTAGTGTCAAGGCTGTCAGGGCGTTTTTATACAATACTAACACATTTATTTAGGCGCAGGCTGTGCCATTACCTTTGCAATCGGCCGTAATGCCAGCCACCATTGTTTCTTCGGCCGACGATATTTGCGGTCCATCATCCGGGGAACGTCTTCCAGGTTGGTGAAGCCGATGCTGCCGTTCTCCAACCCGATAGAGGCGCTGATTGGATCAGGACGGCCGACATTTTCCTCCAGATAGGTAACGCATCTCGACGCCAGCCGGTTTGCCATGATCCGATCAAAGGGTGTTGGGTTTCCACCCTGCTGAATATGGCCCAAAATTGCCTGCCGGACATCGAACAATTCGCCGCCCTCCTCCTCAAAAAGGGAGCACATAAAATCTGTGGTATAGGTCTCGTTCGCCTTTTCATTGCGAATGATCATTCCCAACCGTTTCCCTTGTCGAAAACCCTGATTCAACATTTTTACATCCGCTTCTAGGTCGCTCAGTGTAACCCCTTCCTCCGGCAAATAAACCCGTTCTGCACCGGTGGCAAGAGCGCTCATGAGCGCCAGATAGCCACAGTATTGCCCCATCACTTCCACGACAAATACCCGCCGAGAGGCAACGGCCGACTGCTTGATTTTATCAACGGCCGAAATGATGCTGTTCAACGCCGTATCTGCGCCAACACTCAGTTCCGAAGCCGGGAGATCATTGTCAATCGAAGCCGGTAGGCAAACGATCGGGATGTTGAAAGCCGGGAAGATGTGGCGGCGGGAATGGAGTTCGATAACCGCTTCATATCCTGACCAGCCCCCGATGACCAGAAGCCCCTGAATCTGGTGCTTTTCCAGGTTGCGGGCAACGGCGTAGAAGTCACTGTCCACCGGTATCTTTCGATTTGTGCCGAGTTCCGCACCGCCGCGTGGCGCAAAACCATTGACACTCATCCAATTCATTTCAAAGATTTCATCATTAATCAACCCTTGAAAAGCGTTCCGCACCCCAAAAATCTTATGACCTTTGTCAATTCCCAGGCGAACGGCTGCACGGATGGCCGTATTCATTCCTGGTGACGGTGCGCCCGCATTCATGACCGCCAGCCTTAACTGTTTTTGGCCCGGCTCCGGGTCATGTGGTTGGGCACGAACCAGGGTTCGAGTAATGCGAAACGCTTCGGCAAAGCTGCTGCCTCGAAGTTGCAGCGCCTTCTCGAAATCCTTTTCATGAATCGCTTCAGCTACAACCCGCGTTTCTTGCAGACAGACGGAAAGCGGCGTGCGGGTGATCTTATTACCCCGCATTCCAATGACCGGTATCTCGTCCGTATTCGTCAGTTCCAGAATGGCGTCCACCGCCGCTGCGCCTGTCACTGTGCTTAAATTGCGGTCAAAGGCACTGGGCGACCCGCCTCGCTGTACGTGTCCCAGAATCGTTACCCGCGTGTCTTCACCCAGCCGTTCCTCCAATACCTTTTTTACGTAGGCGCTGGAAATCGGGTTGCCATTTCGATCCTGCGCTCCCTCTGCCACCACGACAATGCTGTCCCGACGGCCGATCTCCCGCCCTTTCCGCAAAACCTGGCACATCTTATCTTCCCACTCGTCCAGGTTTGGAGGGCTTTCAGGAATCAGGACCCAGTCGGCCCCGCTTGCCAACGCACCCATCAAAGCCAGATAGCCGCATCGCCGCCCCATCACTTCCACCACGAAGCTGCGCTGGTGGCTGGCGGCCGTACTG
Organism: Promineifilaceae bacterium (SeqCode); assembly: GCA_049281335.1. Classification (GTDB taxonomy): domain Bacteria; phylum Chloroflexota; class Anaerolineae; order Promineifilales; family Promineifilaceae; genus JAKEFB01. The sequence continues at coordinate 2,485 of JBAPRX010000746.1, forward strand.
GTGATGGCGTCAATGGCGTCGGTGATGCGATGTAAGGCTGTGTCAGCCCCGATTGTTATGTCGGTTCCGTACATGTCGTTGTCAATGGAACCAACAATGCCTGTTACTGCCAGGTGCAGGTAGCGGTCGGCCGCTTCCTGACCAAGTTCTCCGAGGGCGACCAATTCGCTCAGGAGGCCGCTCCATTCTTCTCGAAAGATGTGCGCCCCGGTCAGGCTGCCGTCTCCGCCAATGATGATAAGCCCTTCAATCTCGTTTCGCACCAGGTTGGCGGCTGCTTTGAGCCGCCCTTCACGGTTGAAAAATTCCCGACAGCGTGCCGAGCCAATGATGGTTCCTCCCTGGTGCAAGATACCACCGACCTCGTTCCAGCCAATCGGCCGTATCCGCTCTCCCCCATCCACCATACCCTGGTAGCCTTCTAAAATTGCATACGTTTCCAGCCCACGACTTAGGGCCGAACGGACAACTGCCCGAACGGCCGCGTTCATTCCAGGGGCATCGCCTCCACTGGTCAATACACCAATCCGCTTTATCATGTTACTTATTCCTCTCCGTCAGTCGCATTCGCATTTTCGCCAAATAGTCGTTCTTGTCCGTGTTCTTCCCACCAAATTGTAAGATGGGATTGTAAA
>JBAPRX010000747.1:0-12511 GCA_049281335.1 Promineifilaceae bacterium (SeqCode)
GCCCACACTGCGATATTCACTTCGCCAATCTCGCTTTTCACCTTCACTAGGTCGTTATCGTTCAGCCCTAGTTCTTTAGCTGAGGTCGTGTTTATCCATAAACGAGGCTCGTCCTCATATTTGTGCAGTAGTTGATTGTTCTGTGTGCCAAATTGGGTGTGCTGCCCCACCTTGCCCGTTAGCAAATAAAACTGTCCATCTATCGGGCGCGGTGGTTCTTCCCAGGTGGGTACGGCGTTAAACCCGGCATTATTCAGCGTGTCCGAGAACAATTCCACCTTGCCACTGGGTGTATTCCAGGTAAACAGTTCGCTTTCGCCTTCGGGCATCTCTGCGTACCCTTTCTCACGTACCTCTTCCAACATCACACCTAATGGCGCTAACTGCTGGCGCAGATAATCTTCTTCGTCGGTGTATTGGAAATAGTCTTCCAATCCCAGGCGTTTGCCCAATTCTTTGTAAATCCAAAGCGCCGATTTGGCCTCACCCTGCGGCTGAATGACCGGCTGGCGGATGAAAGCTTTGTTGCCTACAACGTTGAGCGGATCGTACCGTTCCAGGTAGGACGCTTCCGGCAGTACCACATCGGCAAACCAGGCCGTGTCGTTGAGGAAAATGTCCACGACAGCGATGAAGTCCATCTTGCCCATTGCTTCCAGGGTTTTGCCGCGATCTGGTAAGGATAAAACCGGGTTTTGGCGGGCAATGAACCAACCGTGTGCTTTGTAAGGATCTTCGCTGAGTATGGCGTTACGCAGTTCCTGAAAAACGCCCAATTTGAAGGGCACCAATGGATATTTCCAGGGCACGCCATCCATACGCATAGCCGAAACGCGGGGGTATGGTGGCTGCGGTGGCGCACCTAGCCCGGCCCCTTCAGCGGCGGCGGGCAGCAAATGGATGCCCCAATTACCAACCAGCGCGTTGAGGCAAGAAATGGCTCGCTGGGTCTGGAAGGAGTTCACAAAGTTGGAGGTGCGCCAGCCGTTGTGAGCCAGAGCGTTCGGAGCAGCATCACTAAATTCACGAGCGATGCGCCGGATAACATCCGCGTCAATATCGGTGATAGGTGCGGCCCATTCGGGGGTGTACGGCCGTATCTCTGTCGCCAATTCATCAAAGCCCACCGTGTACTGCCGTACAAAGTCGCGGTTATACCGCTCTTCGGCAATGATTACGTTTAGCAGGGACAGGTGGAAGGCCAGGTCGCTGCCGGGACGGATGGGCAGCCAGTCTGTGGCTTTTGCGGCCGTTTTTGTGAAGCGCGGGTCAAGATACACGACCTTCATGCCCCTGTCAATCGCGTGGCTTAGGGCCGAAGTCTCCGAGGTGGAAATTGCTTCCATCAGGTTGCGGCCAGTCAAAATCAGATATTGAAGGCCGTCATAGCTGCGGTTGGGTTCTTCCATACCAAAGGTCATCTGGTTGGCAACGATCATGGCGTTGAAGCACAGGCTGCGCTGCGTGCCGTAGTTGGGCGAGCCAAAGGCATTGAGCAGATTTTCAAACTGTACCTGAGACAGGTTGTGCGTAGAGGAAAAAACCATCGCCTCCGGCCCATATTTGTCTTTGATTTCCTGCATACTATTGGCGACCAGGTCGAGTGCTTCTTCCCAGCTTGCTTCGCGGAATTTGCCTTCGCCACGCTGTCCTACACGGATCAGCGGGGTTAGCACGCGGTCAGGATCGTAGGTGTTCATCAGGCCAGACTGCCCGCGAGCGCAGAGGTTGCCCAGTGAATGTGGATGTTCGGGGTTGCCTTCGAGTTTAACGACACGGCCGTTTTCCACCTTCGCCCGTACCCCACAACGCCAGACACACATCTCGCACATGGTCGGAATGTAGCCATTGCCATTCACGTCTATCAAACCGGCCAGACGAGCTGCTTCAGCTACTTTAACGGGCAGCAACTGCCCAATCGCCAGCACGCCCAAAGACGCACCGGTCATTCGGAGAAAATCTCGTCTGCTAATTGTTGTCGTTGTCATAGTTAAATGTGCCTTCATCCAGATTGGTTCAATCTCACAGATTGAACCAATCTTTTCAACTCTTATTATTTGGCTAGCTTGTCTTTGCGCTGCATGTGATTGCGATCAATCAAATAGAAGAGGAACAAACTTAACAGTCCAAAGAAAATGATCACTAGTGCGGCGTTAACATTCCACAGTTCAGGGATAATTGCTGCGCCATAATTGGCAACGGCCGAAATCGTGGGAAAAACTTGTTGATAAGTAAGCCCGTAAATAACAGCACCGGTCAAAAAACCCAGAAATCCGGGGACCAGATAATCCAATTTGCCTTCGCCGGACCCGGCGACACAAGTACCCGGTCAGTAACCGCTGATGGCCATGCCAAAGCCAAAAATGAGGCCACCAACCAGATTGCCAGCGATATAAGTGGCAGGCACATTGGGGAAAGTGATGATCCCCAGCCATTTGAGAGAATAGAGTCCCGTCATGGAAACGACCAGTGCCGTCATCATAAATTTCAACACGGCAAAGTCAGTGAGTCGGAAAACATTAACAATTTTGTGATATTTGGTCAGCCCTGCTTTTTGCAGCGACAGGCCAAAGAAGACGCCTAAGATTAAGGCGATAATGTAGTTAGTCATGATTTAGAATCTCCTGCCGTAGACAAACCAGGCGGTGACGATGCCAGAAGCAAACATCCCGGCAATGAATAAATAGGCGGCTGGGGCTAATAACATCCCGCCAGAGATGGCTAACCCGCTGGTGCAGCCACCGGCAATCCCCGCGCCGTATTCCAAAATGATGGCGCCAACAAAGGCAATTAACCAGCGCTTCCACCATTTTTTACCGGCAACCTGCTTCCACTGTTCATCGGAAACCAGGCGCCATTTCCAGGTGCCACTGGATTTTGCCCCCCACATGCCGCCAAAAAAGACGCCGACGAGCAGGATAACGCCCCAGGTGATGCCGGGTGGCATAACAAAATTAAAGTAGATATTGTCGAATGCTTTCGGTGCCACAGCCTGGCCGATCAGCCCGGCGATGTTTTCAAAAGCTCCCGATGCGCCTAACAGGCTGTCACTGATAACGACGGCGAGAATACCGACGAGGCCAAGGAGTATGCCTGCCACGTAAGGCGACCATTCTTCTTTACGAAATTGTGTAACAAGCCATTTCATCGTGTTTCACTCCATTAATCTTCGTTTGTCATTAATGTCTCGATTAAGTCGAATGCCTTGCTAGACTTTTCGGGATGATCGAGGATGTGTTTAAGTTCCCGGCGTATTTGTGGACGCAGTTCGGCGATAGCCGGTAACATGCCAACGACATCAGCCGGGTATTCGTTACTCAATGAGCGGGTCTCTCCAAATTTGAAGTCGAGCAGCCCTTCGTTGTGGATGATGAAAACGCCTCCGCCTACCAACAGGACAAGGATGAGACCGCCTAAAATGATATTGCCCCAGTTGGTGGGGTGGATGCCCAGGACTAATTCGTTGTACCGCGCTACGTAATCAACAGTGTTGGGATCGTCTACCGTGAGGGTTGTGGCAGCCATAATGGGGCTGCTGCTGTCGCTACCGTTGGTCACAGTAGTAGTGGTGTCTCCGCTGTCATCTGCGTCATTATCATTGTCACCAGGGCCACCAGAGTCGCCAGAGCCAATTTCAACACCAAGCGCTACGGCGTAAACTTCGGCACGTTCGTCCAGGTCGGCGGCGTGGCAGTTACCACAGCTTGCCTGAACGTTATCCAGTGGGGCTTCCATTCCGGTGTGGGCAGCCGCTTCATCGGTAGCCTGCACGTTACCAGCGTGGCAAAATTCGCAGAAGTCGCCGAAAGCGTGAGCCTGGTGCCAGCTTGTCCCATCATTGCTGACAGGGTACTCGCCCTGGACTTCGTGGCAGTTTTTGCATGAGGAGGCTGAGGAGCCGCATTGGGCATTGGCTGTTTGCGGCCGCATCAGTCCCACAAGCAAAAAGGTACCGCCTAAAAGTAGAAACCATAAAGCGATGGGTGATTTGAGTTTTGTCATCATTTCCTTCCTGATCATTGAACTGATTGATGGTTGCCGAGAACGGCCGTTTTCCGTTCATCGCAATTGATCCTTTATCAGCAAACCGCACTCATGACGGCAATGCGCTGCAAGCGGTCTAATAATTCAGCACGCTCCTGTCCGATTTCGGATAAGATGCTGGTGAGTTTGGGCAGCCAATCAGCAACTTTTTGCTGTTGGTCGTTGTCAAACATGGGGATCTCCGCCGCCGCAGCGGTCAGTTCGGCAGCATCTAAATCGCAGGCATCGGCCAACTGTTGGATGTCTTGTTTGTGGTTTAATTGGTTTGGGGATTTGTATTGTCCGGCGATGAAAACGGCCGTCTTCTTTCCATTTATCAGGATTGGCGTACCGGAGCATTCCAATCCCGCGTGGCAAGTCGTTTTCGAAAACCTGGAACCGGTACGGTGGGCGACCCGCGAAAAATGGGCCAGACACTTTGCCTGCCCTTTTTCGCTCTCATATATCAATTTGCAAAATTGACAGGGATTGCTCATTTGTGTGAGCGGTTTACCAGCGGCATCGGTAACGATTGCCCCAATGCCAATGGCTTCGGCACTGACGGCTTGCATTCCTTGCAAACAGGTTGTGGGCAGCACGTCGAACGAGACTTCTGAAGCTGGCTCTACGGTTGGCGATGTCTCGGTAAGCAAGTCATCTATTTTGGTCTTATAGAAGCGCCAACGGTTGCCTATTTTGACGCCGCTTAAACGGCCGTCACTCAACATGCGGTAAACCGTTGTACGATCAACCTGAAGAAGCTCTTGAACTTGGGTGGTCGTTAAAAATTCACTCATTTATTCACCGCTAATGCAACTGATTACATCTATTTGCAACAGTTTACAATAGTAATGTATGGGTGAATTTGGCGATAGTGACATTTATCACAATCTTTTGAGACAAATTTCACAAGGGAACTTTGTTGATTTCTAAATTGTTTTTGACAGGTGAAAAGCGGTCGCGCTGTGCAAAAAATCAATCCAAGTTCGACTTTGCCCTTTGTGACTGGTTCCTCGTGGGGAATTAGTGATTATTGGTCGACTTTGATGGGGACATCGAGCATTATAATGGTCAATGTAAATTTGAAGGATCTGACGAAGATGTGCCTGGTTGAGGATTAAGAAGTGGCCGAACGTTCGGGTTTCTATCCTCAAGCCCAAATTTTGCATGCCGATTGCATCAGTAACACCTATCACTGTCGTGCGGTGATGTTTATCACTTACAAAATCATCCGGGGCTGATTTATGATAAAGTAGGTGTAATGTCAGACTAGACCAAGATGGTTAAATGTAACCATAGGTTAATATATCATTGTGGAACCTATAGCTGAGTTTTTCAGAGATAACATAGTCATTGTCTACTTTTTTTACGGCCTTTCGTTCTTTTGTATGGGGCTGTTAATTTTGGTGGAATCGGATCGTACGTCTACATTCAGGTTGGCCCAAGTGATGGGGCCGTTAGCAGCTTTTGGCATCATTCACGGTTTACATGAATGGATTGAGATGTTCCAAAGCATGCCCACCTCAATTTTCATCCCCCAATGGGTGTTATCCGAAAGTTTGCGCCTCACGCATCTAGTAGTTTCGTTTGTTCTGTTAATAATTTTTGGTGTTCGTCTTATTTATGTGACTCGTTCCAAAGCAGACCATGAAAACATCTTCGTAATTGTTACAACGGGTTCCTTGGTGTTAGTTTGGGGCCTGAGCATACGAATTACACAGCATGTTTACCAGTTGGATTCAACAGATCTGTTAGCCGTGGTTGATGTACTTGCCCATTATATTTTGGGCATTCCCGGAGCGCTGCTTGCCGCCTGGGGGATTATGCTTGAACAACGTTCTTTTCGAAAGTACGGACTAAGTAAGAGCGGTAATTATTTGATGCGAGCTGCATTTGCACTCGTTATTTATGGGCTGCCGGGGCAGATTTTTGTGAAATCTAGCTTTATTTTCCCATCGAACTTGATCAATGCTAACTTGTTTGTCAACACATTTGGCATTCCTATACAGTTGTTTCGTGCGGTCGTTGCTGGTTTTGTAGCCATTTTCATGGTACGGGGGATGCGTGGATTTGAGCTTGAAAGACAGAAAAAGTTGCTAGAAGCGAATGAAGCCAGATTGGCGGCACAAGAGCTGGCGCTCTCAGTTCAGAAAAACGCTAAGGAAGAAACGGATAGGCTTAATCGGGACCTTCGGGCAGCACTGAAGGATTTGACATTGTTGTTGGATTTTTCAAGTAGTATGGCGGAAACACTGGAGCGGGATACTGTCGTCAATATCGCCGTTTCAAACATCGTCAATTCGCTCCGTTGGGTCAAAGGTGCTGCAATACTATGTCGTTCCCCGAACAATGCCCTTCTAGAATTGATTAGTAACAATGGCTTCCTGGTTGTCAATACGGATGAAGAATTTGAGTCAGCAAACCGAATTGGAAAGGCTGTTTTTGAGCAAAAACGCGCCCTTCGTTTTTTTGATGGTGAACTAACCCTGGCTGAAAACTCTCCTCAGCCAATAGGTCACTACTCAATGGGCTTTCCTTTGTTCCATCAAGATCAAGTGAGTGGTGTGCTCGTTGTACAAGTGGATTCCACGACTTCTTCTGTTACCATTAAAGATATCAAATTGCTTCAAACCCTCGTTGGGCTGCTAAGTATCGCCCTCGAAAACGCCTCTCTTTACCAAAAAGTTCGGGAGCGGGATATGCTGCGCGGTGAATTACTACACCAGGTTGTTTCGGCTCAGGAAAAAGAAAGGCAGCGTATTGCTCGTGAACTACATGACGGCACAGGCCAGCTATTAACGGCCCTTGGACTTGGTTTTGCCGCCACTGCCAACAATATCTATTCCAACCCCACCCTTGTTCAGGAGCGGTTAACCACCCTTAAAGAGATGGTTAACCAGGCATTGAAGGACCTGCGTGACCTTATATCCGATTTACGTCCTTCTGTTCTGGATGACCTGGGGTTGATACCCGCCCTGGAAGGACTGGTGAAAGTCTTCGAAGATCGCTTGCGAGATTCGGGCAAACAACTAAAAGTTTTTATGGAAGTTGGCGGTAATGTTCATCGTCTACAACCGGATGTCGAAACGATTGCTTTTCGCATTACCCAGGAAGCACTAACGAATATCGCCAAGCATGCCCAGGCTACCAAAGTAATAATACGACTGACATTCAAAGAGCCTTGTTTAAATCTGTTCATTACAGATAATGGTTCCGGTTTTGAAGTGGAAAAATATTTTAATCAAAGAGCTACCACACCTGCCTGGGGGCTGTTGGGTATGCAGGAACGGGTAGCCCTGGTTGGCGGAAATTTTCAAATTCATTCGCAAGTAGGCGACGGAACCACCATTGACGTCTGCTTACCATTGCTAAATAAAGGTGAGGAATATGTCGAAAGTTCGCTTGCTCTTAGTGGATGATCATGGCGTCGTTCGTTCTGGACTGAGGATGCTGCTTGAAACTGAACAGGATATTGAGATTGTGGGGGAAGCTTCCGGAGGCCGGGAAGCTATTGATCTGGTTCAAAAACTCCAGCCAAATATAGTTCTGATGGATGTCCAAATGGCGGACATGAATGGGATAGAAGCCACTCAGGAAATCAAACGGGTATCTCCAGAAACGGCCGTCCTTACCTTGACAATGTATGAAAATGAACAATACCTTTTGGAAATGTTGAAAGCAGGAGCCTCTGGATATATCCCCAAGCGGGCCGCGCCGGATGAACTGGTAGAGGCTATCCGTACCGTACAACAGGGGAATGTCTTTCTTTATCCAACCGTGGCCAATCTCTTGGTGCAAAATTACCTGGATACCCAGAATGAGGGGAAAGAAGAGGAAAAGGATATAGATATCCTTACTCCACGAGAACAGGAAGTCCTGGTCCTTATTGCTGAAGGCTTAACAAATCCAGAGATTGCCGAAAAGCTGTTTATTAGTGTTAAAACAGTTGACCGACACCGCGAAAACATAATGCAAAAACTCAACATACACAACCGTGTCGACCTGGCTAAATATGCAATTAAAAACGAATTAATTTCGCTGGATGATTGATTGAAAGAATTATTGATAATGTGCCCGGCCTGTTAGCATACACTAGCAGGCCGGGACGTATTTAGGATAGAAAATCAGGCGGGGGCGTTTGTCATTTCATAATAAGCACATTGTTGACATTTGTCCGGCAGTCGGCCGTTTTCTTCTATCTTTATCTTCCAACAAAGCAAATTTGGATTCTGGTAGGCAGCACAGTCAGTACGACCGCAGTCATGAAACATCCAGCATCTGACCGAGGCCGTTATACCTGGCTGCTTAAGAGGCGTCAAAACAGCCACCGGCATTGTCTCTGACACAGCCACCGGAATTAACGGTTCAGGCTCCTTTTTGCTTGCTGCTTCCTCCGCTTCCCACTTGTCCACCATGCGATTCATCGCCCGCCCTATCAACAATGTCAAAACGAGCGGAACAATACATCGTAGTGCAAATAAGAAAATCATGACTAGAGTGGCAGTAAATTCATCCATTTTCTCATCCCCGTAAGGACTCCGCACATACCTATGCTATATCCAAAACTTTAGTCAGTACCAGCAAAAACAACCGGTTCAAGCTCTTCTGTTTCTAGTGCAGCTTTTCTGTGGTCTATGATGCCCAGGTACTGAATGCCAAGTGAAATCGCCAGAGCGCCATAAGAAATGACGCCAAGGCCGGCCACTATCTCAATCAGGGAAGGCACATAGTGAGTATAAACCGGTATGCTGGAAAACGGATTGACTTGTAAGGCCAGCATTTGACCAACCATATTTGTGTCCCATCGAAACGCAACCAGACCGGCTGCCACCAACAACAGCGCCAGTAGTTGGGCACGTTCATAACGGCGGAAGCGAGCGGTCAGCAAAATAACCATCGGGACAATAATTCCCAGGCCGATTTCACCAACCCAGAAATTAACTGCCAATGGTCCCCTGAATAACAAATTCAGCCCTTCATTGCGACCAGGCGTATAAGTATAGATTTGGGCCAACACATCCCAGACCCGTACATACAAATAAGCGACTAACACCCAGCCTACTATGTGTGAGACTTCATCCAGTAATTCCCGGTCTACAACGGCCGCTTTGGTCAGATGACTGGCTACTTTGGATACCAGGATAGTGAAGGCAGGTCCGGCTGCCATAGCCGACAGCAAAAACATCATCGCCATACCGGGCTTGTAAAGTACCGGACGGGCCAAGAGTATGCCGTAGGTTGCTCCCAGAGATGACTGGTGCATCAATGATAGCAGCAGGCCGACAATAGCCAGGAACGGTGAGAGTTTGTGAATCTGATGTAGTTTGTTACCGACGAAGGGCCATCGTTGTTTGAACCAGCCTGCTTCCCCAACAATAGGCAGGACTTCCAGAAGAAGGACTGTCAAGTAAAGGGTCACGCACATGGTTACTTCCCACAAAGGAGAATGGATATTCCAGAAAGCTAGGGCATGCCAGAAGCGGTCAGGACGGCCGATGTCCAGCAGTAAGGTCAAGACCGCCATGCTGTACCCGATTAGACCGATAAAAACGGCCGTCTTTGCAATGGGTATCCATCGCTTAATCCGCAGTAAATAAACCGATGCTGAAAACAAGAAGGCGCCTGCACCCAGGGCGATGGACGATAAATCAATCGTGATCCACAATCCCCAGGGAGTGACATCACTCATATTGGTCAACCACAATCCCTGAGTAAAAATACGCACCCCGGCCATGATACCGGTAACTATCAATACCATTAGCCCAAACAGCCAAATCAAACCAATGCGGCGCTTGTCGAACAATTTTAAGACGTTCATCAACTTTCCTCCTCTTGATGCCAAGGCAGATAATAAACGCGCGGTCCCGTGCCTTTATCTTCAAACAAACGAATCGAAGCGTTCTCATTTAACACCTGGTTGATTTCGGAATCCGGATCATTCAGATCCCCAAAAATCCGAGCACCAACTGGACAAGCGTTTACACAGGCAGGTGTCGCCTCGCGGTCCACACCAGGGGTTAAACCCATTTCAAGCCCTCGATCAATTCGCTGGTAGCAAAAAGAGCATTTCTCGACCACACCACGCGGCCGTCTCTCAACCTCAGGCGTACCAAATTCTGGAACGGCCGGGTTATCTTCTGTAAATTCGCGCCAGTTAAACGAACGCGCTCCGTATGGGCAAGCCATCTGGCAGTAACGGCAGCCAATGCACCGGTCATAATCCATCATGACAATGCCATCTGGCCGCTGGTAGGTCGCGCCAACCGGACACACCCCCACACAGGGAGCATGCTCACATTGCATACAGGGTATAGTGGCATAAACTGTCTCTTCACCCTGCTGCTCAACCTCTACCACACGGTTCCAGGAAATATCTTCCGGTACATCATTGGTGGCTCGGCAGGCTAAGGTACATTTTCCACATCCAATACAGGCATTCGAATCTATTACCATTCCCCAACGATGCGGACTTTCACCTTCGGAATGGCTGCTGCGAGGATTCAATTTCATTTTGGAGCTTATTGCAGCTGAAGCGACACCAGCCATCGAAAGAAGTATGAATTCGCGGCGGTCTACTTTTTGGGTCATGATGTTTCTCCCTTTACTTTGTGAAACAAGCGTTCGAACAGCGGAGAACCAACAAAACCGAACGCCAGCCCAATAACGGCCGTTAATACAGCCAGATTAACAGGACTAATTGAAGATGGATTCAATTCCACAGAAGGTGTGTCAGTCATAAATGAAAGGGCTGAATCTCCGGAGCCTGCGTCATGGAATCCCACACCACTGCCAGTCTCCATGTTTGATGGGTAATGCATCTCCTCGCCATGGCACTCATTGCATGTTTCCAAATCAACAACGAATGTATGGTGGCGCTGGGCATGTCCTTCACCAAGAGGAGCATCTGACACTCGCAGGTGGCAGTCCGTACACAGCAAACCTTCTTCTGCATGGACTGTCATATTATAGTAATAACCATCTTCGGTATGGCAGGTCTGGCACAAGGTTCCCACGCTCTCTTCTTTAATCGTATTTGTATGCGGATTGTGACAATTGACACAAGTCATATCACTTTCCCCATGAGCACTCACCTGCCAATCGGCAAATGTATCTACATGACACTCACCGCAGGTTTCTGATGAGAATTTTGTGTGCATGACTTGTGCGGGATGACTTGGACTGTACTCTCCCAGATAGTGGCAAGTAGAACAGGCGACACCTTCTTCTGCATATTCTCCGGTTTCCGATTCGTAGCCGGTGGTATGGCAGTTGAGGCATTCACGCGGCTCTCCCTGTTCCTGCCATTGCTCTTGGAATGTTCCGTCGCTCAATGCCTGGCCGTGTGCGCTTTCTTGCCAGGCAGTGACAGTATCCTCGTGACATTCCAGGCAATCTTCGGAAGTACCTACTTCATTCTTAGGTGCTTCGGCCTGACTGGTCGTAATTGTGATAAAGCTTAACAGGAGTGCGCACAGCACTCCCCACATTAAACGTTTGCAAAATTTGAATAACATTGGTTCAACCTCACTATTCTCAACCGGTAACTATGTTCAAAAGAGTTAGATAAGGTGAACTCACAGTATTGATAATATTGTAAAACATCCAGCCCGCTTGCGGATCGGGTATTCAATCAATTTTTATATGGGTATTTCCCCCAATTTTACCCATTATCTTACAGCTATAAGGGCTTTTTTATGGGGGGTTTGCCCTATAAATAAGTTGGCGGGAATCACCAATAGACATCACTGGCCGCCTCATGGTATTCTGAGACTAAAGCAGATCGGTAATATGTTCAAAAATGATTAGGCTGCGATAGTTATCCGGCCGTTTAACCCCTCACAGAGTGATTATGGAAATCGACTTACTATATAAGAGAGGGTATTGTGATGAGTGTCTTTACTGCATTTCTAATTTTAATTTCACTGTTTGTATTACGTTTCGGCGTCCCATTCGTCCTAACAATTATCTTTGGATACTTGATGGAGCATATTCGCAGTAACAGAGTGGCCGTCTCAAATACGGGCAGTTAATGGAAAAAGCCGAAGCTATGAAATCCATCAGTCGATGGATTTCATAGCTTCTATTGAATTTTATGGGGGATTGGTGCGGGAATACCTTTACGCCCAGTTTGGGTGTTACTTCTCAATAATTGGAAAATATAATTTATAAACAGATTGTGTCACGACAACGGCCGTTTCGGCTTTGGCAGACGAAACCGAATTAACGGCCGTTACCGTCGCCGTATAGGTTCCAGCAGAAGTATATACATGGCTTACAATCGGTCCGGTTGCCAAACCGCCATCGCCAAAGTCCCAGGTGTAGCTAACATTGGTTCCGCTGCTAATAACGGCCGTAAAGGTCGTTGTCGCACCCAACTGGGTTGGTCCGTCGTTGAAGGCCATCAGACCGCTAATCGCTTCTTCTGCGGCAGTGGTCAGAACAGTGCTGCTGTTGTTGTCCGGCTGGAGGTCTAGAATTGTATTGCTGA
>JBAPRX010000748.1:0-2793 GCA_049281335.1 Promineifilaceae bacterium (SeqCode)
CCCGCCGCCCTGGTTGAAGAGCTGCAAGTATTCGGCCGAGATGGCAGCACCCATCTTCTGGCTCTCCCCAACGACCCCACCGCCGACCCCGTCAAACGGGCCGTCGCCGAAGCCGGATTCAGCCTCAACCTGCTCCAAACGGCCGAAGAACCTCCCGGCGTAACGGCCGTCCAACTGTTTGAGATTGAGGCGATGGATGAGTAATCGTTTACGCGCAATTGTGCTGCTAGGGGTGTTGGTTACGGCCGTCTTCCTCTTCTTCAACAAAATGGCCCTGACCAACCTCATCCTGGCGCGGGGTGACACCCTGCTCTACTTCTACCCCTACTGGCAGGCCGCCGCCGACGCCCTCCGCGCCGGACGTGTCCCCCTCTGGAATCCCGACCTCTTTATGGGTGCGCCCTTCATCGCCAACAGCCAGGTCGGCTTCTTTTACCCCCTCAACTGGCCTCTCTGGCTCCTGCTGCCCACCCCCTATGCTGTCAGCGCATCCATTCTCATCCACCTGCTCATTACGGCCGTTGGAACTTACCTTGCCGCCCGCCGCCAATTGGCATTAGATTATGCCGCCGCAATCTTGGCCGCGCTGCTCTTTGCCCTCGGCGGCTACCTGACCGCCCAGGTCGAACACGTCAACCAGCTACAAGGGCTGGCCTGGCTGCCCTGGTTCTTCGCCCTCTGGCCCACCACAGCAGGGCAGGGCTGGCGATACTACCTCAAATCCGCCCTCCCCATCGCGCTTCTCTTCACCCTCCAACTCCTCGCCGGACATACCCAGACCGTCTTTATTACGGCCGTCGGCTTCACCACCTGGCTCCTCGCCAAATCTGACTGGCGGTTCCTGACGCGATTTACCAAATCCCCCAATCATCACCAATCACCAATCACCAATCCCCCCTCCGCGCCTCTGCCCCTCCTCCTCGGCGTTCTCTTCGCCATCCTCCTCTCGGCCGTTCAACTCCTGCCCACCCTGGAACTGACCCAACACTCCAGCCGCCAGGGAGGACTGCCCACCAACGAAGTCCTCTCTTTCTCTCTTCATCCGCTCTTTGCTGCTCGCGCCTTGCTGCCCGGTTACGGCCAATCTTTGTTCAGCGAATATGTCGCTTTTTTGCCCCTGACAGCATTATTGCTGGCTTTTATCGCTGTTTGGCAGTGGCGAAAATCGGCCGAAATACGGCCGTTCCTCATCCTCGCTTTCCTGGGCCTCTTCCTGTCACTCGGCCGATTTAACCCCCTCTACTATCTCCTGGCCCACCTGCCGGGTTTCAACCTCTTTCGTGTTCCCGCCCGCTGGCTGGCGCTCTATGGCTTTGGTGTGGCGTTGTTGGCCGGGTATGGCTGGCAGTTGCTCCGCACCAGTTCCGCCTTTTCGCAGGAGGAATGGGTGAAAAGGGTCAGACGGCCGTTACGCTTTGGCACAATCGTGCTGCTGGCGCTCATGCTTTGGGGATTCGCTTCTGTTCCTTTGTCCCGTTTCATTCCTCTTGGCCCCGAATCGCCTGCCGAATGGCCTTCCCTGCTGACTGTTAGTGGCTGGTTGGTGGAATTAACGGCCGTTTTCATCTTCATTAGCTACCGCAAACGCCCTATTAATCGCGCCGTCCCCTTACTGGCGCTGACCCTTGTCGCCCTCTTTCTCGCCTCCCGCACCCTGCCCTACAACAACCTGACCACCCCCGAAGCCTATTTCGATTTACGGCCGTCTATCACCCGCATCCAGGCCGCCACCCCGCCGGATGGCCCTAAGCCCCGCCTGCTGAGTCTGTCCAACATCTTCTTCGACCCCGGCGATTTGGCCGAAATCAGGACTATCTACGATGGCATTCTGCTGGAAGAAGCCTTTTACGACTACACCATCGCCATCAAACAAAAGGAAATCATCGCCCCCAATCTGCCTCTGGCCTATGGTCTGGCTTCCCTGGATGGCTTTGATGGCGGCGTCCTGCCTTTGCAGAACTACACGGAGGTGACGACTTTGCTGCTGCCTGAGGGGGTTGAAACCACCGACGGCCGTCTCCGCGAAAACCTCGATGCTGTTCCTGATGCCCGATGGCTCGACCTGTTCGGCGCAAGGTTCATCATCACCGACAAGGTCGGCGACACCTGGCGCGAAGTCGCCTCCGACCAGACCGCCTACTTTGACTTACAGCTTCCTCAAACGCTTGAGCCAGGGCAAAAAACGGCCGTCGCCTACATCCCTCCCTTCGATGCCACCGCCCTCTTCCTCATCGCTTCTGGCGAGGCTGGCACAGTAGAGATCACTACCCAGTCCGGCCAACACGACGCCATCCTTCCCCAAAAGGTGGCCGATGACTTATTCAAAGTCGCCTTTCCTGGTGGTTCGGCCGTTCCTGAATCCATTGAATTAACCGCTGCTTCCGCACCCTGGCAAATTTCCGGTCTGACCCTCGTCAACGAAGCCGATGGAACCTTTCAACCTCTCGCTCTGGGCAACTACCGCCTCATTCACTCCGGTGATGTCAAGATTTACGAGAATCTGGATGTCCTCCCCCGCGCTTTTATGGTCTATGAATGGCTCTACCGCCCCTCCGTTTCCGGCGGCGTATCGGCAATGGAATCGGCCGACTTTGATCCCTCTCAACAGGCTGTTATTGTGGCTGACGGCCCCGAACGACTCCTGGGGCAGGGGGAAGGGCAGGTCGAAGTCCTCTCCTACGAGCCAGAACGCATTGAACTGTCAGTCAACACCTCCGACTCCGGCCTCCTCGTCCTTACCGAAGCCAACTATCCCGGCTGGAAAGCGAAAATAAATGGTCAAGAAGTCACAAT
>JBAPRX010000749.1:0-9141 GCA_049281335.1 Promineifilaceae bacterium (SeqCode)
TCACTCTACTATGGGGGTTAAAGCTGCATTTTCGAGAGGGCGCGGACTTGTTCTTCGGCGTGGTAGCTGCTGCGAACGAGGGGGCCGCTTTCGACCCATTTGAAGCCCATTTCCAGGCCGAGACGCTTTAGTTCGGCGAAGGCTTCGGGTTTGTAGTACCGTTCGATGGGCAGGTGTTTGTTGCTTGGTCGGAGGTATTGGCCGAGGGTCAGAATATCTACGCCGCAGTCAACGAGATCGCGCATGACGGTCAGGAGTTCGTCCCATTCTTCGCCCAAGCCCAGCATGATACCGCTTTTGGTCAGGACTTCGCTGTCCATCTCTTTGGCGTTGCGTAAGGTTGTCATTGCCCAGTCGTATTTGTCCTGGGGCTGAACTTTTTTGAAGAGACGGGGAACGGTTTCGACGTTGTGGTTGAGAATTTCGGGGCGGGCGTCCATGACGATTTTTAGGGCGTCGCGGCTGCCTTTGAAGTCTGGGATGAGGACTTCAATGGAGCAGCCGGGTTGGACTTCACGGATGCGATGGATGCAGCCTGCGAAGATGGGAGCGCCGCCGTCTTTGCGTTCGTCGCGGTTGACGGAGGTGATGACGACGTGTTTGAGGTTCATGGAACGGACAGCTTCGGCAACGCGAAGCGGTTCTGCCCAGTCGAGGGGATTCGGCCGTCCTGTTTTGATGTCGCAAAAGCCGCAGCTTCGGGTGCAGATGTCACCCATGATGAGGAAGGTGGCGGTTCCGGCTCCCCAGCATTCGCCGATGTTGGGACAGTGGGCTTCTTCGCAGACAGTGTGAAGCTGTTTGCTTCGCATCAGGTCTTTTAGGAAGTCGTAGCTGTCGCCGCCGGGAACACGGACTTTGAGCCATTGCGGCCGTCTTTGGGTCGGGGCGGGTTTTTCGGTGATTGTGTCGAGGTTGATTAGGGTCATTGGGATTCCTTGAAAGTTAGCAAGTTAGCAAGTTGCAAATGGCAAGTTGCCAATGAGCGAGTTTGCAAGTTTGCAACTTGCGGGTAGGGTTTGGTTAGTGAGATAGGGCGAGGTCATGAGTTGGTGTTTGGGTGGTTGTGAAAGTGTGGTTGAAGGCGGTGGTTAGGTGGGGGAGGACTTCTTGGATAGCGATGTCGCGGTTGCGTTGGGCGGCCATGCTGGTAACGCCGAGGTCGTTGATGCCGCAGGGGATGATGCCGTTGAAGTAATCTAAATTGGGGGCGACATTGAGGGCAAAGCCGTGACTGCTGATGCCGCCGGAAATTCGAACGCCGATGGCGGCGATTTTTGCCAGCCCGCTGGATGTTCCGGTGGCAGTATTGACCCACACGCCACGATGATGGTCATGACGAATGCCGATAATGCCAAATTGATCCAGGGTTTGGATCAGGAGTTCTTCGATGTCGGTGACGTATTCACGAACACGGCCGAGGCCGAAGCCATTGTAGACCTGACGCAGATTGAGGATGGGGTAGCCAACGAGTTGGCCGGGACCGTGATAGGTGATGTCGCCGCCCCGTTCGACTCGGTAGAGACCGATGCCTCTTTCGGCAAGTTGTTGTTCAGTTAGGAGTAGGTTATCTATTTGCCCGTTTCGTCCTAGGGTATAGGTTGGGGGGTGTTCCAATAGGAGTAGTTTTCCGGGCAAAGCAGGGTTTTCCTTGCGTTCGGACACGAGCCGTTTTTGTAAGTCCCAGGCGGTCTGGTAAGCAACTCGGCCGTGCCATTCGATGTCAATTTCGTACTTAACCATATAGGGAATCTAACTCAAAATCTATTGAAAAACAACCGGTAAATAGATGTTATTGATCAGACCTGGTTGTGAGGTTGGAGTATAGGTAGCAGTTGGGGTATTGGTTGCAGTTGTTGATGGCGTTTGGGTTGCTGTTGCAGTGCTGGTTGGGGTATTTGTTGGTGCAGGGGTATTCGTCGGCGAAGGGGTGTTTGTCGGGACAGGTGTGTAAAACTGGCTGTAGTAAACAAAAACTGCTCCTTCCCTGGATTGTCCATTGTGATAGGAGTTGGCACTGGCGAAGAAGTCGCTGTAGGTATCGCCATTCACATCTCCGGCTATCCCTACTGAATAGCCTAACGAAGCGTGATCCTGTTCACTTACAGCGCTCATGTCGAAGGTTTCAGGAAGACCGGCGGCACTGCCAAAATAAACAAATATCCGCCCTTCCTGATCTCCCGGCGCTGCAAAACTATAGGCAGGAGCGCCGACAATGACGTCGCTGTACCCATCGCCATTAATATCCCCGGCCAAACCAACTGACCATCCGAAGACTGAATCCTTCTGGTCACTTTCGGCCATCCAGTCGGCCGTCAGGCTTAGTCCGGTTGGGCTGCCATAGTAGACGAAAGCGGCCCCGACTGCGACTTGACCGCTCTCATACAGGGGCGCCCCAACAATAACGTCACTGTAGGTATCACCGTTTACATCGCCAGCCGTCCCTGCCGACTCACCAAAATAGATGACGGTCTGATCGCCTTCGGCCGTCCAGTCGGGTGTGGAAGAAGGGCCGGTTGCACTGCCATGATAGACAAAAGCAGCCCCTTCTTGCTGCTGTCCATTTTCGTAGTCTGGTGCGGTGATAATAATATCGCTGTATCCGTCGCCGTTTACGTCTCCGGCTGTGCCGACTTTACGACCAAAATCCTGGTATCCTTCGTCACTTTCAACCGTCCAATTTGCTACTGTGGACAATCCAGATGAGCTTCCAAAGTAAACAAATACCTGCTCATTGATTGGTGGATTGGTGGAAAAGCCGTTTGCGGCAACGATGACATCGCTGTATCCATCGTGATTGACATCCCCGGCTGTTGATACTGAGCCTCCGAATGAGCTGTCTGGAAGCGAACGCACGGGTTCCCAATCGGCCGTTAAACTTAATCCTGTTGGACTGCCGTGGAAGACAAAGGCTTGTCCGTCATTCATGATATCAATTTGGTATTCGGGTGCGCCAATAATGACATCGCTGTAACCATCGTGATTGACATCACCAGCTGTTGATACGGAGTAACCAAATTCGGCATTGGCCCGGTCGCTGTCGGCCGTCCAGTCTGGTGTTGTGGAAAGCCCTGCTGCACTCCCGTAGTAAACGAATGCCTGTCCTTCATCTACCTGACCATTATCGTAGTATGGCGCACCAACGATGATGTCGCTGTAGCCATCGTTGTTGACATCGCCAGCCGTGCCGACTGAGTAACCAAACTGGGCCTGGGCCTGGTTGCCTTCGGCCGTCCAATCAGGATTCGTGATCAGGGTCTGTATGGTGAGAGGGTAGTTGGCTTCTGAGACGCCAATAACGAGTTGGATAGTGGTGTTTTTCGGGTCTATTTGTATCTGGGTGGGGAGCGGACGGCCGTTTCTATCTTGGGCCATCAGATTATCATCACGCAGGAGAGGCTTTCCATTGAGATCTGCCCACTCAACTGCCTGACCATTATCTGAAAGTTTGGGTTGTAGGTTGCCGGACCAATTGAATGTTAAGACGGCCGTTTCACCGGCCTGATCCGGGGCATTGGTTACGGTGAAACCCTGTTGTAGTCCCTGTTCATCGTTCAGGTACCATTCTGTTATATCGCTGTGACTATATTCAAGGCGTTGGCCCACTGCATTAATTGCTGCAATTTCCTGGGGTTTCTGGCTGGTTGGTGAGCCAAAGCTGTTTAAGGTCAGACCCCACTGCCAGGATGGTGTTTTTCCGTTTTGAATACGTGGGGTGAGGCGCAGACCTTGCGGGGTGAAGGATGTTCGCAGATTTTGAGCGCGATTGGGAGCCTGATAGGCGGCAGCCAGACCAGAAAGGCCGGGATTCTGCTGCCAGGATATGGCGTACTCGGACTGTTCGATGTTTTCCTGAACGGCTGCCCACCATTCCGTTGAGACGCCGGTCGAATCGGCCGAAATATTTGTCAAATCTTTGACCTGTCTCCCCTGACCATAAATAAACCGACTAAAATTAATCAGACAGACGAACACAGTCAGAGCTAAAAGCAGAAATGGCGCACGAATTGTTCTTTTACCTGACTGGAATGGCTTTATAAGCTGTTCCAAAATTATCCTGGCCCGATTGGTCATCTTTGGCGAACTTTGGCTGGTTTGTTTCATTGCCGCTTCCTCCCTTATGGACGGTGGCTGCCTATAATGAACTGATGATACGCGCTCTACTGAGAGCAGGCAACACTTGTCTGGACGACTTGATGGATGGTTGAACCGGAACTGCCGCCGACGGCCGTTCCGCCACCGGGGAGGTGTATCCAGCCGTCAATGACGGCCGTGCCCGTAACCCCATTCACCGCCGTTGCCATCGGGGCAGGCTGAACCAGCTACCGGTAACGGGGTCGTAGACTTCGTGCTGGTTGAAAATACCGTTGGGTCCCTCCCCGCCAAAGTGGTGATTGTAGTGGGGTTGGGTTCGGCCGTTCTTGCAGTTGGCGTTTTGTCTGCTGTCTCCCGGCAGGCTGCTGTCAGGAGAACGACACAAATGAGCAGGAGACGATTGAAAGAATACATTGTTAATCCAGAATCAGGCGCGAGCGTTGGAAACTCGCCAGTGAGGCGCCTATCAGAATCGTGTCGAGTATAACGAGAACGAGCATGATAATCAGGACGACCTGGGAAGTTGTTAGCGATGCGGTCACACTATCTGGCAAAAGGCTGACGACCCCGTAAACGGCGAAACCGAGGATTAGTTCGCCCAAAACCATCATTTGCGCTGCCTGGCGGGCAGTTGCTGACTTCAGAGAGATCAACACCCCACCGCTGGCGGCAAGGAGGATGCTTAGAAAGCTCATAACAAGCACGACCAGGAATAGATTGATTGGCGCATAAAATACCCATTGTTCTAAGCCTTGTGACAAATTGATCACCACTGCTCCGAGAAGGAGACTAAAGAGTGTTATCCCCCAGGTAAATCCAACGGCCGTCAGCAGTTTACCAAATAGAATGGCTCGATCAGAGATACGGCTGGCAAGCAGGGTTTCCAGGGTATGGCGTTCGCGCTCACCAGCGATTGCATCGCCAATAAAACTGGTAATAAACAAAAAAGGGGTATACAAGATTATCAGAATGGGCGCCGGTTCAAGGGTGAGCCAATGCTGGGTAAAAGATAAGGGAAGGACAATCCCTAATATGGCAGAAATCAGAAGGGGTTGTAAAAAATTAGAGCGTCCACCAGAGAAGAGAAATTCCTTTGACTCTTTCCAAATCATTGTCCAAATATCGCTCATTTGGTTGACTCCTCCATAAGCGTCAGGAATAAATCTTCCAGGCTGGTTCCTGTCCTATTAATGTACTCTACTTCGCCACCGGATTGGACAATCAGAGTTACCAGCGGCCCGATTGTATTTCCGTCTCGAAGCTTTATAAGCAGGTGACTATTTTGAATGTTTGCTTGCTTTACCTCTGGACGGGTTTGAAGATGGGACAGGATATTTTCATTGAAACCACGACCGATGATCTCAACTTTATGGCCGCCTTTTTGTAAACGTAGTTCATCGGGGTTGCCAATCGCAAGGAGTTCCCCCCTGCGGATAACCCCTACCTGGGCGCAGAGTTTTTCGGCTTCTGCCAGGTTATGAGTATTCAGGAAAACGGTTACTCCCTCACGGGTGACCAGGCTGGTCAGATCGGCTTGTAAGGCTACGGCCGAAACCGGGTCGAGTC
Organism: Promineifilaceae bacterium (SeqCode); assembly: GCA_049281335.1. GTDB lineage: Bacteria > Chloroflexota > Anaerolineae > Promineifilales > Promineifilaceae > JAKEFB01. Next base: position 5,662 of record JBAPRX010000749.1, read on the forward strand.
CGGCGGTTGGCTCATCCAGGAATATCAAAGGCGGATGGTGGAAGATGGCTCTGGCAACGGCCAGTTTTTGTTTCATCCCCCGACTCCAATTACTTACCTTCTCTTTACGACGGTCCCATAAGTCGAGGTGGGTAAGCAGTTCTTTGGTGCGTGCCTTCCGGCTGGGGCCGGGCATGCGGTAGATACGGCCGTACAGGTCGAGATTGTCTTCGGCACTCATGCGTTCATATAGACCCGAAAACTCAAGCAGCGCACCGCTTCTATTACGGATTTCATCGGCTTGTGTGCGTGTATCAAAACCCATTACCTTAGCCTGGCCCTGAGTTGGTTCCAATAGACCCAGGAGAAGATGGATGGTGGTGGTTTTGCCTGCTCCGTTTGGCCCCAGAAAGCCGAAAACGATTCCGGATGGTACATCCATTGAAAGGTCATTGACTGCCTGAATTGTTCCAAAGGAACGGCAAAGGTGCTCGGTGTGGATTATGGATTCAGGCATTTATTCTCTTCCTGTAATTGTTTTGGTTGGTTGGGGAGGGGGTGATGGAAGTCCAGGACAGAAAAAAAGGGACGACAAGGCAATTTCATCGTCCCTTTTTACCAGATATTACCTGCTAGACAATAGGGTTCTGTTGCAAAGATACAGAGCAAGATAATTCCAGGTTGAAAATGCCGCCAAAGGCTAGAACCTAGAACCCGCTGTCTATCTTTTGCCCCAGGCTTATGACGCCGTCTTTGGTGGCAGTCGTGTCGCCGACCACTGTCAGATTAACCACATAGGCATTCTCTTTATTCCAATACATCGAGTAATCACCGTTATCTTCATTAATGATGGCCTTGAGGCCGAGACCGGAAACTTCTTCGTTTGTCTGTATAGCACCGGCCTGAGAAGTAATGAACAGGTCGGCCCATTCGTCTCCTGCTTCGCCTCTGGAATAAACAGTAATTATCAAGGAAGCGGTGTTGTTTGGTTCGAGCCAGGAACAGGTGCTGACCTGGCCATCTTCAGTATCACTGCCAATCGGATCGCCCGACCCGCCCAGGATGCTATCTACATCGGCCGAACTAAGCAAGTTGCAGGTATCCGGTAGGGCACCGGAGCTGGAACTACCACCGGAGCTTTCGTCAGACGCGCCGCCACTGTCCACGCTGCTGCCTGAATCGGTCGTATCGGCCACTTCGCCAGAGTCGTCCCCGCCGCAGGCGCTAAGTCCGAGCGCCAGAACGGCGATTAGAACGAGCCAAAACGTGGCGGGGGACTTCCGATTACGAAAAATCATTTTAGAACCTCCATCAGGTTGGATATACAGTTGTAGGACGATTGAACGGATTCCTACACAATTAGATAGATGGCTGAATTGATACCCCCACTCTGTAAAACAGACATAATTATTAAGAGGTTAAACCAATTCGATCTTTCTATCCAATTAACCTGATTACGAGCAAACTATTTACTGCTTTACTGCCGAAGGCGTTTGATTTTCGTAGGTCAAGGAACAGGTGAGTAAATCTCCTCGTCATGGTCACCGCTGACGTGTAAGATGCCGCCTGCGCCTTTTCCAACGCGGTAAAGAGCGTGGTCAACTAACAGATAGTCACCGGGGACATTTGCCGTTAACTCAAAAGTGGCGACGGACCCCGGCGGAACATACCAGGTTTCTTCATTCAGTATGAAGGTGTCAGGGGAACCTGTATAAACTTTATCAAATAACTCGCCAATGATATGGAAGTTTGAGCCAATGTTGGGGCCACCCACACCGAAGAAGATGCGAATTGAGTCGCCAACCTCGGCTTGCAGCGGGTTGATTTTTGTCAGCGCATCAACATGTCCGTTAAAGGTGAAATACTCAGGCAGTTCACTGGCTGCTTTGTCGCCATCAAATTCCTGGTGGCCTTTGTCACCAAATTTGCCAGAGGTATACCATTCCCCCTGCATCACGTAAAACTCTTTATCTACCGGGGGTAAACCGCCGACTGGCTCAACAATGATCCCACCATACATGCCCTGGGCAATATGATGGTAGGGCGGTGGAAAAGCGCAGTGATAGACGAAGGCGCCAACGTTCAGTGCCTTAAAGGTAATCGTTTTGGACTCGCCAGGGGCAACGGCCGTTACCGCCGCACCGCCGCCCGGACCATTCACAGCGTGTAAGTCAATGTTGTGGGTCGCAGTGCTTTCAGGGGGGTTTGTGAGAGTAAGTTCTACCGTATCCCCAACCATGACCCGCAGCAGCGGGCCGGGAACCGTTCCATTGAATGTCCAGAATGAGTAAGTTGTTCCGTCAGCTAGTTCAGAAACAACTTCCTGAATCGTCAGCTCAATTTTGACCGTGGTCGGTTCTGTGCGCGTGATAGGGGCGGGTACATCCTGTGGATCCCGAACGACATTTGGCACATCAACCGGTCTGGCAGGTGCAAGCTCTTTAATGCCAATGCGATTATTGACGAACGTCATCTCCTCTTGCAAGCCTGATAGGTCGGTTTGCAGGGTGGTTGCTCTGTAAAAACCTAGACCGCCAACGACTAGAGACAGGATCACGACAATTGCCGCGACGATCAAGATGATTTTTTTTGACATCGTTGCCTCCTAGCAAAATGATTCAAAAAAGTACCTGTAACTTATTTATTCATAGAAATAAACAATGGTTAAAGCAGGTGCGAAGGATTATTGATGTCAGTATGGAACAAAAGAGGAGGGCGTTCTTTGCGATATTGCAAAGAAGGATGATATTATCTGCCCAATGGTGGTCACGGTGGAAATTCAGGAAGTTGTAAACCAATGCCTCTTGTTGGCCGGGTTGAATACGGCCGAGCAGGAAGAGGTTTTGGTGAACGGCCGTCTTCGCCAGATCGCCCAGGGCGCGTATTTTTTCCACCAGGGAGAAGACGCTGACACCCTGTACGTAATCACGGCCGGCCGAGTGAAATTGTCTCAGGTCAACGAGAGTGGTTCCCAGGTGATTGTTGACTATCTGGGGGCGGGAAATGGGCTTGGCATCATCGTTGCCTTAAGTAACATGGCTTACCCGTTGTCCGCAGAGGCTGTTGAAGCGTGCGAAGCTGTTGCCTGGGACCGAGAGACGATGAAGGCGTTGATGATGCGCAATCCCCGACTGGCCTTTAATGGCCTGGATATGATTGCCGGGCGTTTTGTGCGCTTACAGGAGCGTTTCAATGATATGGCTACCAGGCAGGTGGAGCAGCGCCTGGCACGCACGCTGCTCCGGTTGGTGCGACAGTTTGGCAGGCGGGTGGAGCATGGTGTCTTAATTGATATTCCCCTGTCACGCCAAAATCTGGCCGAGATGACAGGCACAAATCTGTATCAGATTAGCCGTATTTTAAGTAAGTGGGAAAAAGCAGGTCTGGTAAGCTCCCGGCGCCAGAGCATTATTCTTTGCAAAGCCCATGAACTTGTGATGATTGGTGAGGATTTGTAAGCAAATCGGGTCTTCACAATTGCATTTTTGCAATATCCTGAGG
>JBAPRX010000750.1:0-12008 GCA_049281335.1 Promineifilaceae bacterium (SeqCode)
GCCCTCAGCAACGGCATCTGCCCCGCCTACGGCGAAATCGACCCCTACGCAATGGCCTGGGCTGCCATCGATGAAGCCATCCGCAACCTCGTCGCCATCGGAGCCGACCCCGATCAGGTGGCAATCCTGGACAACTTCTGTTGGGGCAACCCAAACCTCCCCGACCGCCTGGGAACGCTGGTTCGGTGCGCTCAAGGCTGCTACGACGCGGCCGTTACCTTCAACACCCCCTTCGTCTCCGGCAAAGACAGCCTCAACAACGAATACACCGGGGCCGACGGCCAAAAACATGCCATCCTCGGCACGCTCCTAATCTCAGCCACCGGCATCGTCCCCAACGCCGACAAAACAGTCACAATGGACTTAAAGCCAGATGCCGACCTGCTGTATATCGTCGGCGACACCCGACCAGAACTAGGCGGGTCGCACTTTGGGCTGATCAACGAGTGGCAAGACGGCCGTGTTCCCGCCCCGGTTCCAGACGCCCCAGTCCGCTTCCGAACGCTCTTTCAGGCCATTTCGGCCGACTTAATCCGCGCCTGCCATGATCTCTCCGAAGGCGGTCTGGCTGTCGCCCTGGCCGAAATGGCCCTGGCAGGACAAATCGGCGCCGAAGTATCCCTTTCTGCCGTTCCCACCAACGGCCAATCACTAGCCGACACCGAACGCTTATACGCCGAATCCTTGAGCCGCTTCCTGGTTCAAATAAAAAGCGAAAACGCGGCCGAATTTGAGAGCCTACTCTCCCAAAACAACGTCCCCTTCGGCCAAATCGGCCGAACCGGCGGCCCAACCCTCACCATCCTCAACCAACAAAACGCCCCCCTCTTCACCTATCCCATCTCCCAACTAGAACAATCCTGGCGCAGCCACACCCAACCAACCAAAAGGCAAATGGCAAATGGCAAATGGCAAGCACAGTCACTAACCACCAATCGCCCAATCACCCAATCACCAACCACCCAGTTCACAATTCACAATTCACAATTCACAATTCATCATCCCCCCTCCCCCCTATTTTGATCCTCCACGCCAACGGCACCAACCGCGACCGCGAAGCAGCGCTGGCCTGTCACATGGCCGGGGGAAAACCGGAGATCGTCCACGTCAACCAACTGCTCTCTGGGGAAAGACGGCTGCTAGACTACCAGATGCTCGTCATCCCCGGCGGCTTCTCCTACGGCGACGACCTGGGGGCCGGGACCCTTTGGGCATTAGACCTCCAACAACGGCTGGATGAAGAACTGGCTCAATTTGTCGAATCCGGCCGTCCCGTTCTGGGCATCTGCAACGGCTTTCAGGCATTGGTCAAAGCCGGATTGCTGCCAGGGGTCGAGATGTCCGAACCGCAGCGCCGTGTCACCCTGACGGCCAACGAGATGGGCCGTTTCGAGTGCCGTTGGGTCTATTTACGGCCGAACCCCGCCAGCGCCAGCATCTTCACCCAGGGCCTGGAAACCCTGATCTACTGCCCCGTCGCGCATGGTGAAGGGCGGCTGGCCGTTGCCAACGAAGAATCGGCCGATCAACTCGCTGCCGGTGGCCTAATTGCCCTGACCTACGTGAATGAGGCGGGCGATTCGGCCGACTATCCCGCCAATCCCAACGGCTCCGTCCTAAACATAGCCGGACTAAGCAATTCAGCCGGGAATGTATTGGGCCTGATGCCCCACCCCGAAGACCACATCTTCAACTGGCAGCATCCAAGACACCACCGTGGAGAACGAGGTATGTCAGGCTTGCGGTTATTCGAGAACGGCATCAACTATATAAAAGAAAAAGCTTAGTAACTATTCAGGTGACAGTCACTTAATGCATTCGCAGAATGCCAGTGACTGTCACCCTTAAAACCCTTTGCGACCTTCAAGCGCATAATGAACTTTTAGTAAATAATACGGTAATCAGGTAGGGGCAGGACGGCGCGGTAAGGCGTTGGAGTTCCCTGAAGCCTTTTCTCCACGCCGTTTTGCCCTCATCTGGTCTATTACCGACTGAATTATTTCACCTTCATTATGCGCCCTACGAGTGAGTTATTACCCACAAAAGAGGAATCATGTTAGATCACAATGAATTATTAGCAGCAGTCCCGCAAGCCCTGGGGTCGGTCGAATTGACCGGCTGGGGCCAAAAAGAAGAGGGCAAAGTCCGTGACATTTACCAGAGAGATGGTCAGCGTCTCTTAATCACCACTGACCGGGTTTCCGCCTTTGATCGGGTCTTGGGCCTGATCCCCTATAAGGGACAGGTCTTAAACCAGTTAAGCGCCTGGTGGTTTGAGCAAACGGCCGATATTGTCGGCAACCACGTCATCAGCGTCCCCGATCCCAATGTCACCCTGGCCCACGAAGCAGAACCGCTGCCAGTAGAAGTCATCGTTCGCGGCTTTATCACCGGCGTCACCAAGACCTCGCTCTGGTATCTCTACTCACAAGGCGAACGCCGGCCATACGGCATCCCCCTACCCGACGGCCTGCAAAAAGACGATCCCCTGCCAAAACCGATCATCACCCCCACCACCAAAGCCGAAAGAGGCGCTCACGATGAAAAGCTGACCCGCAGCGAGATTTTGGAGCGCGGCCTGGTTCCCCAGGCATTATGGGAAGAGGTAGAAACGGCCGCTTTAGCCGTCTTTGCCAGAGGACAGGAAGTAGCCCGAAAAGCCGGACTGATCCTGGTAGACACCAAATACGAATTCGGGCTGGTAAACGGCAAACTCGTCCTGATTGACGAAGTTCACACCCCCGACTCCAGCCGCTACTGGACCCTAAGCTCTTACGAAGAAGGCAGTCCGGTCAACTTCGACAAAGAGTTCCTGCGTATCTGGTTTGCCGAACAAGGCTATCGCGGCGACGGAACCCCGCCCCAGATGCCGGCCGAATTCATCGCCCGCGTCGCCGCCCGCTACATCGCCGCCTACGAAAAACTAACCCGCCTCCCCTTCAAACCCGGCCAATACCCGGCAGATGAAAGAATTAGAAGAAATCTTTAACGCAAAGACGCAAAGAGGCAGAGACGCAAAGGAGATCGGTATTGCCCATAATACCATCACAATGCAACAAGATTGAATTCGTGTCCATTCGTGTTAATTCGTGGCTAAATTCTTAGGAGACTATATGAATGCTGTCGTTGTTATATTGATGGGGTCGCGGTCGGATATGAACCACGCGGCCAGTATTGTCGAAGCATTGGGCGAGTATGGAATCACGGCCGATTTACGCATCGGCTCCGCCCATAAAACCCCGGCCCACGTCCTTAAAATATTAGAAGAATACGAAGCCGATCCCCGGCCAAAGGTATATATTACCATAGCCGGACGCTCCAATGCCCTCAGCGGCTTCGTTGATGCCCAGGTCAATGCACCGGTCATTGCCTGTCCCCCCGTGTCCAGCACATTCGCAGGGGCAGACATCTACTCCTCCCTGCGAATGCCCAGCGGCGTCGCCCCGGCAGTCGTACTTGATCCCGGCGGAGCAGCCCTCTTAGCCGCCAAAATATTGGGCCTCCAATCACCGGAAATTCAAAACAAAGTCGCCGACAAACGGCGCGAATATGTTGATAAAATCGTTCAGGATGATAGCGAGGTCGAAGGACAGTAAACAGTGAGCAGTAATTTGCTAAGTGATTGTTCGCAAATCAGTTAGCGGTTTGGTAATTGGGTAATTACAAAATTACATAATTACTTTTCACTTATTACTTCCTCCTCCAGGAAAAACTATGCAAGAAGAACAGCGTATCAGCGACGATCATCCCCGTGAAGCATGCGGAATTTTTGGCGTGTATGCCCCTGGCCGAGATGTTGCCAGGATGACATTTTTCGGTCTTTATGCCCTCCAGCACCGGGGACAGGAAAGCGCCGGAATCGCCACCAGCGACGGCCGTTTTGCCTACGCCCATAAAGGGATGGGGTTGGTCGCCCAGGTATTTCACGAGGACAACCTGCGACCGTTAGAAGGTCATCTCGCAATCGGCCATAACCGCTACTCAACAACCGGCTCCTCCCACCTACGCAATGTCCAGCCCTATCTCATCGAAACCATTCACGGCCCGCTTGGTGTAGCCCATAACGGCAACCTCACCAACGCCCTCTCCCTCCGCCACCGCCTGTTGCAGCGCGGCGTTGGCCTTTCCTCCACCACCGACAGCGAAGTCATCACCCAGATGCTCGCTGCCCCTGCTGCCGTCTGGGACGAAACGGCCGAACCGGTAGAATCAGCTCCGGTGAATGGCGGCGGCGGCCTCAGCCTGCATGTTCTCAACCAAAACGGCACAGCCCTTGAACAGACCGACGACCGTTGGGTCAATCGCATCCGGGCCTTCATGAAACTGGCCGAAGGAGCATACTCCTTGACCATCCTCACCCGCGACGCCGTTTACGCCGTTCGAGACAGGGTTGGATTACGGCCGCTTTGCATCGGTGAAATCCCCCCCAACGCCGCCGGTGACAAAGGGTACGCCATCGCCTCCGAATCGTGCGCCCTGCTGACCGTCGGCGCAAAATTCCTGCGGGATGTTCGCCCCGGCGAAATCATCCGTCTGGATAAAAATGGGCTGACCGCCTTCACCGGCCTGCCCTCCGACCGCGCTGCCCTCTGTATCTTCGAATATGTCTACTTTGCCCGTCCCGACTCTCTCATGGAAGGGCAAATAATCCACCAGGTTCGCCAACAAATGGGCCACAAACTGGCCCAGGAATCCCCCGCCGACGCCGACATCGTCGTTGGCGTACCTGATTCAGCAATTCCCGCCGCCATCGGCTACAGCATGGAGTTGGGCCTGCCTTACACCGAAGGGCTGACCAAGAACCGCTATATCGGCCGAACCTTCATCCAACCCGACGACGACCTCCGCAAACTCGGCGTCCATCTAAAATACAACCCCCTGACAACCAACCTAAAGGGCAAACGGGTCGTCCTGGTAGACGACTCCATCGTCCGGGGAAACACCGCCGGGCCGCTCGTGCAGCTTCTGCGCGATGGCGGTGCCGCCGAAGTCCACATGCGCGTCTCATCGCCGCCAGTTCGCCACCCCTGCTTCATGGGCGTTGACATGGCGACCCGTTCCCAGCTAATCGGCCATCAAAAGAACATAGAAGAGATTCGGCAGCACATAGGAGCCGACAGTCTGGCCTATCTAAGCCTCGACGGAATGACAGACGCCGTTCTGGAAACAGTCCAACAGCAGGCCGGTCATTGCAACGCCTGCTTCTCCGGCCAATATCCGATTGACATCCCCCAATGGCTCTTCGACGAAGATAGAGAAAAACTAATCTTTGAAGGCATGTGGGGCTAAACTGTAGGGGCGGGACGGCGCGGAAACAGGTCACATTTCCCCGAAAACCTGTCCCCGCGCCGTCTCGCCCCCTCTTATGAACATCTATGAAAACAAACATTTTAATTGTCGGTTCAGGAGGACGAGAACATGCGCTGGCCTGGAAAATCGCCCAATCAGAGCATGTCGCAAAGGTCTACGTCGCGCCGGGGAATGCCGGAACAATCTGGCAGGCCAGCGACGGACGGGCCTCGGCCGAAAATGTCCCTCTTGCCGTAGAAGACTTCAACAGCCTGCTGGCCTTCGCCAAAGAAAACGCGGTTGGTCTAACCGTCGTCGGGCCAGAAGTGCCACTGGCAGGCGGCATTGTAGACATTTTCGAATCGGCCGATCTCCCCATCTTCGGCCCCACCAAAGCCGCCGCCCAACTGGAAGCCTCCAAAGCATTCGCCAAAGCATTCATGGCCGACCAGGGCATTCCAACGGCCGAATACGAAACCTTCACCGACTACGAAGACGCCCTCGATTACCTCGAAGGAAAAACTGGCCCCTTTGTCATCAAAGCCAGCGGCCTCGCGGCAGGCAAAGGCGTGCTCATCTGTCAGGACGCGGCCGAAAGTCACGCCGCCCTCCAATCCATCATGCTCGACCGGCAGTTCGGCAGCGCAGGCGAAGAGGTCATCATCGAAGAATGTCTCGTCGGCCCCGAACTCTCCATCCTCGCCTTCACCGATGGAAAAACCGTCGTGCCGCTCGCCCCCGCCCGCGACCACAAGCGGGCCTATGACAACGACGAAGGCCCCAATACCGGCGGCATGGGCGCATACGCCCCCGTTCCCAACCTCGACCCCGCCCTCTTGGAGCAGATTCAACAAACCGTCCTGCAAACGGCCGTAAATGGCATGGCCGCAATGGGAACCCCCTACAAAGGCGTCCTATACGCTGGCCTGATGCTCACAGCCGACGGCCCCAAAGTATTAGAATTCAACTGTCGCTTCGGCGACCCGGAAACACAAGTCATCATGCCGCTCCTGGCCTCCGATCTGGTAGAAATTATGCTGGCCTGTATCGAAGGGCGGTTGGAACCATCAGCCGTCCAGCTACACGACGGCGCCTGTGCCACCGTCGTCATGGCCTCCGAAGGCTACCCCGGCAGCTATCCCAAAGGTCGGGAAATCACCGGCGTCGAATCGGCCGAATCGCTGGACGGCGTTTCAGTCTTCCATGCGGGGACAGCGCTGAAAGACGGCCGTCTCATAACCAACGGCGGCCGTGTCCTCACCGTCAGCGCCCTCGGCCAAACACTCCCAGACGCCCTACACCAGGCCTACCAAGCCCTCACCCACATCCACTTCCAGGGAGCGCACTATCGCAAAGACATTGGAGGAAATAATTGAGTAATTAGGTAACTATGCAATTACCCAATCACCAATCACCAATTACCAATCACCAATTACCAATTACCAATTACCCAATCACTAATCACCAATCACCAAACAGGAAAACCCCATGCCAACAACAAACGACAGCGCCTACAAACGAGCCGGAGTAGACCTTGCCGCCGGAAGTCGGGCCACAGATTTGATGAAAGCGGCCGTTCAGGCCACCTATGGCAAAGAAGTCTTAGCCGGGATCGGCGCATTTGGCGGTCTGTTTGACATCTCAGCCCTCAAAGAGATGGCCCGTCCCGTCCTCGTCGCCTCAACCGACGGCGTCGGAACCAAAACCAGGGTCGCCGCCCGGATGAACCAATGGGGAACCATCGGCCAGGATATAGTCAACCACTGCGTCAACGACATTTTGGTACAGGGTGGACGGCCGTTATTCTTCCTCGACTATGTAGCCAGCGCGAAGCTCAGTCCCGAACAGATAGCAGAGGTGGTAGGCGGCGCTGCCCTGGCTTGCAATGAGGCAGGCTGCGCCTTGTTGGGTGGAGAAACGGCCGAGATGCCCGGCGTCTACCAGCCAGACGAGATAGACATCGTCGGAACCATTATCGGCGTCGTTGACCACCCCGACATCATAGACGGAACCCGCATTCGCGGCGGCGACATAATCTTAGGGCTTCCCTCCACCGGCCTCCACACCAACGGCTTCACCCTCGCCCGAACCGTGTTAGAAGGCATAGACTGGCACACACCCCTGCCAGAATTGAGCCTCGGTACCGGGCAGTCAATAGGCGACGCCATGTTAGCCATTCATCGGCCGTATCTCAAACCGGTCACCGAGCTAAAAACGGCCGGAGTCGAAATCCGGGGAATGGCCCATATCACCGGCGGCGGACTGATAGACAACCCACCCCGCATCATCCCTAAAGGACTGGGCGCCGTCCTACGCCAGGGAACCTGGCCCCAACCATCCATCTTCCACCTCATCCAACAAGCAGGCAGCATTAGCGACGCAGAAATGTACCACGTCTTCAACATGGGCCTGGGAATGCTCGTCATAGTCCCCCCCGGCGACGTAGAACTGGCCCGCCAAACCCTGCCAGATGAACTCTTTGTGGTTGGGAAGATTGTGACGGGGAAAGGCGGGGTCACAATCATCTAATTTGTAAATACGCTGGGAGTTTTATTTTGGCTTCAACCACTACGATGGTAAATATTCAACCCGATTAACCAACTCCTCCCCCTCAACTGCTTTAACGATGAGTTCCAGGTCTTGCACACAACGGCCGATGGTTATTCGCAGTTGATGAGCATAAATTACACCAACAAAGGCCACTCCCTCAATCTGTCATTTTTCGCTTCCGCTAATAAATCATCGTCCTGCGAAAACAGAACCCGATTCAAATCTGTGGCACGATCAAGTAACTGGGCATCCGACGCAGTTCGATAACCATCTTCCTGTGCGGTTAATACATCAACTCCCCGAAGTCGCAAGCCATTTGTAATCGCCCGATGAACATGGACATCCATGTATAAGGCAATCATTATTCAAGCAAACCCCGATCACGTAGGCGATTTGCCAGAGGTGAAGGGCCAGCCTCTTGCCGCATTTTCTCCACATACTGCTCTCGCCGTTCTATATCGGCATCCAAAACCGCTTTATGTTCCCAGTAATAAGCCAGAACCGAATGTATCTGGCTCATACTCAAGTAGGGATGCTGAAAATGCAGCTCCTCTGGACTCCACCCATGTGCTTTTTGAGCCATAACCAACTCAACCACCTTCATAGTCGTCCCGCAAATGAACGGTACGCCTTGTTTATCAAGGGTAATATGCTCATAGTGAGTTGTTACCGGAGTTGTTATCCTCATAATAAATCCTTTAAATAATGTACACTCACTTGAACCACACGGAATATCAGCGACCGACCCATCTATTCGTGCAGACACCTTTACTGACCGGCAGAGTTGGGTTAATATGTATTGCTTCTATGAACAAATCATTTCACCGACTAAGTTTGGGGCTGCTTATTGGTCTTATTGTCGCAGGACTTGAGTTAATTCTAGTCAGAGCCAGCAGCGGCATGAGAACAGATGTTGTTACCCTGAATGATTTAGGAGGTGCGGTGAGATTGTTGGCTGCTGGCGGCTTGCTAGGGGCGGCATTTTCCCTTTTGTTTCGGCCGTTACCAAACGGCCAGGCCGACAACATCATGAGCGGGTTTGTTCTCGGCATCATCGCCTGGGTTATCCTTGCCGTCAACATTTTCCCCCTGTCCCAGGCCAATACCCCCATGTGGGATGTACAGTTTACCGGCAGCATCTTCCCCAAGTTGGTGGCCTACGTCGTGCAAGGGATGCTGGTCGGCCTGCTCTACGGCCTGGTTTACGAGCGGTTTGGCCCGGCAACGGCCGTCTCTGAGCCACCCACACCCCAGGCGCAAACCAATGTGGTCATCATCGGCGGGGGCTACGCCGGTGTAAGCGCCGCCCAGGCTCTTGACGAAGCGTTTGCCCACGATCCGGAGACGGCCGTCTGGCTCGTCAGCGAAACCAACTACCTGGTCCACACCCCGATGCTGTCGGAAGTATCGGCCAGCGCCGTCAACGCCCAAAATATCAGCCCGCCCCTACGTAGTTTCTTCAAACGTGTGTACGTCGTCCAGGGGCAAGTAGCCCAGGTTGATTGGGAAGCGGGACAGGTTACACTCACACCCAACAAGCGCAGTTCGCGCCGCCAAATTCCGTTCGACCACCTCGTGATGACCGCCGGTAGCGTGCCTAACTACTTCGGCAACGAGAAGATAGAAACCTACACCCTGACCTTCAAGACGCTCAACGATAGTATGCGGCTGCGCAACCGGGTCATCGACCTGTTCGAGCGGGCCGATTTTGAAACGGATCCGGTACGCAAGCGGCAGATGTTGACTTTTGTCGTCATTGGCGGCGGCTTTGCCGGAGTGGAGCTAATTGGCGGTCTCAACGACTTCGGTCGCGGTATGTTGCCTCACTATCCCAATCTCAAGCAAGAAGATTTGCGCTTTGTATTGATCCACACGCGGGAGGTCATCTTGCCGGAATTGAGTCCAGAATTGGGATTATTTGCGCAGGAAAAGATGGCGGCACGCGGGGTTGAATTTATTCTCAATATGCGGGTAACAGATGCCCAGTCAGGAAAATGTTTGATGGGCGAAGATGAGATCGCATCCGACACAATGGTGTGGACGGCAGGCAACCGGCCAAGTCCGATTATCGCAAAATTGGGCGTCAATGTGACCCGCCGGGGACAGATTCCGGTCGCGGCGACAATGCAATCAGTCGAACGGCCGAACCTGTGGGCAGCCGGCGACTGTGCTCAAATCCCGGACCCCAACAATGATGGCAAGTTCTATCCACCTACGGCCCAACACGCGCTGCGTGAAGGCAAGCTGCTGGGCAAAAACGTGGCTGCTGCCATTGGCGGCGAGCGGCTCAAGCCCTTCAGCTTCAAGACGCTGGGCAGTCTGGCGGCATTGGGACACCAGTTAGCCGTTGCCGAATTCTTCGGCTACCGTTTTTCCGGATTTCTGGCCTGGTTGATGTGGCGTGGCATTTACCTCTCCAAACTGCCCAGTTTTGAAAAGCAGTTGCGCGTATTGTTCGATTGGGTGCTAGACATCTTTTTCCCACCGGATATTGTGCAGACAATCAGCTTTGATGAGCCAGAAGAAGAGGAAATAAAGGCATGATCATACGTAACCGCCTTATTGCTGGGGCGCTGGCCGGTCTGGTTGGGGGTGTGGTGGCGGCCGTTCTGGCAAAGCCGGAAATCGGGATAGTCGCACACCTGCTGGTCAGTCTCGTGCTGGGTGCACTCTTCGGGCTGGGATTGGGTTCACGATTGGATACGGCCGGATCATCCTTGATGTGGGGGCAGGCGTTTGGTCTCCTGTGGTGGCTGATCGGGCCACTCTCGCTGCTGCCACTGCTTTACGGGGAGGGTTTACTGTGGACAGTGACAGACATACAAACCAATTTCGCCTTGTTACCTGCAAATTTGGTCGGCTTTGGAGCAGTTTGGGGACTGGGATCGTTTGTCATCGGCCGTTTCCTGCCCCTCAATTCAACCACAACAGAGGTCAAGGGCCTGGTTGCGCCCGAACTGGTGCCATCATGGGGTCAGGCGTTAATCGTCGGTGGACTAGGCGGCTTGTTGGGTTCATGGGTATTTTTGCGCGGGATTGAAACGGCCAATTTCTTCCCTCTCGTCGCCAGCATCATTGGCATGGATACCTACATGGCCGGTGTCCTTCTCCATTATATAATCGGCATCATAATCGCCATCACCTTTGCACTGCTGTTCAATCAGGATATTCGCGGTGCCGGTTCCGCCCTCGTTTGGGGGTTGAGCTATGGCATCCTGTGGTGGGTTATTGGCCCGCTCACCCTGTTGCCCCTTTTGACCGGCGCACCGGTGACATGGTCTCTTGAGGCAGCGCAGGCCAACTTCGCCTCTTTGGTGGCCCACCTGCTCTATGGAGCCATGGTTGGGTGGTTTTACGCTGTCATTAATGGCATATGGCGTACCCTATTCATCGACTCTGACCCCCTCAATCGCACCCGTGAGGGACGTGGTGTTGCGAACGTTCGTGGCCTGCTGATGGGCCAGATGGGCGGCATTTTAGGCGGTCTCCTTTTTACCTTTGTGATGATCGGCATCGGCGCACTCCCCTATGTAGCCAACCTGGTTGGCTCACGCTCACCGGCCGTTGGCTGGTTGGTACATCTGATCATTTCAATTATTATCGGCAGCAGCTTCGGATTGTTGTTTCAACACGAGGCGTATAGCTATGGGGCGGGGATGAGTTGGGGTGTCCTTTATGGTGTCCTGTGGTGGCTGCTAGGAGCGCTTACCTTGTTCCCGGCACTTCTGCGCCAGCCAATTGATTGGTCATTGGGGGCGGCTACGGCCAATTACGCCCCGCTAATTGGTCATTTGTTATATGGGTTGGGGCTGGGCTTGCTCTACCAATATCTGGCCCGACGCCACGACCCGGCGCTTCAAACCAGGCGGGAACGAGCCAGGGGGACAGTGGCCGCAGCGATGTGGGCCAGCACCCTCTTTATTGTTGTCATGCTGCCGCTGCTGCTCAGTTCATAGTCATAGAATGTCAGTGACTACCGCATCTATAAAGCCCACCCCATTAACCGTTCAAAAGCATTGAAAGTGCCATTCACCAACTCAACAATTAATTTATTTCTTTGTCCCACAGGGTGACCGAAGTTATTGTTGAAGGAGCGCCACCATCCCTGGTGGCGACTTGCAGGCCATCCATTCCTGCTCTCCAGTTGTCAACAATGGTTTCGCCCACCC
>JBAPRX010000751.1:0-3381 GCA_049281335.1 Promineifilaceae bacterium (SeqCode)
CCGCCGACAACTGTCATCTCAAAACAGAAGAACAGGACAAAGAGCGTGACCAACGCGGCCGTCAGGCTGACTCCGGTATGTGGAACCACAAAATAGACCAGCGCCGTCAACAGACCAAAGGTAATGACAACCGGCCGTTTTCCAAAGCGATCAACGATCAATCCGGTGGTTATCTCCCCTGTAAATTCGGCCGCGCCAATCACCGTTGTTGCCAGACCAATTGCGCCCAAATCAAGGCCAAAGGAGCTTTCCATCCAACGGCCGTAAACGATCAACAGCAGCTCATTCGCCAGCATCGCCAGCAAAATATAGACTGCTGCCGCCAGCATCACCGGATGCTGCGAGATGGTGCGGAACAGCGCAGAAAACCCCCTGAGTTGAGAGCCTTTATTATGGGCCGGTGGCAGCCTCCACCACAAAACCACCAGCGACGCCAATCCAAACAGTCCCAGCCCCAGGAACGGCGCCTGCCAGCCCCACCGTTCAATGGCAAAAGCCACCGCCGGGACGCCAAGAAAAAACGCCCCCGCCCAGGACAGTTCCGTCGCCGAGATTGCCCGCCCTCTCTGGTGATATGGCACAATATCGCCTAGATAGGCTTGCATGGCCGGGTCAAAGATAACCTTGCCAATCCCGATAGCCGTCAGGGTTAGCCCCAACGCCCAATACGTAGGCCAGATGGCAACCACGAGACAACCGAGAGAAAAGAGAGTGACGGAGATGGACAGAGCAGCACGACGGCCGTATCTCTCCGAGAGCGGGCTAAACAGGGGGCTGAGTACCCCAACCAGGCTTCGAAAGGAGACCAGCCGGGCCACCGCCTCCTCTGTCGTTCCCAACCCCCGCGCCAACTCCGGCAAAAAAGGATAGGCCATTCGGATGCCGGTATTGATAAAGAGGCGAGCCAGGGTTAAAGCACCAATTTGGAGCGTCAGGGAGAGTCGTTCCGGTTTAGACACGGCCGAAGTGTAATACAATTCGGCGATAGGGGTCAATAAAGAGGAAAAGTGTCTGACACCTGATAATCTTCCAGACACCGGTTCAGTGTACAAAGTGCCTGGTACTTGTGTTATAGTTAGTGCATGAATTATGCCGAGTCACCTTACGAAAAATTGGAGCGGCTGCGGGCGGAGTTAAAGATTCGCCAGGAAGAACTGATCGAGGCAGAAGCCGAACGGGCCGACCAGTTGGCTGACGTCACCGCCTTTGAAGAGGAAGTCGAGCGCCGGGTGGGACGGCTGCTCGATGAACTGGCTGCCATTGAAGTAGAAATTAGAAACTACAACCAGCGCATGGCCCGACTGCGAAACAAAGCCACTTTCGGCGTGGCTATTGACGATGTGACGGAACAGTTTCGCCGCACCTGGGAAAAGCCGCCGGAAACGGCCGTAAAACCCCCAACCAAACCACCCACTCCGACCGATGAACGACAAATCAAACAACTCTATCGGAAATTAGCCCGCGCCTTCCACCCCGACCTGGCAGCCGACCCCGAAGAACGTGAGTATCGCACCGAAAAAATGGCTGCCATCAACGACGCCTACGCCGCCCGGAGTCTGGCCGAACTGGTCGCTCTCTCGGAAGAGACAGATCTCGCTACTTTCACCTCCGGTCCTCAAGGGCAAACGGAAGGACAGATGATCCAGACTTTGGAAGAGGAACTGCGGCGCATTGCCCACCGCCTGAAACAGATACGCTTCGAGATTGCCAACCTGCCTAACCGCAGCAGCTTACAGTTAAGTATGGAAGTGAAGCTGGCAAAGCGGCAAGGGAGGGATTTGTTGGGCGAAATGGCGGCCGATCTGGAGCGCAAAGTTGCCCGAAGATCGGCCGAGCGGGATTTCCTCAAATCCCAATTCGATCAATTAGGTCCCCAAACCCGGATTAGCCCCAAACGGTAGGGATGGGTTTAAAACCCGCCCTTACATACTCGCCACTGTTACTCTTTTTCATAGGGCTGCCCGACAGCCGCCGGGGGAATGGGCCGGGCAATCGCAGCCACAATAATGGTCAGCAGGTAAGGCAGCATCTGTAAGAACTCCGGATCAATGCCAATATTCAGAATCTGTAACCGGATTTGAACCGCGTTGGCAAAGCCAAACAAAAGTGCGGCTCCAAAGGCCCCAAAGGGCGTCCAACGGCCGAAAATCAGCGCCGCCAGCGCAATAAAGCCTCGACCGGTCGTCATCCCAATGGTGAAGGTATCAATCCACTCCAACGTCAGCCAGATTCCGGCCAACCCCGCAAACATCCCCCCGATAATGACATTGGCATAGCGCATAAAATAGACGTTGATACCGACTGTATCGGCCGCTTTTGGATGTTCCCCGACCGCTCGTGTCCGCAGACCCCAGGGCGTGTAAAAAAGCACCAGGTGAATCACGACCGTCAGAATCAACATGATATAGACAACCGGCTGGTGTTGGAACAAAACCTTCCCAATAAAGGGAATATCGGACAAAATCGGAATTGGTAAATCGGGGAAAGTCCCGGCCGAACCGGGCCAGTTGGGGGGAACGAGGTAGATTTGATAGAGATGGCCGGTCAGCCCTGCCGCCAGAAAGTTAATGACCGTACCGCTGATTATCTGATCCATCTTGAAGCGGATTGATAAGACAGCATGGAGGGCAGCCATCAATGCCCCACTCACCAGACCTGCAACAACCCCCAGGAACAGGCTGCCAGTGTAAGCCGATACCATCGAAGCAGACATCGCTCCCACCAGCATCATGCCTTCAATGGCAATGTTGACCACCCCGGAACGCTCGCTGAAAAGTCCGGCATAGGCTCCCAGCGCAATCGGTGTGGCCGTTGCCAGGGCAAGCTGTAAGGTGCTGGCAGCAAAGAGGATCTTTAGAATATCCACGCTACCCACCCCATCCACGAGTTAAAACAGACGCCTCTTCAACATCAGACGCGACCCGAATCCGGTAAATGTATCGGATGATGGCTGGTGCGGAGACAAAAAGCAAAATCAAAGCCCGCAAAATAGAAACGACGTGAATAGACAGACCGGCTCTGATCTGGAGGAAATCACCTCCGATTCGCAAGGCGGCAAAGATAAAGGCCGCCGGTATCACTGCAATAGGGTTGTTGGCCGCCAAAAGGCTGACAGCGATGCCGTCAAAGCCATAGCCAGAGGCGAACCCTTCGCTCAGTACCCGGCTGACAACCCCCTCTACCTCCAAAATACCGGCCAATCCGGCCAGCCCGCCGCCCAACATCATCGCCAAAATATACTCTTTCTTCGGCCGAATACCGGCATATTCGGCCGCATTTGGGTTTTGCCCTGTTGTCCGCAGCGAGAACCCCCAGGTTGTCTTAAACAAAAAGTAGTAAGCCAGAACCGCCATCAAAATCGCAACAAAGAAGCCCAGATGC
>JBAPRX010000752.1:0-2341 GCA_049281335.1 Promineifilaceae bacterium (SeqCode)
TGGCTTCACCCCTTCACCGATTATGACGGCGAGCGAAAGGTGCTGGCCTGGCGCAGTCCCAACCAGGTTGGGGAGTATGTGGTCCTGAAGCCGACAGCCGGTTCTAACCCCCTGCCCTGGACGAAGGGGAATGGGGAAACGGCCGTTTATCCGTCGGCCGACAGCCGCAAGCTGCCGCAGCGGGTGGATTTTACCGAACCGGAGTATCTGGGATTGGTGGACCCGGAGACGGCTGGCGGTTCGGGTGAAGGAGAAGGCTACAGTGTCGAGGTCATGGAAACGGCCGTCAACCAGGCCATCGCTAACCAGGGGGCGTTGGGGATGTATTGCAATTCGCTGATGCTCAACAAGGCCCTTTACGGCCGTCTGCCGGACAATCCCCCTGCCCCATTGGAGGATATTATTGATGCCGCCGTGAAGACGGGCGCGGACTTAAGTGAAGTGGTGGGATGGAACTATACGAACTCGCGAGAGATCTTGGAGAGCCGGATTCCAATACCGCCCCTCTTGCATAAGCGACTAAGTGTTGATTGGACCGACAAGGACAACCGCCCTCCCCCGCCCCATAGCAGTGGGATAGGTGCAAGTGATTCGCATTGGCTGGACGGCCTGGAAACAGGTATTAAAGAGCACATCCAGTATATCGTTCAGAGGCGAGATGAATTGGCAGCCCAGGCGCGGCCACCTGAGAAGTTGTTGGAACAGGTTTCGGCCGAAGCGATCCGGCTTGGGGCGGGTTTGAACCAGGCTTATGCGGCCGCTTTTCGGATGGGTAAAGGGGAGCATGAGAATGTTTTAGAACGGGCCAGGGCAGAGGCTGAAGATTTCCTGGCCCATTTTCCTCCTGAAAAGCGCGGGGAGATATTATTGGGGGCGTTGGCCAGTGTATATAAAAAAGAAGACGGTGGGTCTGATGCGGCTGTTTGGCTGTCAGCAAGCAAGACAAATCGACAGCAGAACCAGGGAGAAAGTGACAAATTCTCGGTTGCCCATCTAACGATAGCGGCGCTGAGACAATATGGTCTTCTCGATGATTTGATTGTTACTAAAGCGGGACTGGTCGTTTTTCCGTCTGAATTGAATGTGGAAGAATAAAGTCTCGGGTAATAGTGACCTTAAACGCGCATGGTTCTTGGATAAGTGTGACCCATGCGATTATTTTCTGTTGGTGGCCACGATGAGAGAGGAAATGTGATCCTGAGGATTATACCTAAACATATACCGGTTTTTTAGGTAATGGTCCATGCATATCACGGAGTGGCTCTGTTATTCTGCTTGTAAAGTAGCGGAAGCATGATTTTGTCTCGAAAAGAGGTTTGAATAGTGTCAATGTCCACCAAGAGACCAACCAATGAGGAAATTGCCGATTTATTAGAAGAAATTGCGGACTTGCTCGAAGCGAAATCAGCAAATCGTTTTCGAGTACAGGCTTATCTTGCCGGCGCCGACACCATGCGGAGGACCGAAAAATCTGTCGCGAAATTGGCCGAAAACAGCGGGGTGGAGGCGCTGCAAGCCCTGCCTGATATTGGGGAAGGAATTGCCGGGGTTATTCAGGACTATGTTCGTGATGGTAGATCCGACATCCTTGATAGACTTCAAAATGAGACGTCTCCTGGTGAGTTGTTCGAGCAGGTTCCGGGTATTGGTTCAACATTGGCCGGCCGTATCGTCCGTGAACTAGATATTTCAACTCTTCAGGAATTGGAACAGGCTGCTCACGACGGTCGGCTATTGGAAGTTGAGGGGTTCGACCCAAAGAAAGTCCACAATATTCAAGTCAGCCTGGCCGGTATGTTGAGTACCGCCGCCCAACGATCCAGGCGACATGCTGGCCAGAAGGCCCAATCAGGGTCCCAACCTGAGGTTGAGGTAATACTTGAACTGGATGAGGAATATAGACGTAAAGCGGAAAGCGGCCGTCTTCGCAAGATTGCTCCCAAACGCTTCAATCCTGATGGGAAAGCCTGGCTGCCTATCTTGAAAACTGAACGGGGCGGCTGGTCGTTCACGCTTCTTTACTCCAACACTACCCAGGCACATAAGTTGGACAAAACCAATGATTGGGTGGTGGTCTATTATGAGCGGGATGGAAAAGAGGAGCAGGCCACGGTTGTGACCGAATCAAAAGGGCCGTTGGAAGGTAAGCGCGTGGTCCGAGGACGGGAAGCTGAGAGTCAAAGTTATTATCAGGAGCATGGATGAGTTAAGAAAATCAACAGTTATCCTACCCTACCGGGGACGGTAACCCTTATTCCGACGTATTTTGTTTTCCTAAAATTGGGTTGGGTGGGGACCTGGCTCTCCCTCATTGTTCCAGCCTTTTTCTCTTGGGGGATGA
>JBAPRX010000753.1:0-1551 GCA_049281335.1 Promineifilaceae bacterium (SeqCode)
TCAATACGTTTCTGCTTCGTTCCGAAGACGTCTACATCGACCTCTTGACGGACTCCGGTACGGGTGCCATGAGCGACCGCCAGTGGGCGGGTTTGATGCGCGGCGACGAAGCCTATGCCGGCAGCGCCAACTACTATCACATGCGTGACGTCGTCGAGGAATACTACTCCTACAAGTACACGGTACCGACACACCAGGGCCGTGGCGCAGAACACATCCTGAGTCAGTTGTTGATCTCCCGCGGGGACTACATTCCGGGAAACATGTACTTCACCACTACGCGCCTCCACCAGGAGCTTGCGGGCGGTACGTTTGTCGATGTGATTATCGACGAGGCGCACGACGCCGAGTCCGAGCATCCGTTCAAAGGTGATGTAGACCTGAGCAAGCTTGACGCTCTCGTCGCTAAAGTGGGCGCCGAAAGCATTCCGTATGTCTGTATCGCGACTTGCGTCAACATGGCGGGCGGTCAGCCGATCTCCCTGGGCAACCTAAAAGCCATACGCAGCTGGTGTGACAAGCACGGCATCCCGCTCGTCCACGACATGACGCGTGTCGCCGAGAATGCGCATTTCATTCAGCGGCGTGAAGACGGTTACCAGGGCAAGTCGATCAGGGACATCGTCTACGAGATCTGTGACCTGACGGATATCGCAACGATGTCGGCAAAGAAAGATGCAATGGTGAATATCGGCGGATTCCTCGCGATGAACGACCCGGACCTGTACGAGCGGGCCTGCGCACTCGTCGTCGTTTACGAGGGCCTGCATACCTATGGCGGCATGGCGGGGAGAGATATGGAAGCGCTTGCCATCGGTATCACCGAGAGTGTCAGTGATGAACACATCCACGCACGCGTCGGCCAGGTCGAATACCTCGGAAATAGGCTGCGCAGTGCGGGCATTCCGATTGTCTTGCCGATCGGCGGTCACGCGGTATTTCTCGATGCGAGACGCATTTTGCCGCACATCCCGCAGGACCATTTCCCGGCACAGGCCCTCGCGGCAGAGTTGTACCGCGTGTCCGGTGTGCGTTCGATGGAGCGTGGCATCGTGTCTGCAGGCCGCGACGCGGCAACCGGCGAAAACCATATGCCAAAGCTCGAACTCGTGCGCCTGACCATCCCGCGTAGGGTCTACACGCAGGCGCACATGGACGTAACCGCCGAAGCGGTGGTGGATGTCGCGGATGCAGCCGGGCGGATTCGCGGTCTGCAGTTCGACTACGAACCCGAGATGCTGCGGTTCTTCCAGGCGAGGTTCACGCAGCGGTGACTCTTTCCCCTCACGGGTCGACAAGTTAGCGCGGCTCGCGATTTCGCTGCCGAACGGAGCGTTCTCGCCTGGATCAGAGTGCTTCGGGAGCACTCTTGTGCCGGCGCGGATGTGGTCGGCTGTTTACTCAAGGATCGAGTTCTCGCCGTCCAGATTATCGGACGGTAGGAAGTCACCTATGGCTGACAACTTTCCAGCTTACAGGAAAAGTTTGACCACCCACTAAGGAACAATTACTGCGTTGGTTCGTCGCCCGAACTGCGGAAGCGTCATGAAC
>JBAPRX010000754.1:0-13347 GCA_049281335.1 Promineifilaceae bacterium (SeqCode)
GATTATCTCAGTTTACCGGAACCGGGATTCAGTGGTTGCGGAAGAACTGGATACGTTGAAATACTAAATTGGTGATTGGTTATTTGTGATTAATGATTGGTTGGAACCAGCGCCTAATCACCATTCACCAATCATTTATTTGGGTAAGAGGAATAGATGTCTGAGGAAACCTTAACTGTCCTGACCTGGCTTGTACCCGCCGGACCGCTGCTGGCTTTTTTCCTCATTGTCTTGTTTACCAATCGGAGCAAGACGTTGAGCTGGCTGTTGGCCTGGGCTGGAATTATCAGTTCGCTGGTGCTGGGCTGGATCATTGCTATCAATCTTTTCGTTGAAGATGTTCATCATTTGGAAGAAGCACCAACGGTGGTTCACAGTGTTATCTCCTGGCTGCCGTTTGGAGCGTTCGCCAACTGGTTAAAAATGGGGGTGGCCGTTGATCCGTTAACGGCCGTTATGCTGTTCATGGTTCCTTTTGCCTGTACAGCGATTTTTGTTTACAGCGTCGGCTACCACCGCTGGAGTTGGCCCATCATTCCGGGCCATCATCCAGAACGGGGCAAGCCAAACCACGACGGGATCGAGCCACTTTTCTCTCGCTTTTTCGCTTTTATGAGTCTTTTCGCCGGTTCGATGCTGGTATTGGTTGTGGCCGACAATCTGCTGCTGCTGTTTGTAGGCTGGGAAGTGATGGGGCTTTGTTCTTATCTGCTCATCGGCTTCTGGTACGCCCGGAATTACGATGACCCGAAAGCCACCCCACCCCGTCTGGCAGCGATCAAAGCGTTTATGACGACTCGTATCGGTGACGTCATTATGCTGTTGGGCATTGTTTTCTTCTACCGAGTCTTTGGAACGCTGAGTTTCAGCGAAGCCTTTAGACCAGAAAGTCTGGCGGCTGCGGTCAGCAGCGTAAACGGCGGATCGGCCGCGTTAGGCGTGATGGCCTTGCTGCTCTTTGGCGGCACAGTGGGCAAGTCGGCCCAATGGCCGCTCCATGTCTGGCTGCCAGAAGCGATGGAAGGCCCGACGCCGGTTAGCGCTGTCATTCATGCGGCGGCGATGGTTTCAGCCGGTGTTTATTTAATCATTCGCATCTTCCCCTTGATTGCAGTTGGTTTGGAAGGCAATCCGGCCGTCGGCCCGATTATTGGCGGTATTGGCGCATTTACGGCGTTGATGGCGGCGACAATCGCCCTGGCTCAAAATGACGTCAAGCGGGTTCTGGCCTACTCGACGATTTCGCAGTTGGGCTACATGGTGGCAGCAATTGGCATTGGGGCATATGTTGCGGCTGCTTTCCACCTGATTACCCACGCTTTCTTCAAGGCGCTGTTGTTCCTGGGTTCTGGTTCTATCATTCATGGGATGGAACACGGAGCCGAACACGCCCACGATCACCATACGGACCCGCAAGATATGATGAATATGGGCGGGTTGTGGAAGAAGATGCCTATTACGTTCTGGACATTTGTGATTGGCGGCTTTGCTTTGTCGGGCTTTCCAATCTTAACGGCCGGTTTCTGGTCGAAGGATGAAATTCTGGCCGACGCCTGGTTCCAGGGTTCCGGCGGCGACACGCTGGCAATGATTGTGTTCTGGATGCTGGCGATTGCGGCGCTGTTGACGGCTTTTTATACCATGCGTCAGATTTCGCTGACTTTCCTGGGACGGCCGAGAACGCCCCTGGCGGAACATGCCTCCGAGAGCAACGGTTTTATGGTCATTCCGCTGATTGGGCTGGCAATCTTTGCCCTCACGGCCGGATGGGCCGGTATCCCGGAAGATTTCCCTGTCTTGGGCCAGATATTAAATAACAACTGGTTCCATCATTTTGTTGGCTCCACCGTTACACACACGCTGGAAGTCCTCCACGAAGGGGGCGTCGTGGCCCACGCTTTGGAAACGTTGGACTTTAATTGGTTCCCATTGAGCGTTTCCCTTGTTGTCGCTTTGGGAGGTTTGTTGGTCGGTTGGCTGGTTTACGGCCGTAAACCGCTGCGAGCCAATCAACCTGACCCATTGGAGCAGCCTTTGGGGCCGTTGTACGCCTTCCTGCGCGACAAATGGCGTTGGGATGAATTGTACCAGGTTATCTTCCTGCGTCCGGCTGTTTTCTTCTCCGAGGTGGTTGTTTACGAGTGGGTTGATCAGGGTCTGATCAACGGGACGCTGCACCTGGTTGCCCGAACAGTGTACACCATCGGCTACTATGCAAAACGCTTTGAGGAAATCGTCATCAAGGGCGGCGTGGACTGGATTAAGGATCAGGTGCTTGCCCTTGCCAAAGAAGGAAGAGCAATTCAGACCGGCAAGATTCAGGAGTACGTCCTGGTATCGCTCTTTATCACTGGTGCGCTGGCTTTTGTCGTCCTGGCAATTAACCAGGGATGGATTCCGGGGTTGAAATAATTCGTGATTGGTGATTAATAATTAATGATTGGTTGAAACTTAGTTGCAACCTGGATTTATGAACGAGCTAACTAACAAGCGGACGAAAGGTTAGCCACCAACCAAAATTTATTGGATAACGACTATGGATTTTTTGATTGACAACAATCTACTATTAATATTGATTGTTTTTTCGCCCGTCGTTTCGGCCTTTATTTTGCTTCTCTTGCCGGACGATGAAAAGGTGTTGATCAAGCGGCTGGCTTTTGTTTTTAGCCTGGTGACGCTGGCGCTCGTTTTGTTTGCCTGGCTGAACTTTGACCGCACCAGCGGTGAATTACAGTATCAGGTAACGGCCGACTGGTTCCCGGCGATTGGGGCCAGCTTCCACCTGGGAGTGGATGGCATCAGTATGGCGATGATACTGTTGACCGGCATCCTCACGCCGCTGGCGGTTCTCGCTTCTTTCGGCGTTGAAGACAAGGTCAAGATGTACATGGCCCTCTTCCTGGCCCTGGAAACGGGACTGTTAGGGCTTTTCGCCGCGATGGACTTGATTATCTTCTTCATTTTCTGGGAGATTGGTCTGGTTCCAATGTATTTCCTGATTCGGATATGGGGCGGTAAAGAACGGCGGTATGCTTCTTTCAAGTTCTTCATCTACACGATGGCGGGCAGCCTCGGTCTGCTACTTTCGATTCAGGTGATGGGGCTGGCAACCGGAACCTTTGACATTCCCCAGTTGATGGAAAGATGGATTGCTTTGGACGGCGGCCGTTTGGCAGGAACGAATTTACCGGTTGAAGTGGTCAAACAGGTCGCTTTCTGGCTGTTCGTAGTGGCCTTTGCCATCAAGGTTCCAATCTGGCCTTTCCACACCTGGCTGCCCGACGCTCATACCGAAGCGCCAACGGCCGGTTCGATGATTTTGGCCGGGGTGCTTTTGAAGTTAGGGGCTTATGGCTTCCTGCGACTGGTTATTCCCTTCTTCCCCGAACAAGCTTATCTGGCTGCCGGGGTGCTGGCGATTCTAGGAACGATTAGCATTGTTCAAGGTGGCTTTGCAGCTTATGGGCAGTGGGATTTCAAGCGGCTGGTGGCTTACTCCTCCATTAACCATATGGGGTTTGTGGTTTTGGGTATTGCGGTGCTGGCCTGGGTTTCTGGACAGGCCAATGTCTCGGAAGGGATGCGGCTGGATGCCATCATGGCGACCAACGGGGCTGTCTTACAGATGTTTAATCACGGCCTGTCATCGGCGGCGATGTTCTTCCTGGTTGGGGTGATCTATGAACGGGCGCATACCCGGCAGTTGAAAGATTTTGGCGGGCTGTGGACGGTGCTGCCTTTCTTCGGCGCAGCATTGATATTCGCCAGTATGGCTTCGCTGGGTCTGCCGGGATTAAACGGCTTTGTAAGTGAGTTTATGATTGTTAGAGGCGCCTGGAATGTCTTTACCATTCAGCTTGCGTTTTCAATGCTCGGCCTGCTTATGACCGGGGCCTATATTCTTAAAGGGATTCGCCACACCTTGCACGGCGACTTGAATCCTCGCTGGCAAAATTTGAAAGATATGACCCTGCGGGAACATCTGGTCATCTGGCCGCTGATGATTCTGATGCTGAGTCTCGGCATCTGGCCGCAGTGGTTGTTGGCGATTATTAACGATACTGTTACAAGGATGTTTTAAGATGGTGATTGGTGATTGGTGATTGGACATTTATCACTGCTCACCAATCACTATTCACTAATCACTATTTTTTCGGAACTGTGCCTATGGACTTTCCATTTTTAACTGTTATTACATTATCCCCCATTGTGGCGGCCGTCTTGATTTTGCTGCTGCCGAAGAATCGGGGCGAGAATGCACGGATGCTGGCCTTGGCGGCGATGCTCATTGGGTTAATGTTGTCGCTCTATGTCTACATCACTTTCCAGAGCAATCTGCCCAGCCCGGATGCGCGGTGGGCGGATACGCTGGCTTTCGTGGAGCAAGTACCCTGGATTCCCAGCGTTGGCATCAATTACATCATGGGTGTGGACGGGTTGAGCGCAACTTTGGTTTTGCTGACCTCCATCGTTGGTTTGGGTGGCGTGTTGATTTCCTGGAGCATTCAGGATCGGCCGCGTGAATTCTACGCCTTCTTCATGCTTCTGGTCGCCGGTGTTCACGGCGTCTTTGTGGCAGTAGACGGTTTTCTGCTCTTCTTCTTCTATGAGCTGGCTGTGCTGCCCATGTACGTCATGATCGTGATCTGGGGCTGGGAAAAGACGCGGGAATATGCTTCGATGAAGTTGACGCTTTATCTGCTAATTGGCAGTTTCATCTCCTTCATCGCTTTCCTGGTGCTTTATTTTAAGCTGCCGGAGTATTCCACCGCAGCGGCCCCAACTTTTGACCTGCGAGTCTGGTCGGAGGCTCACTTCCCAATGGAATTACAGCGAGTCTGGTTCTTACCGCTGTTCCTGGGCTTTGCGGTGCTGGCTGGTATCTGGCCTTTACACAACTGGTCGCCGGATGGTCACGTGGCTGCACCAACGGCCGTTTCGATGATTCATGCCGGGGTGTTAATGAAGCTGGGCGCTTATGCTTCGCTGCGGATGGGAATTCAGATTTTGCCGGAAGGAACGGTCTACTGGATGCCTTTTGTTATCTTGCTGACGATAGTCAATGTCATCTATGGCTCCTTTATCGCCATGCGCCAGCGGGATATGAAGTATCTAATCGGCTACTCCAGCGTCAGCCATATGGGGCTGGTTTCGATGGGCTTTGCGGCCATGAACCTTGACGGCTTTTTGGGGGCCGGGGTTCAAATGGTCAGTCACGGCATTATGACCGCTCTCTTCTTCTCTGTGGTGGGTATGATTTATGATCGCGCCCATACACGGGATATGGATGAGTTAAGCGGCATGATGAAAGCGCTGCCCTGGGCCATGGTCGCCTTTGTCATT
Organism: Promineifilaceae bacterium (SeqCode); assembly: GCA_049281335.1. Taxonomy (GTDB): domain Bacteria; phylum Chloroflexota; class Anaerolineae; order Promineifilales; family Promineifilaceae; genus JAKEFB01. The sequence goes on from JBAPRX010000754.1 coordinate 5,344, forward strand.
GGTGGCCTGGTCTCGATGGGTATGCCCGGTTTGTCGGGCTTCGTTGCCGAGTTCCCTATTTTCCTGGGGGTCTGGCAAGGTGGTTCGCTGAATCTGTCCCATACCATTCTGGGCTTAAATCCGGCCAATTATTACCCAATTCTGGCAGTATTATCGGCGCTGGGCATCATTGTGACAGCGGGGTATATCTTGCGGGCCATCGGCAGTGTCTTTTTTGGCGACTACGATGAACACCATTGGCACGATATGCGGCCGTTGTTACCAATTGACAAAACCGTGCTGGTTATGTTCGTCGTTATCTTACTTGTTATCGGGATCTTTCCCACAGTCATAGCTCCCATCGTGGAATCCGGCGTGACACCAGTTGTCCACCGATTACAGGAAGCGCAACTGGCCTATACGGCCGATACCACCGTTCTAGACACCGTCCACATGGCAGCGACCAATCTCATCCACTGGTTGGGAGGTGTTTAAGTGAGTTCTCAAATATCGCTGACAGGCGTGTTGGCGCTGGTTCCAGAATTTTGCCTGTTAATTCTGGCCGTTGCTGTTATTTTTTATGATAGAGCTTTGAAACCGGTCGAACGCCGTCGATTGGGCGTTTTTACCGGTTGGGGCGTCTTCATCATCTTACTAATAACGGGTGGAATATGGCTCTTCCTGGGTGAACCGAATACTCAGCCGGTTCTGGTCTGGGGTGGCATGATTCGCCACGACCTGATTACGCTCGTTTTCCGGGTGATGTTCCTCGTTGCAGCTTTGATAACCAGCCTCATCTCAACCGATACGGAAGAGCTGCAACATGGCGAGTTTTACGCTCTCCTACTCATGAGCACCATCGGCTTTAGCTTGATGGCGGCGGCGGGCGATCTGATTATGCTCTATCTGGCACTGGAAACGGCCAGTATCCCGCTTTATCTGCTGGCCGGGTATGCGAAAAATACGGACCGTTCCTCGGAAGCGGGGATGAAGTATTTCATTTATGGGGCTTTTGCTTCGGCCGTTATGCTTTACGGCTTGAGCTTTATCTATGGGCTGACAGGTCAGACGAATCTGATTACGGTGGCCCAGCGAATTGTAGCGGAGCCAGACATACCGGTTCTGTTGGCAACGATTCTGGTGATCGTGGGCTTTGGCTTTAAGATTTCGGCCGTTCCGTTCCACTTTTGGACGCCCGATGTCTACGAAGGCGCACCTGCGGCCGTGACGGGTCTGGTTTCGACGGCTTCAAAAGCGGCCGGTTTTGCCGTTTTCCTGCGCGTTTTAACAGCCGGTGTCTTTGGGGCTGTTTCGGCCAGCCAGGAATGGTGGGCTATGCTGGTCGCAATGGCAATCGTCACGATGACGTTGGGGAACTTGCTGGCAATCTTTCAAACGAATATCAAGCGAATGCTGGCCTATTCCAGCATCGCTCAGGCGGGCTATGTCCTGATTGGGGTTGTAACTTTGTCGGTCGATGGGACGGGAGCAGCAATGTTTTACCTGCTGTATTACGTGTTCACGAATATTGCTGCCTTTGCGGTGATCATCTTGCTCAGTAACCTGGTGAAGTCGGATGAGATTAGCGACTTGAGAGGTTTGAGCCGACGGTCGCCCTGGCTGGGGCTGGCGATGATGTTCGCCCTGCTATCTTTAGGCGGTATTCCACCAACGGCCGGATTCTTTGGGAAATTCTTCATTTTCAAAGCGGCCGTTGATGCCGGTCTCTGGTGGCTGGCTTTAATCGGTGTGATAAATGCTTTTATTGCCCTTTACTATTATCTAGGGGTGGTCAAGGTTATGTATCTTTACCGATCAGATGAGGAAGATGTTTCGATTCCTGTTTCACGGGCCGCAAAGGTTGGCCTGGGAATTGCTATGTTCGGCATCTTCTATCTGGGTGTTCTCGCTGCACCAGCTTTTGAATGGACAAGGACCGCAGCACAGGCGTTTTTTGTTGGGTGATTTGTTAGTCAGGTTGATTAATTAATTTCTACCCAATAGACAAATTACGTGACACTTTCTTTGTTTGTGATATAATTCCCAAACTCACATCCAGTTTAAGTTAAAAAATAGTTTCAAAATAACAACGTCAAATAAACGGCGTTGCTCGCTGGAATTATCGGGCGAACAGGTAGCAGATTGAATCCAAATCTGAATTGCCCGGCTAGCTTGTCATGATATAATCGACAAGTGGGCGCTGGAATTATAGGTAACGTGGCAAAAAATCAACAACAACAACAAATCGCTCAAACCGCCCTTTTAGCTAATGTAGTCGGACAAGTCGGTTGTGGCACAGTCATCCTTATTGCACTGTGTTTTGGGGGTGGCGTTTTGTTAGACAAGTTTTTAGGCACGAAACCGATTTTTACAATCCTATTCACAGTAGGCAGCGTCCCTTTGACTCTATATATGATTGTGCGGTTAACCCTGGCATCGGTCACTCGTGCTCAGGAGAAAACTAACTCTGTTACGGAGGAAAAGACCACCCAATGAAAAAACGATATATTATCTACGTCTGTTTTTTCCTATTAATTATTTTCGGATTTGGCATGTTTGGGCTTCCCACAAAGCCCGTCCTACCAACGATTCAACTGCCAGGCGAAGTGATTTTTGCCTGGCCGGAAGGGAGCGCTCTGCGCCAATTTTTTGGCGGCGGTTTTACCAACACGATGGTAGGAACAATCATTACCTGGATTATTGTATTAGGTCTGGTTCTCAGCTTGCGTGCTCGGTCGCGGACGGCCGATGAAGTGCCAACCGGCTTCTATAATTTCTTTGAAATGATTGTTGAAGGCGCTTACGGATTCGTTGAAGGCGCCGCAGGAAAGTGGGCAAAGACGTTCTTCCCCTATTTCATGAGCTTCATCCTGGTTATCTTAATCGCCAACTGGCTGGAACTGGTTCCTTTTGTTGACAGCTTTGGCAAAATGGAAAACCTCAGCGAGCATCATGTTGAGGTGGCGGAAGCTGCCGCCCAGGCTGACGGCGTGGAACTGACCGAAGAAGATGTCAATGTCATTCAAGATGAAGCACAAACAGAAGGTGGGAAACAGAATGGTATTTTTCTGCTCCGGGCCAATGAAGGTGAAGAGGCTGGGTGGCAGGTTATACCTTTCGTACGGGCAGCAGCCACAGACCTGAACTTTACAATTGGCTTTGCTCTTCTGTCCGTTATTATGACTCAATATTATGGTGTGAAAGCACTGGGCCTCGGCTATTTCAAGAAGTTTTTCAACTTCAATGCTGATGAGATTGCCAAGAATCCACTGGGGCTTATGGATTTTGCCGTTGGTCTTCTGGAATTGATTTCAGAACTTGGTAAGATCCTTTCGTTTGGCTTCCGGCTCTTTGGTAATATCTTTGCAGGCCAGGTGCTGTTATTCATTATTGGCTTCTTACTGCCCTTTGCTCATCTGGCTGTGACCGGTTTTGAGTTCCTTATCGGATTAATTCAAGCCTTGATCTTTGCTGTGTTAACCTTGACCTTTATGGCTGGCGCAACGGTTTCACACAGCGCGGAAGAACATTAATTTATTGACACATATCGGTGAGCAACAAAGGTTGTACACCGGATAAATTCTCGAAGTTACTCAACGATATCTCTGGAGGATAATGATGGAAGGAAATATTGAAGTTGCGGCGGTAGCCCTTGCAGCAGCTCTGAAACTTGTAGGCGCTGGTTTGGCGATGAGTGGTATGATCGGTGCCGGTGCCGGTATTGGTATCGTCGTTGGTGGCGCTGTGCAAGCAATGGGACGCAACCCAGATGCCAGTGGTCTGATCCAGACAAACATGATTCTGGGTATTGCCTTTGCTGAAGCAGTTGCCATTTACGCATTGGTTGTTGCCTTTATTATCCTGTTTGTATTTTAAGATTCGCACACAGGAGAGAATAAAATGGGCGTATTAGATAATTTAGGAATTAATCTTGGATACCTGATTCTTCAGATACTTGGATTTGTCATCCTTTTACTTCTCATTGCTGGGTATGCACTGAATCCAATTATGAAAGTATTGGAAGAACGGAAAGAACGCATCGCTAAAGGTCTTGAGGATGCCCGGCAGGCAGCCATTGCTCGTGACAATGCTGATGCTGAAGCAAAGAAGATTTTGGAAGAGGCTCGTGGACGGGCTGATAAAGAAGTCCAGACGCGCATCACAACGGCCGAAGAGACGGCCAGTGGCATTACAGCCAAAGCCAATGAGGAAGCAAAGGGCATTATCGCTAATGCCAGGGATGAAGCAGAAGAAGAGCGAAACCGCATTCTCTCTGAACTGCGGAATCAGGTGGCGGCAATCTCGATTGCGGCTGCAAACAAACTGGTTGCCGAATCATTGGACGAAAAACGTCAGCGTCAAATTATTGGCGATTTCTTTGCCAAAGTCCCGGCTAAGGTTTCCGGGCTGAGTGGAGATAAGGCAGTCGTTACCAGCGCCCTGCCTCTGACCGATGCTGAGAAAGACAACGTGAAAAGTACCCTCAAGGTTTCTAGCGTTGAATATCGCGTGAATCCCGGTATCCTGGGTGGTTTGATTGTCCGCGTGGGCGATCAGGTTGTGGATGATAGTATTGCCAGCCAAATGAATGGGCTACGCGAGTCATTACGGTAATTAGTTGATTGAGTTGATTTATTAGTATAATTAACTAGTAAACCAAATTAACCAATAATTTATGACAGACTCTCATTAAGCTTGGAGAAGAACGAATTTTGAAGTTGGGAGAAGCCAGGGCGTGATGTCCTGGCTTTTTCTTTGGGTAAGTGGTGATTGGAGCGTGATTGATCTAGAGAGATTAGCCGATGAATTTGTCGTGCCAGATTATGGCGGTAGTACACTAGCGAATATTCCGGCGACGGTTGCAGCGTTGTTGGAAGCGCCGTTTGAAGGGCTGCCACCTTTGTATGAACACTACTGGCGACCGTTTCAGGGGAAAACGCGGCGAGTGATTGTGCTGCTGCTGGATGCTTTTGGGTGGAGCCTGTTCCAGAAAGAGCGAGAACAATTGGAATGGCTGACGGCGCAAACGGCCGTTGAGGGACAGCTTACTTCAATATTTCCTACAACAACGGTTGCGGCCTTGAGTTCCCTATGGACGGGATACGCTCCTGCCCAGCATGGACTGGTGGGGCTGCGGCTTCTTTTCCCTGAGTTTGCAACGCTGGGACAGTTGATTAAGTTCAGCCCGAATTTTATGAGTATGCCGGATGCGTTGGTTCAGGCGGGAACAGCCCCGGAAACGTTTCTGGCGGTTCCCGGCTTTGGAGAGCAGCTTGGGGCAGCCGGTGTCCCGGTACATTCCTTCAAAGGAAAGGATATTATCAAATCGGTTTTGAGTCGGATGCATGATCGGGGCGTTCGCCAGCAGCATAGTTATGTGACAACGGCCGATCTTTTCGTGCAGCTTCGTCAACTACTGGAAGAGACAGCCGGAGAACGACTGTACATCAACGCTTACTGGCCTGCCATTGATACCTTGAGCCATACTGCAGGCCCGGAGGGTGTCTCCGTTGCGGCCGAACTTCATGCAGTTTTGTCCCAATTAAGGACGGAAGTGTTTGAACGGCTCTCCCCCGCAGCCCGCTCTGAGACGGCGCTTTTTATCACCGGGGATCATGGTCAGATCAGGACAACGCCGGAACACAGCTTGAATCTGGCGCACTATGACGGGATCACTGAGAATATGCTTATGCGACCAGCGGGCGAACCCCGTGTGCTTTATATGTATGCACGACAGGGAAGAAAACAGGCGCTCATGGATTATATTAATGCGACGATGCCGGAAGCGGCTATCGCTCTGGATGCCGATGAGGTGTTGGCTAGTGGCCTGCTTGGCCCCACCCCACATGCCCCTAAGAGTCGGGAGCGTATGGGGGACGTGGTCGTGCTGATGCGCGACAACTATCTCATAGTTGACCCCGATGAGGCGCATAAGGTGAATATCTTAAACGGCCGACATGGCGGAATGTCGGCCGCCGAAATGCAAACGCCCTGGCTGGGGTTTAAGTTGGATCAGTTGTAGGGTGTAACCAGTAAGGCTGTTGGGATTGAAGGCAAGTTGCAAAAGGCAAATTGCAAAAGGTTGGATGTACGTAAAAGTTACGAATGTCAAAAACGGCGGGTGCCGTTATGGTTGCTGGTTACATGCTTTTCGTAGCGAGTCCGCCGACCAGGGTTTAATATAATTAACAGGCCGATAAAAACCAGTGCGATGAGAATAAGAAGAAAGATACTTTCACTATCCATGTCAATTTCTCCTACACGAACATCAAGGACCAAATACGCTTGTTTTGAGGGCCGATTGAGTTTTTTAGCACCACCGTCTCCCTTACTATGGTACTATCTTACAAGAAATTTTGGGTCCATGTCAATAAAAATAGGGTGAAAGTAGGCTTCTTGACACCCTTCCGTAGATGAGATAGCATCCTGAAAGCAAAATATTTGGTGATTGTCTGATAGGAATTAGATTTATGGCTTCTACCCCAACAACAAAGCGAGAGAGTATGACATTAACGGACAGACTGCGGATATGGACGGCCGGTATTATTGATCCGATCGTCACCTTTCTGGCTAAGGTTGGGATTACTCCCGATTTTTTGACCGTGCTGGGCATGTTGACACACGGTTTATTTGCCTGGCTTATTATCATCGGCCAGATAAGATGGGCGGGGATAGCTGTGGCACTGCTGTCTCCCCTGGATGCGCTGGATGGATCACTGGCAAGAAAGACAAAGAAGACCCAGGGCAAGTTTGGCGCATTTCTTGATTCAACGCTGGATCGTTTTGCAGAAATTGTTCTCTATGCCGGGTATATCATTTATTTCGCCAATGCCAATAATTCGTGGATGGTTGCGGCCGCTTATATTGCTCTGACCGGCTCTTTGATGGTCAGCTATACTCGCTCCAGGGCGGAGGCGCTTGGCATTTCTTGTAAAGTTGGTCTGTTGACCCGCGTTGAACGGTATATCATTATCGTTGTCTCTCTTGTGCTTAATGTGCCGGAATATGGGCTGATTGTATTGGCAGTAGGCACCTATTTCACGGCCGTTCAGCGGATGTACCATGTCTGGAAACAAACTCGTTAAAGAACCGCTACACGGCCGAAGATCGGCCGTTCAGAAATTGTTGGGATATGAACCCTATTGGTATCTTATCCTTCTGATTTCGCTTGTTCTCGGCGGCCTTTACCTCTACCACCTAGCCACCGGCCTCACCCCGTCCCGTGCTGCTTTATCCATATCCGTCTTCAATTTCGACATCTATTGGTATGGCATTCTGATAATCACGGGTGTTGCACTTGGCACGTATGTTGTCTCCCATCTGGCGATGGAAAGAGCGGCCCGGCTCTTTGACAGCACGGTTCCCAAGAAACTCCAGGTCCTGCCGGTCAGCACTCTGGAACTCCCGGCCGAAATTGAGGGGATTTTGGTAAAACATCACATTGAGCAGTTGGGGACGTTATTGTTTCAATGGGGGCTTCATCCAGAACGTCTGGGGCTAAACCGGGCCGGGACGCGAGAGGTGCAGAAAAAGTTGGAAACGATTCCAGAAGTTGAACCGGAATGGCTGGCAGATGCCCCCTGGCGCATCTGGAACCCCGATTATGCCTGGAATGGGGTCGTCACCTGCTTGATTCTGGCGATTATCGGCGCTCGGCTATACCATATTTTTACCCCCTCCCCCAGCATGGCTGATCTCGAAATTCGCTCTTTCTTAGATTATTTCAAACAGCCGTTGGAGTTGATTAACCTACGAAATGGCGGCCTGGGGATTTATGGCGGCATTGTTGGCGGGGCGTTGGGGTTGCTGTGGTATACCCACCGGAACAAACTGCCAACGATTGGTTGGGCGGATTTAGGCGCTGTTGGGGTCGCATTGGGGCAGTTTGTCGGCCGTTGGGGAAATTTCTTCAACCAGGAATTATACGGCCGTCCAACCACCCTGCCCTGGGCAGTTCATATCTCACCCGCCTACCGGCTGCCGGGCTATGAATCATTTGAAACCTTTCACCCGGCATTCCTATAC
>JBAPRX010000755.1:0-2746 GCA_049281335.1 Promineifilaceae bacterium (SeqCode)
GGACGGCCGTCTCATGCTATGCTATGGACAGTTAAGAAACGGCACAACAAAAGGCACACAAAAACACGGCACAATCCTCTTCCTCCTCTTTCCATATTCCTCCTCTTAAACCTCCCCTTAGAGACCCCCCTTTCTCTGCGATAAAACCCCCATACGGGGGTTTTGTTGTTTCTAGGCACAATTATTCATTTCTCAAGTAGCAATAGATTGTTCGGTCGTTTTACGGGCCAAAAAGACCCCGCTAACCAGACCATTGACTATCATCACCCCAACCAAAATCAGACCACACCCTACTACTCGTTCCCAGGTAATAGCCTCGTCCAGGACGAGTGCACCAAGGATCACCCCGAAGACTGGAATCAAATAGGTGGTCATTGAAACATAGCTGGCGCTGGCACGTTCCATAAGCTTATAGTAAACGGTGAAGGCTGCGGCCGTTCCTAAGACACCCAGCGCGAACACCGAGCCAATAGAAGCCAGGGAGGGCACGGGCAGCAAATAAGGCCGATCTATCAACAGCGAGAGCGGCAGTAAATAGAGAGAGGCTATAATCATCTGACCGGTTGGAGCGGCTAAAGGCTGCAAGCCTCGCAGGTGGTTTCGAGTGTAGACAATGGCAACGCCATACAGGAAGGCAGCAACCGTGATTGCCAGAATTCCGAAGGTTGTTGACTGGATGCCATCTCCAAAGGTAGGAATTGCCAAAAAGACCATCCCTGCAAAGCCAACCAGTATTCCAAACAACTTAACCGGTGTAATACGGTCATCTTGGGCAAAGAAATGGGCCAGGATAATGGTGAAGAAGGGAACAGTTCCGTTCAAAATAGCCGCCAGAGCGCTGTCAATATACTGCTCACCCCAGCTAAACAGGACAAAAGGAATGGCGTTATGAATCAGAGCCACCACCGCCAGATGTTTCCAGGTCGGCCCCCACTTGGGAAGATGGCTGCCCTGCAAACGCAGCATGGTCAGCAAGACAATTGCACCGACTGTTACACGCCCAAGTACCATTGTTATAGGGGGAATGGTCTCCACCGCAACCTTAATAAAGATGAAAGACGGCCCCCACATTGAAGCCAACAATACCAACAGCAAGAAGTTCTTGAGTTTCATAAAGATCGTTCCCGTAGAAAGGTTAATTTTGCTGGGTTAAAAGGATTTTTAGCCGAAAGTTGGTAGAAACGATATACCCAAAAGGTATACCGGACAGCCCGAAAAGTCTGGCTGTTTTCGGACTTTAGCCCTGATCGGAAAACAAAACTTTAGTTCCATCACTCTCCATGATAGCGGGCGGCCTCTTCCCCCATCGTTTCGGTACCCAGTTCTCGCCAGCGGAATTTTCCCTTATAAGAATTGTGCTTGTATTCAACCACGTCGGCAGTCAGCTTGCCGAGGATGGGGCCAAATTTAAAGCCATGCCCGCTGCCACCCGCCGCCACAACCAGCCCCGACTTTTCAGGATGGTGATCAATCCAGAGATGTTCGTCAAGCGTGTCGCAGTAAAGACAGAGACGGGAATTGACGATTTTTGCTTCCAGTAATGAGGGAAAAGTTTCAGCCAAAAATTGACGCAATTTCTGTTCGGCCGAATTTGAAACCTTCCGCTCCTCATCAGGATGAAGGATGGTTCCTGCCCCGTGATTGGCAACTTTGATCACCCCTTCTCTGGGGTTCACAGGAAAGCCATACCAGCCAGTATTGGCAACATCGGCCGTAAAGACCACAAAGTTCGGCGGTGCAAAGCCGGACAAATCACCCACCTTCAAATGGAAAACCGGCTGTCCCACCGAACGCATCACCGGTTTCAATTCAGGAACCAGTTCATGGGTCCAAGTTCCGGCAGCCACAACAACCGTCCCGGCTTGATACTTTTTACCGGAGTCTGTTTCAACACCGGTAACGGTTCCCTTTTTCTCCAGCAGCTTTACGGCCGTTTCTCCCTCAATCATCTCAACGCCGCTCTCTCTCGCTATACGAAACAGCTCGATCATAACTCGGCCGCTTTCTGCATAGCCCCCTCGACTGTGGAAAAAACCATCTACATAGAGACCCGTCTCCCAGGCCGGAAACCGACGGGTAATCTCGTCCCCATTCAATCGTTCCGGCCGGTGGCCTCGATTTAAGAGCATGCTGTAGCTCTCATACTCAAAACCGCCAGGGGTCATTCGCTCCCTTGTTACCATCAAGACACCGGTTTCATGGTACAACGGCTCGGAAAACTGCTCATTCCAGGCCCGCCAACCACCCAAAGCCTCTTCCACCATGATCATATAGGTCTCATCCGAACCATACTCCATGCGAACAACCTTGCTGATGTCGGTTGAAGCAGCTAGTGGATTCGGCAGCGGCCCCGGATCCATCAAGGCGACTTTATGACCGCGTTCGTTAAGGGTTAAAGCGGCCGTTGTCCCAAAGACCCCCGCCCCAATTACCAGAATATCTGGATTCATACAAACTCCTAAAGAAATGAACCAGGGCGACCTCATTCTAAATATTTCAGTAAATCGTGGTTTACATTGTGCAAAATTGGCTTGAATTTTGCCTTAAATTGTATTGAAATAATTTGATTTAGCCGTCATTTGAACAATTCTGAACCACCATGTCTATCAATCCATTAGAATGAGGTCGCCCTGAGAAATGAACAAAAGGGGTAAATATAATATAATATCGTATGATTAAATCATCTCAAAACTGTAGATTCCAATTGTGAGGCTCTTGTTATTAGCATATAAACCAGCGCCTAACC
>JBAPRX010000756.1:0-1501 GCA_049281335.1 Promineifilaceae bacterium (SeqCode)
GCCCAATAGATCATCTTCTCGTCGGGAGTGGCAATCATGGCATCCAGATTTACCCGCGCTTCTTCCAGATTGCGGGCCAGATTTAACAGCGACAGCCGCAGGTCTTCACCGTCTTCAATTTCATAGCTTTCGGAAACATCGGCAATGCCTCCTGCCAGCTTTGCAAAGCCTTCGACAATGGGCTTTAACTGCCGGTTCAGATTCTCCCAGGCCATGACCACCTGATCGAAGTCAGCCTGGCGGCGCACCTCCGGTACAAAGCGGATCTGTTGGGTGTATTGGCTCCAACGACTGGTGAACTGCTGCAGGAAAAAGCCCAACGTTCCGAAGAACTCTTCCAGCCGGGTTGTTGTTTGCTGGCTTATCTCGCGCAGCCGGTTGGCCTGGGTGTCAAAGACAACGCTCAATTCCTGTGGCAGCGCATCGGCCGCTCGCCGCTGTACATCGGCCACTAATCCGGCACGGGGGCGGTTAATCTCTTCCATGATGCTTTCAAGATACCGTTGATCCCCTTGAAAGCTGAGTCCGTCGGTAACGGCCGCTTCCAGGTGATGGGCCTCGTCTACAACCAAATCGAGATATTCGGGCAGCACCTTGTTTTCGGAGGCGATGTCGGCCAGGAGCAGGGCGTGGTTGACGACCAGAATGTGGGACTGTTCGGCCCGGCGACGGGCAACGTGCAAGGGGCAGTTTTCTTGAGCGCATTTGTCAAAGGTGCAGACGTCGTTCTCGGCGTTCAGCTTGGCCCAGGCCAGTCGTTCTCCTGGTGTTCGGAGGCTGATTCCGGCCATGTCCCCGCTCTCGGAGTTGGGGAGCCAGACCAGAATTCGGCCGTACAGGATCATCTCGTCGGCATTATTCGGCCCGCTGTGCCGCATCTGTTGGAACAGGCGGGTGCAGAGGTAGTTGCGTTTGCCCTTCAAAATCGCTGCCCGCACCTCAAATGGCACGATGTGGGCCAGTTCCGGCAGGTCCTTGTGGATGAGCTGATCCTGGAGGTTGATGGTGTTGGTTGAGACGACGACGCGACGGCCGTTTTCGTTGGCCCAGAACATGGCCGGGAGCAGGTAGCCGACGCTCTTTCCGGTGCCTGTGCCTGCTTCGACGATGAGGTGCTGGCCCTGGTTAAAGGCTTCCGCGACTGCTGCCAGCATGTTTACCTGCTGTTCCCGGTGTTCAAAGGCGGGGAAGTGACGGCTGAAGTTTCCGCCCGGTTGCAGCATCCCGACCAGTGTTTCGGTGTCAATTGGTTGGAGCTTTTCGGCCGGAATTAACTGTCGTCCTGTCAGCTTCTCCGGCTTGAACAGCTTTTCCAGATGGCCGGGAGAACGGCCGAATGCCTCCCGCCCCGCCACTCGCAGCGCTTCCTCGAAGAAGATCGTTTCCGGCCAGCCGAGCTTGCTTCCTGCCTGAACAAGTTCTTCCAGGATGTTGAAATTCAGTTCCCTTGCCAGCTCAAACAGATGTAGAAAGAGCGTGGTTGTGAACTGGGCGTCTTCCA
>JBAPRX010000757.1:0-4156 GCA_049281335.1 Promineifilaceae bacterium (SeqCode)
CCATCACACCCTCCGTATTCGACACTGCAACCGATACAACAACCGTAACAACGCAGCAGCAGGCCGGTGTTAGCCTTGTGCCGGATAACGTTGCATCAGGAATGCCAGGTGAAACGGTGGTATACACCCACACCCTGACAAACCTGGGGAACGGCCAGGACACCTTCAACATGGCGGTTAATTCCAGCCAGGGTTGGAACGTTTCCGTCATTCCGACCAGCATCAATATCGTTGCCGGGCAGAAAGTCGAAATCATGGTCTCGGTTGATATTCCCACCAGCGCCGTGAGCGGCACGGTGGACGTGGCGACAGTGACGGCGATAAGCTCGTTTGACACCGGCGTTTCCGACTCGGCTCAGGAGACAACAACAGTTACCGGCGAACCGCCCGAAGAGTCGCCGACATTGTACTTACCGATTATCTTCAAACCGGGTAGTGGCCCGCCACCCCCGACGCCAACCCCAACAGCGACGCCAACCACCTCGCCTTGCGTATTGAACGTGCCGCCTTCGGGGAATCCGCCCGGTGTTGATCTGGTGATAACCAATATCACCCTGGTTCCGTCCACGCCACAGGCCGGACAGCAGACGTCTGTTCGGGTGACAATCAAGAATCAAGGCCAGACCGACGTAGCCTTTGGCAATAACTTCTATCTGGATTTCTATGACAATCCCAATCCAGAACCGCCGCAGCACTTGCAGTTTGGCAACATTGCCTGGGGTGTCCAGGGGTCTGACATGGAAGCCGGGGCCAGTATGACCTTTATCGGTAACCATGTCTTCACTGCCGGATTCCATAGACTCTGGGCGCAGGCGGATACGGATAACACAGTCGTTGAGGCCAATGAGAATAACAATCTCTATGGGTGTAAGGGTGTAAATGTAAGCAGCGGACAATCCGCACCAAGAGCGACATCGCAGCCCCAGCCAACGGCCGAAAGTCCACGCGCAACCCCGACACCGGGACAATTTCCAGAAATAAAGGCGGCCGAACCGCCCAAACCACTCGCAACGCCAGTTCCATAAATCAGGAAAAGCCCCTTGAATAATGACATTCAAGGGGCTTTTTTGTTAGAATAGACCTCACACAAATGACACCTGCATCAGATTAAGGAGACAGGCTGATGGACAGCAGTCTGCGATTACAATTAAATTTGTCGCGGTCATTGGGGCCAATTCCCTTCTACTTGTCTCGGCCAATTCGATTGGTAAAAAACTATAATCGAGAAAATTTTCGGCAGGATATTATAGCTGGCATTACAGTAGCCGTTATCCTGTTGCCCCAGGCAATTGCTTTTTCCCTGGTTGCGGAACTGCCCCCGCAGATGGGCATATTTGCGGCCGTTGTCGGCTCTGTGGTCGGGGCGCTGTGGGGGTCATCCAACCAGGCGCTCACCGGCCCCACCAACGCCCTCTCATTATTGGTCTTGTCTGCGCTGGCAACCGGTTTTGAGCCTGGCAGTCTGGAATTTGTCATTGCGGCCGGACTGCTGGCTGTAATGGTCGGCTTTTTCCAACTGATCATGGGGTTAGCCCGCCTGGGGGTGTTAATTAACTTTGTCTCACACTCTGTCATTGTTGGTTTTGCAACCGGCGCCGGTTTTCTCATCGCAATCCGGCAGCTAATTCCCTTATTAGGGCTGCAAGTCTCCGGCCGTAATCTGGTTGAGACAATCGTGGGAATTATTCGAGCGCTGCCGTCCCTCCAGCGAGAAACAGCTATCCTGGGTATTGGCTCCATCATCATTGTCTTTGGGCTGAGAAAGATTAACCGGAAGATTCCGGCCGCGCTTGTTGCTATGGTCACGGCCTCAGTCGTTGTTTTCCTGTTTCACCTGAATGATGGAAACGTGGCCGTTATCGGCGAGTTGCCAGCTTCCCTGCCGCCCCTGGCAAAGCTGCCCTTATTCGACCTGGACTTCATCTCTCGTTTATCGTCCGGTGCGCTGGCCGTTGGAGCCATTGGCCTCGTTCAAACGATGGCGATCTCTCGCTCAATCGCCAACAATACCGGCCAGCGGATAGACAGCAACCAGGAATTTGTGGGGCAGGGATTGGCAAATATCGCCGCCGGTTTCTTTTCCGGTTATCCGGTGTCGGCTTCCTTTTCGATTTCGGCCGTTAATCAAAACGCCGGAGCCAAGACCCCCCTGGCTTCTTTTTTCACCAGTGGGTTTGTCCTAATCGCCCTGTTTACATTGGGGCCGCTTGGGGCGTATTTGCCAAGAGCAGCTCTGTCCGGGGTATTGATCGTAGTTGCAGTGGGGATCATAAATACAAAAGAGATACTGCGAATTTGGCGAGGAACGAGGGGCGATGCCGTCATTATGCTGGTGACGTTTTTGGGCACACTTTTCCTTGAGATTGCCTTCGCAGTGTTATTGGGGATCATGCTCTCCTTTGCCCTTTACATCATTCGAACGAGTTCACCCCGCGTTCACCATGTCTTGCCGGATAAAGACTTCAAACATTTTCTATACCAGCCGGAAAAACCGTCCTGTCCTCAACTGGCAGTGATTGATATTCTTGGTGACTTATACTTTGGGGCCGTCAACCACGTGGAAGAAGTGATTTTAGGGCATTTTGAGCGCAACCCGGATCAACGCTTCCTACTCATTCGGATGCACAATGTCAACCACTGTGATTTTAGCGGTATTCACATGCTGGAAAACGTGGTCAAGGTTTGCCGGGATAGGAGTGGGGACGTTTTTATGGTCAGGGTCAGCCTTCAGGTAAGCAGTTTGATGGACTCTACCGGCTTTACCGATTATTTGGGCCAGGATCATTTTTTGAGTGAAGAAGAGGCTATCGGCCGTCTTTTTCACCACGTTTTGGACCCGGCCACCTGTATTTATGAATGCCCTGTTCGGGCTTTCAAAGAGTGCCAGAACTTGCCTAAACATTTCTACCCCCAGGCGATCTCTTTTTATGAAACCGGTCTGGTGGATCGGGAATGTGAAATGATTAATCCCCAGGACCTCCGGGCAATGATCAGTAATGGAGAGATGAGTCCGTTGATCCTGGATGTCCGAGAACCACGTGAATTTAAGAAAGGTCGTATTCCGCAGGCGACATTAAAGCCGTTGCCAGCTTTGCTTTCCGATCTCTCGGCCGTTCCTGAAGACCAGACAATCGTATTTGTTTGCCGGAGCGGCCGTCGCAGCCGGTTGGCTGCCCATTTGTTGAAGGAACGGGGCTGCAAGAAGGTTTTGGTGTTAAATGGCGGCATGTTGGCCTGGGAATCATCCGGCTTGTTAGAAGCGGTAGATTAGTGAATTGAGTGGATACAGGGTAACAAAATGGAGAATATCGCCTACCGCAATATAGGCTTAGACTTGATTCGGGTGACGGAAGCGGCTGCGATTGTAGCCGGGCGCTGGATTGGGCTGGGCATGCACGACGCCACTCACCATGCAGCCACCAAAGCGGCCGTTCGAGCGCTCAATTCCATAGAGATTCAAGGCCATATTGTGATGGGGGAGGAGGGACGGCTGGGGGAATATTCCCCCTTGAGCAGCGGTGCGGCTGTTGGAATCGGAACCGGCCCCGAACTTGATGTTATCATTGATCCAATAGACGGCACGAATCTGGTCATAAAAGGTCACTCTGGGGCAATGTCGGTGATAGGCATTGCTCCCAAAGGGTCAGTCTGGTCGCCCGACCCATCGGCCGTTTATATGGAGAAAATCATTGTGGACGGTGATGTTGCCGACGCTTTGGTCCCCGAATGTCTGGATGCTCCGGCAGCCTGGACATTAGCCCTGATTGCCAGGGTGAAGAAGAAACAGGTGCGCGACCTGGCGGTGATTGTTTTAGATCGGCCGAGGCACAGCGATTTAATCGAAGAAATTCGGCTGTCCGGGGCGCGTATCTTGCTGCGGAGTGAGGGCGATGTCGAAGGAGCGTTGGAGGCAGCCCTACACGACCGGGGGGCGGACGCTTTAATGGGCATTGGGGGTGTGGCCGAAGGCTTGATCGCGGCTTGCGCTGTGAAGGCATTGGGTGGAGCCATGATCGCTCGTTTGGCTCCCCAAAGCGAATCAGAACGACTGGCTGTTGAAGCGGCTGGCCTGGACAGAAAACGGGTTCTGAATTGTGACGAATTAGTGACCAGCAATCAGGTCTATTTTGCCGCCACCGGGATAACCAACAGCGTC
>JBAPRX010000758.1:0-2568 GCA_049281335.1 Promineifilaceae bacterium (SeqCode)
GCTTTAGGGACCGGAAGCCTTTCTGCCGATTCTGATATAACCCCATACGCTCCCGCGCCGCCTCTCTCCGAATCCCTCCAAACCTTCTGGCAGTCCGGCCCTGAATTAGAGCAGTTACAACTTCAAATACGGCCGCCCGAAACCCCCTATCCCATCCTGGAACGCCTCGGCCCGCCCCCCTTCCTGCCCGAAGCCCGCCACCACCTGCCCATTGCCTACGATGCCATTTCAGAAGAAGCCATTTCCATCGCCTTTAGGGAAGAAAACGAAATGACACCACAAGACTAAATACGGCCGTCCAACCAGCAGCTTTTGAATAGTTTCCATTTTATTATCATTGACACCACTAAAAGCCATATGCTATACTGCCCATCACAATTTATAATAAAAAAGCGATGATAGGAACATATTGTCAAGGTTCCTCAGGTCACAGAGAGTGAATGTTTATCAGCTGACGCTGATAAAATGCTGAAAGTTTCATACCTGATCCTGACAATGACACCCTTGAGCTGACCAGGAAACTGGCCCCGGCCGATGCCCGTTAAAGCATCAGGTTTGTGGAAAAAACTCCAACAAACTGTCAAAGAGTCTGGCGAAACGGCCGAAAAAACCGAATCGCTCACGAAAATGGCGGTGGCACCACGAAGCAATTTTGCGCTCGTCCTCCAAATATAGGACGGGCGTTTTTTATTTCCCGGTGCATTGCACGCTCGCGTGCGCTGCACCACAGCCCAAACCACAAACCCCAAAGAGGTGCCGGACACCCCCGGCACGAAATATGGTGGCACCACGAGACCGCCGGAAAATGACCCTCTCCGCGCCCTCGTCCATAACAACAATATGGACGAGGGTCTTTCTATTTTTACGCTTTGCGCTCTTTGCCCGCATTCTCATGCGGCCTTTGCGTGAGATTATTAAGGAGAAAGTCATGAAAGAAATCAGAACAATAGAAGCCGAAGAACACATCGGCCGTCAGGTCTGTCTACGCGGATGGCTTCACCATCTCCGTCGTCTCGGCGGCATCAACTTCATCATCCTGCGCGACGGTTGGGGAACCATCCAGGCCGTTACCGAGGACGAAGCCGACCTGGGCAACACGGCCGAATACAGCAGCGAATCCGTCATCCAACTAGAAGGCATCGTCGTCCAATCCGATCAGGCTCCCGGCGGCGTCGAACTCCACCACCCCCGCCTGACCATCATTACTCCTATCACCGAGACGCCCCCCGCCTCCATGTACAAAGGCAAAATCAAAGCCGGTCTGCCCGTCCAACTCGACCACGCCACCGTCCTCAACCGTCACCCCAGCCGCCGGGCCATCTTCAAACTCGCCGCCGGAATCATGGCTGGTTTCCGCGCCACCCTCAACCAGATGCACTTCACCGAAGTCCAAACCCCCAAGATCGTCGCCTCCGCCACCGAAAGCGGCGCCAACGTCTTCAAAATCGGTTACTTCGGCCGAGAAGCCGACCTCGCCCAAAGCCCCCAGTTCTACAAACAGATCATGGTCGGTGTTTTCGGCCGAGTTTACGAAGTCGGCCCCGTCTTTCGCGCCGAACCCCACAACACCTCCCGCCACATCACCGAATATGTCAGCCTCGATGTTGAGTTCGGTTTCATCGAAAACCACCACACCGTCATGGCCCTCCTTACCCAACTCATGAACGGCATCATATCAACCCTCTCTATTGACTACGCAAATGAACTTACCTTGCTCAATGCCCAACTTCCGGCCGTTCCCAAACAAATCCCCTATATCCACTTCCACGATGCCCAGGAGCTAATCAACCAGCTTCATGGTGTTGACGTTCGCGGCGAACCAGACCTCTCCCCCCAGGACGAACGCTGGCTGGGCGAATGGGCATTGGCCGAATATGGCAGCGACTTTCTCTTCGTGACAGGCTATCCGATGGTGAAACGGCCGTTCTACACCCATCCCGATCCCGCCAACCCCGACTACTCCAACTCATTCGACCTTCTCTTTCGTGGCCTCGAACTCGTCACCGGCGGTCAGCGGCTGCATAAATACGAAGACTACCTCACCGCCCTCGCCAAAGCCGGCCAGCCCGTCGAGCCATTTGAAACCTATCTCGAAGCCTTCAAATACGGCATGCCCCCACACGGCGGCTTCGCCATCGGCCTCGAACGCTTCCTCAACCAACTGCTCGGCCTACCCAACATCCGCCTCGCCACCCTCTTCCCCCGTGACATGACCCGCGTCACGCCTTGACGCCGTCACTCCCTGACGCCTCATCCTCCCGGAGGTTGTTGCAGTTTGCAAATACCTCCGGGAGGATCACCACTGCTCAATAACTTTCTACCTTGTTTTCAACTAACTCCCCCACAGATAAACGTTAAGGAGTAAAGACACCACTAGACCTGACTCACTTGACAGGTCGGTATTCAATAGTTGCTCTGATCATCCCATGATCCAAAGTATCCGACATCTTGTTGCCCGTCACCCGTCAATCGTTAACCGAAATCTTCTCCGCTACTATCCTCCCCAACTCCTCCAGCGGAATCGGCTTGGAATACCATTCCGCCCGCCCTTTGACCAATTCCAATTCA
>JBAPRX010000759.1:0-5048 GCA_049281335.1 Promineifilaceae bacterium (SeqCode)
CTAAGGTATTGGCGAATTGACGGCCGAGCTTACGCAGCTCGACCACGATGTCAGGCTGTTCGTCGTCTTTCATTGTTCCGGGGTCTACCGGTTCTTCTTCAATTGGAATCTCGCTTCCCAGGCGAGCCTTGATTTCTTCCACATTGGGGGCTTGTTCGTCACTCATTGTTATGTAAACTCCTCAAATTTATCTCACGAAAAGGCGCAAAGACCGCAAAGGATAAATGGGTTCGTCTGTGGGAGCTAACACGGCCGTTGTTCCTCTGAAAAATGATCAAGAAATATCAGTACCCAATACGCAAGGGTAGGGAGAAAGTTGTACGGGAAGAGGGGAAGAAAACAAAAAGGCCAGCCTGTTTTTGACAGGCCGGCCTTTTAATTGGCTCAACAAGAAATGGGCGTCGTTATTTGATTTCGACGACTGCGCCAGCTTCTTCCAATTTTGTTTTGGCTTCTGCGGCAGCTTCTTTGGTGATAGCTTCCATGATGGTGGCGGGGGCGCTGTCAACCACATCTTTAGCCTCTTTCAGGCCCAGGCTGGTCAGAGCGCGGACTTCTTTGATGACGTTGATCTTCTTGGGACCAATCTCTTTCAGGACGACGTCAAATTCAGTCTTTTCTTCTTCTTCTTCAGCCGCAGCCGGGCCGCCAGCCATTGGCATCATGCCCATTGCAACAGGGGCCGCTGCGCTGACGCCCCATTTTTCTTCCAACATTTTGGTGAGTTCGGCTGCCTCTAACAAGGTCAGTTCACTCAGTTGATCTACAATTTTTTCAAGGTCTGCCATTATTATCCTCCAGAATTATCTTCTTAGAAATAGTTCGTATTTGTGTAAAAATCTATGAATTGCCATTCGTAACTGGTAACTCGTAATGACTTTCTGTGGAAACCATTACGTTTTACGCATTACGTCTTATGCCGCCGCTTCGGCCGTACCTTCGCCTTCTTTCTTAGCATAAGCATCGAGTACGTTCACGACCTGCCGGACACCGCCCGCAATGACGGAAGCAATGTTTTGAGCCGGTGCGCTGATCAAGCCAATGATCTGGGCGCGGAGTTCATCCCGTGACGGCAGCTTCGCCAGGTCGATGACCTGTTCGGCCGTTAGAATATTTGGACCCAGGATACCGCCTTTGATGACCAAATGTTCCTGATTCTTAGCAAAGTCAGTCAATGCTTTTGCCAGAGCAGGAGCTTCGTTCAAGGCAAAACCGGTCGCAACCTGTCCAGTCAAGAGTGATTCAGGAACCGGCCGATTTGTTTGTTCCAGGGCGTGGCGGAGCAGAGTATTTTTGGTTACATGGAAAGCACCCTCTGCTTTGCGAACTTCCTGGCGCAGCGCATTAATGTCTTTAACGTTTAAACCGGTATATTCAGCGATGAAAATCGCCCGGCTGCTATTGAGCAGCTCAATATATTCGGCTACTAATTCATCTTTACGCTCTTTTGTAATAGCCAATGGGTTGTCACCTCCTTTGAAAAAGTAAACAGTTGACGCTTCACAAAACAGTTAAAAGCGCCAGTGAATCGCTTTAGAAACAAAAAATCCTCATGCCTGCTGACATGAGGATTCCGAGAACAATACAAAACAGGCTAACACTGAAATCAGGGAGCCTGAAAATGACTATAACTTTGAATCTTCACCTCGGCGGGCATTTTTAAGCCGGATTCACCCGGCACCAACTGTCTTAAGTGAATGGCGCTTGCAGCGCTGGTTTATTGTTAAAATGCCTGTTTTTAGGGAACAAGCGACCCGCAGTATACCGTATTTTTTGAAATGGGCAATCTTATACAGTAACGATCTCGGTTGTATCTAATTTGATACCAGGCCCCATTGTGTTCGCCATCGTAATCTTGCGGATGTATGAGCCTTTTGCAGCCGAAGGACGAGCGCGTTTCACTGCGTCCAACATGGCATTGAGATTATCCATTAGCTGCTCTTCGCTAAAACTGGCTTTGCCGATAGGGACATGAAGGTTGCTGGTTTTATCAACTCGGAACTCAACACGGCCCGCTTTTGCTTCTTCGATGAGCCGGGGAAGGTCTTCACCGGGGGCAACCGTACCGGCGCGAGGGTTGGGCATGAGGCCACGCGGACCAAGCACACGCCCTAAACGGCCGACTTTGCCCATCATCGAAGGAACGGCAATAGCGACATCGAAATCAGTCCAGCCATCTTGTATCTTCTTGATTAATTCATCGTCGGCGATGAAATCAGCTCCGGCGGCTTCGGCCGCTGTGGCATCTTCACCCTCAGCAAAGACCAGCACCCGAACGGTTTTACCCAGACCATGCGGCAAAACGACCACATCACGAACCTGTTGGTCAGCATGACGCGGGTCAACGCCTAAACGAAAATGCACTTCGACAGTAGGATCAAACTTAGTCGTTGCGGTTTCTTTAATGAGCTGAACAGCCTCTCTACGGGAGTAAAGTTTGTTGTGATCAATCTTAGCCGCAGCTTCTTGATATTTTTTTCCTCTAGTAGCCATTATATCTCCTTGTGGTACAGGCGGACGGTTCTTGTCCTCCCACTTTCTAAAGAAGCGAGGCATTTACCATTAGTAACCAGTGATTGTTAATTACTTTATCACCTGATTACCAATTATAAATAGACCTGCCTTCTATTGATTATTATTATTTCTGAACGCGGATGCCCATGCTGCGGGCAGTTCCGGCGATGATTTTCTTTGCAGCCTCAATGTCCATTGCGTTGAGGTCTTTCATCTTGATTTCAGCAATCTCTTGCAACTGTTCCTGGGTGACGATTCCAACTTTGTCGCGGTTAGGAACGGCCGAGCCGCTTTTAATGCCGAGCGCTTTCTTTAGCAGATCAGCAGTGGGGGGGGTCTTCAGGATAAAGGTAAAGCTGGAATCCTGAAAGATGGTTACTTCGGCCGGAACAACTTGCCCAACCTGGTTGGAGGTTCGAGCATTATACTCTTTGCAGAACTGCATCAGATTAATGCCGTGCGGGCCGAGAGCCGTACCAACCGGGGGGGCGGGGTTGGCCTTACCCCCTTGAATATTTATTTTTACAACAGCTTTTATTTTTTTTGCCATTTTTACACTCCAGGAGTCCAAACGCCTTTACAGGCTCCTCCTTCAAAAAGGTTAACAGTCAACAATAAACGGCCCATCATCCAGTTGATATGTATGATGGCCGTTTACAATGACCAAAATAATAAATAAGTTTTTAAGTGAACGTATTGGGAATTACTGCTTAGAAATGCCTAATGACTGTGTGACTCTGAGTTGGTAAAGTCTATCACGCAGTCATTAAATCTTTTCAACGTGCAAGAAATCCAGTTCGACCGGTGTTTCTCGGCCGAAAAACGAAACCAGTACCCGAACCTTAGCCCGCTCAATATCAATTTCTGCTACAGTGCCAATGAAGTCGGTGAACGGGCCGGATCGAATGCGAACTTTTTCGCCCGGTTGGAAGTTGAACTTCACCTTTGGCGCTTCCGCTTCCATGCGGTTCATAATCTTGGCAACTTCATCTGGCCGCAGGGGGGTCGGTTCATTGCCCATGCCGACAAAGCCGGTTACACCTGGCGTGTTACGAACAACATACCAGGAATCTTCATCCATAACGAGTTGAACCAGGATATAGCCTGGAAATACGCGGCGTTCGACCGTTTTCCGTTTGCCGTCTTTTATCTCAATTTCTTCTTCTGTCGGCACAACAACATCGAAGATTTTGTCTTGCATGCCCATCGTTTCGATGCGCTGTTCAATGCTGTGACGGACTTTGTTTTCATAGCCTGAATAGCAATGAACGACGTACCAGTTACGGCCGTCCTCATCGAACCCGCTTCCATTTTGATCATCGGTAGATAACAGCTTCGGGCCTGTCTCTTCAATTTCTTCAGTTTTTTCTATTTCTTCGGAAGAAACTTGTTCTTCCAATTCTTCACTCATTGATAATCCTGGTATGGTTATTGTAGTCGTCAATTAAATCATCCCTTCTTTTCATACGAATTGATTGAGCCTACTTATAACCGGATATGCTCTCTCCAAATGACCTTTATCTAAAGAGCGGAATGGGATCATGTACCGATGACAAATTGAACGAAAGCCTGAATACCATTCGAAAATATGAAATCTAAGACACCCAGAAAAATAGCCATTACAACAGTGACGCCCAATACGATAGCGGTTAATCGTTGGGATTCTTCACGAGTGGGCCAGGTAACTTTTCGCAGTTCGCCCCGTGTCTCTCGAATATACTTCGAAATAGGATTGGGCTGGTTGACCGCTTTCTTTGCCCCTTTACTTTCAGTTTTTGTTTGTGCCACAATAATACGTTCCTTTCGCTTACCCTCCCGGAGGTTACAACATCCTTGTTGCAACCTCCAGGAGAACAAAGTTATTAACAGGGGGTGCAGGAATCGAACCCGCAACCTACGGTTTTGGAGACCGTCGCTCTGCCAATTGAGCTAACCCCCTATATGGGTTAGATAAAGCTATTTTCAAGGCACAGATGTTCCCCATCTGTGTCTTGAAACCTTACCTGGTCTCTCTATGTAATTGATGTTTGCGGCAGCGCGGGCAATATTTCATCAGCTCGATTCGGCCGGGATCATTGCGCCGGTTTTTTTCAGTTATGTAATTTCGTTCCTTACACTCGGTGCAGGCAAGTGTAATATGTGAACGAACAGCTTTTTTCGCCATGACTATCCTCAATCAAAAGACGGGGCGATTACTCTATTATAACCGCCCTGTCCTATATTCTTCAATCCAAAAGTTATGGAAAAGTCAGACCTTTCAGAAGAACCCGACTTTTCTTGTTAAACAAACAGCTATTTCAAAATTTGGGTGATAACACCAGCGCCAACAGTCAGACCACCTTCACGAATGGCGAACCGCTGGCCGACGTCCAACGCCACTGGCGTGATCAGGGAGACAAGCAGATTGACATTGTCGCCCGGCATAACCATCTCAACACCTTCCGGCAGCGTGATGGCGCCGGTCACATCCATCGTTCGAATGTAGAACTGTGGACGGTATCCCTGGAAGAAAGCCTTGTGACGACCGCCTTCAT
>JBAPRX010000760.1:0-2983 GCA_049281335.1 Promineifilaceae bacterium (SeqCode)
TGGGATTCGGTAATGGTCGTGAAAGAACGAATGTCAGAGAACATGGCGGTTGCTTCAACATAACGGCCGCCTAATGCAAAACCAGATTCGAGTAATTCATTGGCAACTTCCCTGGTGGCAAAGCGGCGAAACAGCTCTCGCTGCTGCCGTTGAAGCCGGTACAGTGTTAAATGAGTATTGATCCGCGCCATGACTTCATCTACCTGAAAAGGCTTGGTAATATAGTCCACTCCCCCTGCTGCAAAGCCATTGAGGATGTCATTAACGTGGTCCAGGGCGGTCATAAAAAGGATGGGAATATTTTGAGTACCTTCGTCGGCTTTCAGGCGGCGGCAGGTCTCAAAGCCGTCCATTTGCGGCATCATCACATCCAGGAGAATGAGTTCAGGACGGCCGAGAATGGCTTTTTCAAGGGCATCTTTGCCGTTATGGGCGACCATTATTTCAAAGCCTTCGTTTTCCAGGTATTGGGAAATGACGCGCAAGTTGTTGACGTTGTCATCTACAACGAGGATGGTTGCTTTTTCACCTGGAAGCATGGTAATTATTCATTGGGCATGGAAGCCTTGAGGAATTCAGCGATTTGCTTGTCATCAAAGGCATCAGCCAACTGGCGGATCTGATTTACGAAGGGGATATAACGGCTGTCGGCCTCTACTAAACGGCCGATTCGTTCTCGAATACGGGTCATTTTTCCAAGCGTTGCCAGTTCATAAAGATGCTCCAATTCATCCAGGGGCGGCGGTATCACTGGTGCTGCTGAATCGGCCGGTTCCAGGACGATATCGGGAGCGGCAGCCTCACCAAGCAGGGAGAGTTCAAACCAGAAGGTACTCCCCTTTCCGGGGATGCTCCTGACCTCTATTTTGCTGCCCATAAGCGTCACCAACTGTTGGCTTATCGGTAGTCCCAATCCGGTTCCGACAGCTCGCAGGCGTTCGTCGCCAACTTGTTCAAAAGGAATGAAAATCGTTCCCAATTGTTCGGCCGAAATTCCAACACCGGTATCCTCAACTTCAAAGCGCAGATGGATCATCGGCTGGCTGCCGTTCTCGCCCGTTCGGTTTGTAACCCGAAGCGTCACCCCGCCTTCATCAGTAAATTTGATAGCATTACTAAGCAGGTTGAGCAAGACCTGGCGGAGTCGTAACTCATCCGCCAGTACCTCGACCGGCAGATTCTCCTCGGATTCATACGTGAATTGAATATCTTTTTGCTGGGCGCTCATACGGCCGACAGCCGCAATTCCCAAAAGGAAAGTTTCCAGACGGAAAGGTTCAGGTACCAGTTCCAATTTGCCGGCTTCTACTTTTGCCAGGTCAAGAATGTCGTTAATAAGGGTAAGGAGATGATTGCCGCTTTCGTAGATGACTTGTAGCCCCTCAGCTTGCGCCGGGGCTACAGCAGGGTCGCGTTGTAAAACCTGGGCATAACCCAAGATGCCATTCAAAGGGGTACGCAGCTCGTGGCTCATACTGGAGAGGAAGGTGCTTTTTGCCTGGCTGGCAACTTCGGCCGCTTCTTTCGCCACCAACAGTTGTTCATTGGAGTCGGCCAACTCCCGCGTTCGGGCGGTCACCAACCGTTCTAACTCGTCATTGCGTCGCTCAATGGAATAGACGCGCCAACGATAGCCGCTGACGACGATACCGGCGACCATAACAACCATCAATCCCCGGAACCAAATTGTTTCCCACCAGGGTGGACGAATGGTTAGCCTGATCGCAACTTCCTGATCGCTCCAGATGCCATCATTGTTTGTTCCCTGGACACGGAAAGTGTAATTACCAGGGCGCAGCGTTGTGTATCTGGCAGAACGGCCGTCGCTGCCCACTTCATTCCAATCCGGTTCCAGCCCCTCCAGCCGGTAGCGGTAACGATTTTCCTTAGGATTGGCATAACTCAGGGAAGCAAAGTCAACGGAAATGATGTCCTGATCATAGCCAAAGGTTAGCTGATCGGTGTTCCAGACAGGCGTTTCGAGAATGTCGTCTTCGTCACCAACGAAAACGGGAGTATTGTCCAATCGAAGCTGGGTGAGAACAACAGGTGGTTGATAGCTGTTTTGATAAATCTCAGTCGGGTAAAAGGAGACGAGGCCACCACGCCCACCAAAGAATAGCTGCCCATCGGGAGCCAGAAACGCGCTTCCGCTAATAAATTCGTCAAAAAGCAGGCCATCCTCCTTGTCAAAATTTCTGAATGTTTCGGTTCCAGGATCGAAACGAGAGAGGCCATGATATGTAGAGAGCCATAAATAACCCTGTTCATCGGGCAAAATACTGAGGACAGCGTCGCTTGGCAAACCATCGGACTCTGTATAGCGAGTAAAGGTCTCCGTCTCCGGGTCGAGATGAAGCAAGCCGCTTTCTGTTGAAATCCAGAACGAGCCATCATTGCCCTGGTGGACGCCGGTTGGTTGCCCATTGGACATACTGGTGGGATCGTTGGGATCGTGGGTGTAGTTGTCATATTGTCCGGTCTGCGGGTCGAAACGGCTCAGAAGGCCAGGCCCACCAATCCATACTGTTCCCGTTTCGTCAATCTGCAGGGTTTCCAGCGAGCGATCAGGAAGCCCTGGATATGGCGTAAATTGTTCAGTTTCGGTGTCAAAACGAAAGAGGGCAGCGGCCGTTAATACCCATAGGATGCCGTCCGAATTGCGCCTAATCTGTATGATGTCACTCTTGTAAGGCTGAGGAATCGAATAGTTGGCGTATTCCTCGGTTTCAGGGTTGAAACGAGTTATGGTGGAGACCCCATCGAACCATATATTCCCCTGCGAATCTATATAGATATCACTAATACTGGTGATGAGAGGATCGGCATTAGGGGATGGTTGGAGCCGAATTTGTAAAGAATCCACCAGACCAGTTGTTGGATTATATTTACCTATCGTCACACCACCGGCCAGCCAAAGCTCACCGTCTGGCGCGTTTGTAATTGCATGAACCGGGTACCCCAAAGCTCCAGAAGTCGTGCC
>JBAPRX010000761.1:0-13823 GCA_049281335.1 Promineifilaceae bacterium (SeqCode)
CCCCTTATGGCCGGAATTGGGTCTGGGATTTCTCCAGGTAGGCCCGGCTGCCAAAGAGCCGGTTCCGGCCAAATACG
Source organism: Promineifilaceae bacterium (SeqCode) (assembly GCA_049281335.1). Taxonomy (GTDB): domain Bacteria; phylum Chloroflexota; class Anaerolineae; order Promineifilales; family Promineifilaceae; genus JAKEFB01. The sequence goes on from JBAPRX010000761.1 coordinate 78, forward strand.
CCACCAACCCCCAACTGCTCAAATATGTTAACGGCGTCGTTGCCAGCCAATCGGCCGGAGCTTCGGCCGCTTCTGCGATTGCAACCTCGGTTACGAAAACAAAGTCGCTGGTCGAAGCGCCTGTCGGGATTGCGCTGAAAGGGGATGATCTGCTCGGTGCGTTGAATGACGTTAAGGAACAGGTAGATTTCATCTCCCTGCCCGGCGGCTGTGCGGCCGATCCAATCCTCCTCGAAAGCCTCAGAACCGCCACCTACAAACCGCTGCTGCTGCGCTTTGCGGCCGATTTGCCGGATGCGGAACTGGACCTCCTGGTGACAAATGCCGTCCAGCATCGGATAGATGGCTGCATCGTGACGGATGGGGTTTCGGCCGATTTGATTGAAGACGGCCGATTATATGGCCCCAATCTGCGGGATGACGCTGTCCGGCTGGTCAGAAGAATCTCCGAAAAGTACGGCGACGCCTTCCCCGTCATCGGCAGCGGCGGCATTATGACACCGGAGGACGCCATCGCCGTCCTGGCGGCGGGGGCAAGACTGGTTGAAGTGTACGAAGGGTTTATTTTCGCCGGGCCGGGCTTTCCCAAGCGCATTGTCCAGCAGTATGTCAAACAGATTCGGCATGGCTCGGAGAAGCTCATCCCGCCGGAGACGGAAATAGAGACGCCGAACCCACCGGTCACGGTTAGGAATACATTCCAGATCAGGAACAAGCCGCTGGGCTGGCTCTTGCTGGCGATTGTCGGGCTGACCTTGATGTTTTCGGGGCTGTTTGCCATTGGCGTATCGGCCACCACGATTATTTTGCCGCACGAACTCAATTTCCTGGGTATGACCATTGCCGATTTGGAAGCGCTGTACGAACGGCGGCTGCTGCTCTTTATGGCCCATGACCGGATTATCTTTGGCGGCGCACTAATCGAATTAGGCATCATGTTCTTGTGGCTGGTGGCGGTCCCACTGCGGCAGGGAAAGGGCTGGGCCTGGTGGACGCTCCTTTTCTCCGGCACGGTTGGAGCAGCCAGCTTCTTGAACTTTTTGGTCAGTGATTACCTGGATGTTTGGCACGCCGTCGCCACCGTTACTTTGACGATTTTTTTTGCACTAGGGCTGTTCTTCTCATATTCCAAACTGGAGGTTAACCGGGCTTTTCGGGACTTCCTGATTCCCAGCGCCAAAGCCTGGACCTGGAGTCCGGGGGGATTGGGCCGGGTCTACATGCTTTTCTGGGCTGCCAGCACAACGATGGGCGGCTTTTTGATTTTGGCGACGGGGATGTCGAGCGTCTTTGTGCCGACTGACCTGGCGTACATTGGGACAACGGCCGATTTGATTCAAGAAATCAATATTCGCCTTACACCTTATATCGCCCACGACCGGCTTGGTTTTGCTGGGGCGTTATTCGCAGCAGGAATTGCCGGTTTCTTCATCATCTGGCACGGCATCAAGCCCCGCGCTCGCAGCACCTTCATCACCATTGTCCTGGCCTACCTGGTCGGTATGTTAACGGCCATTGGCGCCCATCCGCCGATTGGCTATACCACTTTTGAGCACCTCTTTCCTTTCATTGCCAAGGACATTGCTTTCTTTTTGGGGATGATTTATTTGTATCGGCCGATCTTCCATGTTGACACGCCGACCAACCGCTTCCCCGACCTGAACGGGCTGCCGGTGATGACAGAATATGACCAGACTGTGCCGTCACCCCAGAGCTTGCTAAAGATCGCCAGGCGGCGGATTTCGCAGGCAAAGCTTCATCCGGTGTACTCTCAGGAGGCGACGGTTTATCTGGAAAGCAGGGAGACGAAATTTGACGCGCTGGATCAGGCTGTTGACGCCTCAGGCTTTCTGGACAATGTTGAAGCAGTATTTGCTGCCAGTGGCAAGGCGCGGGAGGCGTTTTTGATTGCCCTGAAGCCAAATATTATGACCGCCTCCTCATGGGAAGAGGACTCACCTGTTTATACCGACCCGGCGCTGGTCGGCCGTCTTTTTGAACGACTGCGGGAACGGGGTTTTGAAAATTTTGCCGTTGTGGAAGCGCGGAATGTATATGATTACTCTTACGCCGGGCGTTCGGTGCGGGCGGTGGCCGAGATGATCGGCTACGATGAGAGCCTGGGCTATCACATTGAAGATTTGAGCGAACAAAAGGTCCCGTACCGGTACGGCGGGGTTTTGGGCCATCACAGCGTCGGCCGAACCTGGATGGAGGCCGATTACCGCATCTCATTTGCCAAAAACAAGACCCACTGGCAGTGTTTTTATACCGGCTGTCTGAAAAACATTTACGGCTGCCTGCCGGAATGGGACAAGATGAAGCACTATCACGGCCGAGGGCGGGAGTTTTTCGAGTGTTGCATCCTGATCTTGGACGCTTTCCCGGTAAATTTTGGCTTTCTCGATGCCTGGGTGAGCGGGGATGGTTTTAGCGGCCATGTCCGAGATGCCAGCCCGAATCCAACCCATACGATTTTTGCCTCGCCGAATGTACTGGCGCTCGATTGGGTGATGGGGGAAAAGATGGGGATCAACCCGGCGACCAATTATGTGATTCAGGAGGCGTTGATTCACTGGGAGAAGCCGATTGTGCATCGAGAAGGAGATATGTCGCCCTGGTCGCCCTGGGTGAATGTCAAGCAGATGACGGTTTCCCTGCTGGATTCGGCCGAAGAAGCCTACAGCTTCAGCCGCTTTATGTCGCGGGCCTTCGCCAACGCTCAAGACAAACGATTCCCACCCGTTTCAAAGGGCCAATGGCTCTTTGGCCCCTTGCAACGAGCGAGCAAGGTGTTTGAACGGCTGTTTATTCAGGAAAATTGATAGGAATGGCAGGGAAGTATATTTTGTAGTCACCGGCTGTTACTGTTGTCTGGTCGGAGACCTGGGCAATGATGAGGGTTTCGGCCGTATCCTGCAAGACGGCCGAAGTTCCCATAACGGTGGCGGTGTTGGTTATGGGTAAGCTCCCGGTGGCGGTGGTGGTGTTGGTGACAGGGTTGTTGACCACAACGTTGGGACATACGAAGGTAATGACCTGACCGGGTAGCATATTGAAGGGGATTGAGGGGTTGACGTTGCAGTTTCCAAGGGGGATGAAGGTGTCTGAAACGGTCACATTCTGCAATGCGCCACCGCTGAGGTTTTCAACCTTAATGGTGTAAGTGATAGAAGAGCCGGGCGGGGTGTTGGTGGTGCTGGGAATGGTGTCAACTGCCAGCACCGGGCTTTCAACCTGGGCTGCGCAGAAGTAGGTGGCGGTCCCGTTTGTCCCCAATACCGAGACAGTATCATTCAGATCGCCGGTTCGGTAAAGGAAGGCCGCGCCGCCAGCCCCGGTACAGACGGCCGTTTCCATGCTAGCCGGGAAGGTATCGTGGACAACGGCCGTTCCGGCCGTCCCGCCGGTATTGGTGAGGCGCAGGGTGTAGGTCAGCGTCACGCCCGGTTCCAATGGGCCGGAAGCGGTTACTCTCTTAGAGAATTGATCAATATCCGGCACAACATTATCCAGGCCAATCTCCCAAATCCCTTTGCCATGCGTTGCCACCCGCAAAATGCGAGCGCTGTTTTGAATCGCCATATCGAAAACGGCGACACGGGGCAGTTGGTTGCTAAAAGGCGTCCAACTCGCCCCGCCGTCCGTTGAACGGTAGACACCGATATCGGTCCCGGCGTAGAGATGATCGGAGTTGTTGGGGTCCACGACAAAGGCGTTAACGGGAACATCGGGGACGCCGGTCCCGGAGGGGACCCACGATCCCGCGCCACCGGCGAGGTTGGTCGTTTTCCAGATGTGCGCCCCGGAAGCGGCGCCAAATCCGGCATAGGTGATGTAGGCAGTGCTGCTGTTATTGGGATCAATGGCAACACGGCCGACATATTGACCTGGCGCGGACGGCGGGGTGACGTCTGTCAAGCTAGACGAGCCGGTAGTGGTGGCAAAGACTTTGCCATTTCGCAGGCCGACGATGCGGACGTTATCGTTTTGGGGCGAGACGGCGATGGTACTGAGTCGGCCTTCCAGCCCTGCCAGAGGATCAACCGGGTCTTGACTGACGACCGCCATTGATTGCCCGCCATCGGCCGAACGGTATAAGACATCGCTGCCAAAGTAAAGGGTATTGGGACTGCCGGGGCCGAGGGTCATTGGGGCATAAAAGTTCACCGGATCGGTGCAGTCGAAACCGTTGGGGATTGCTCCCGCAAAGCCGCAGCCATACAACGTCCAATTATTTTCGTAGGCGTCTTGGGTATTGGTCACTTTGACGTAACCCATTGCGCCTTGAAAGTTGTAATAGGTATGGTACATGGTTACGGCCGAAGTATTGACCGCGTTTTGATCAATCAGGGCCGTTCCGCCATCCGAAAGGTCGGCCCGGATCCAGGCGTTGGTATCAGTATTCGAACCGCAGGCCCCCAGACATTCGGTGCCGTTGTCCTGTGTGCCGCCAATCATGAAGTTCGGATCGGTAGGATGAAGGGCCAGGCTTTGGAATTGGGTTGCGCTGAAATCAGTATTGTTCAGGCTGGTGAAGCTGCCTCCGGCGTCCTCAGAACGCCAGATGCCGCCGTCACTGGCAACGTAGACAATAGAAGGATTGGATGGGGCCAGACGAATATCGTGAGTATCGGGGTGCAGGCCGGTATCAATCATAGAAAAGTTCATGCCGTCAGTAGATTTGATCAAGATTCTCGCCGCGCCGCTGTTCCCCTGCCCGCCCAGGTAAATGATATTGGCGTCATTGGGGTCCATGGCGATTCCGATGTTGTACCAACACTGCCCGCCGCACCAACCGGCTGGCCCGGTAATAGTATCGGGCCAGGTCAGTCCGCCGTCAGTTGAACGGCGCAGCTTGCCGCTGTTCTCTTCAGTTGCCGCCAAAACGGTCACGGTGGAACCGATTTTGTTAATGGCAAATTCGATTCGGGCGACATTGATGTCAAGGACCTTCGAAAAAATGGGGTTGGACGCCAGCGCGTTGGTTGTCCGGTAAATGCCGCCGCCGCTGACGCCGGAGGAAGCCCGAACGCCAACCAACATGGTGTCGGGGTTGCCCGGTTCGAAGATCATATCTGTCACCCGGTTGTTTCCGAAGTTGTCAGTGGCAACGTTAAGCTTTGTAAAGGTTGGCGACCCGCTGAGGGCGTTGGTGGACCGGTAGACTCCGGCGGAAGGAGCCGAGGCGGGAACCTCACAGCCGATGCCGCCAATTCCGGCATAAGTTCCCACGAAAATGGTGTTGGGGTTGGTCGGGCTGACGAGGACACGGCCGATTGCGCGGTTGGAAAGAACATCGGTGCCGCTGCCGTCCTGGTTAAAGGGGCCGTTTAGGGTCGGCGAATTGCTGTCGGCATTGGTGATGATATAGACGCCAACGCCGAAAAAGCTGTCGCAGGAGGAGTGGGCTTCACCTGTTCCGACGTAGACGATGGTAGGGTCGGAGGGCGAGATGGCGACTGAACCGACTGCCAGGGAAAGGGCATTGTCCATGAGCGGCGTCCAGCTTTGGCCGCCGTCCAGGGTGCGGTACAGGCCGCCCTGGGCTGTTCCGACATAAGCAATGTCGGGGTTGGTGGGATGAATGGCAATAGAGGTGGTTCGGCCGCTCACAGGGGTTTGAATGGTTGTGGTTCGGCCGTTTGGCACGGGGGCGGGGCCAATAGGAACCCAGACGTTGCTCAAGAGGGTGTTTCCCAGGAGGGCAGTCTGGCGGTCAAGTTCCTCAATGGCCTCGGCGCGAAGATTTCGGCCGAATTGGGTTGGAACACCGTGCAGGGCGGCAAGCTGTTCTTCCCGAAGAAGCAGGTAGGTTCCCTCGTCGATCAACCCTTCCGCAAAGGGGGGCATATCGCCATCACTGAAAAGATCGGCATCAGCCTGATCGGGAAACATGAGGTCAATAAGGCTTTGCTGGCGTTCGGCCGTTTCAGGAGAAAGTATACCGGGACTCCTCAGTAAAAAGATGCCCAAGACCAGTAACACAACAACTACCCCAATGATTATGAATCGCCTTGTTCGCATCTTCCTCTCCCTGATTAATAGCTTCCAACATTCTGAGTAAGCGGCCAACGAATTTATAGTCGGTGGATTATTGCACCCCATTCCTAATCATGCTACCATTCAATCCCAGTGCGTAACTGCGGATAAGGAATGAAAGGAGTAGTCATGGGTTCCGCCCTCGCCTGGAGAAAAAATCATCGTTATCTGCTAATTGGCGATAGAAGCCCGATCCTTCATGATCGGGCTTTTTTGTGGAATAATTTACCGCAAAGATGCAGTTTGCGCCTCTGCGGAAAAAATCTGGAGAAGAATTGTGGCGAAAATTACTTTGCCTGGGCTGGTTGATGTCCATACCCATTTGCGGGTTCCGGGCGGGGAGCATAAAGAAGATTTCGACACCGGAACGGCCGCAGCCCTGGCCGGTGGCATTACAACCGTCCTGGCGATGCCTAACACCTCCCCACCCTTAAGCACCCCAAAAGCCCTGGAAACAGCCTGCGAAACGGCCGTTGACACCGCCCGCTGTCAGGTCGGCGTCTTCGCCGGAGCCAGCCCCGCCGACCTCGACCAACTCGAAGACTGCGCCCCCTACGCCGTCGCCCTCAAAATCTATCTCAACGACACCTACGGCCCGCTGCGGGTGGAAGAACTGCCCGATATACAGCGCTGTTTCTCCACCTGGCCCCGCCACAAAATCATCGCCATGCACGCCGAAGGCCAAAGCGTGGCCGTCGGCATCGCAATGTCCGCCATCTACAAACGGCCCGTTCACTTCTGCCACATCAGCCGCCGCGACGAAATCCAGCTGATCGCCACCGCCAAAGCCAGCGGTCTGCGCGTCACCTGCGAAGTCACACCCCACCACCTGTTTCTAACAAAGGCCGACGTCGACCGGCTTGGCCCCTTGGGCGATATGCGGCCCCGGCTGGCGGAACAGGAAGACGTGGAAGCCCTTTGGGCGCATATCAACACCACAATAGACTGCATCGCCACCGATCACGCCCCCCATACGCTGGAGGAGAAGGCCGCTGATTCGCCCCCGCCCGGCGTTCCAGGGCTGGAAACATCCCTGCCCCTGATGCTAACGGCCGTTCACAACGGCCGACTTTCCCTCGAACGGCTGACAGAACTCATGGCTGTCAATCCCCGCCAAATCTTCGGCCTGCCCACCAATCCACACACCTGGGTAGAAATTGACACCGACGCCGAATACACCATCGAAAACGAAAACCTCTACACAAAATGTGGCTGGTCTCCCTTCGCCGGAACAAAGGTACGAGGCAAAGTGATGAAAGTAATCATCAAAGAGCGGACTGTTTTCGAAGATGGGCGGGTAACGGCCGAACCGGGGAGCGGCAGTATAATTATTGGGTAATTTTGGAGGAAAAATGATTACCGATCTGACAAATAATCATCAAATACAAGAATCTATCAAGTTAAAAGGCCAGGATATTCTCTCCGTCTCCCAATTCAACCCGGAACGACTGGACTATCTCTTTGACCTGGCCCGCGAAATGCGGCAAATTGTTGAGGAACAGGGCGGGACCGACATTCTCAAAGGGCGCGTACTGGCCTGTCTCTTCTACGAACCCAGCACCCGAACCAGCTCATCATTCATCTCGGCGATGGAACGGCTCGGCGGCAGCGTCATTCCTATCACCCAGGGCGTCCACTTCAGCTCCGTTAGCAAAGGTGAAACGCTGCCGGACACCATCCGAGTGTTAGAGCAGTATTCCGATGTCATTGTGCTGCGTCATCCTGATATTGGGTCGGCTAAAGTGGCGGCCGATTACGCCAAAATCCCCGTTATCAACGCCGGAGATGGCGCCGGTGAACATCCAACCCAGGCGCTGCTGGATTTATTCACCATTCGAGAAGAGTTAGGACGCATTAACGGCTTAAAGATTGCGATGGTGGGGGATTTGCGATACGGCCGAACCGTTCACTCCCTCACCAAGCTGCTGCTCCATTACGACGTCAGCCTTCGCTTCGTCTCGCCTGAGATTTTACGGCTGCCCCTCAAAATTATGAACGAAGTCATTGACGCCAAGATGAACGCCAGAGAAACACACGATGTAGCCGATGTCATCAAAAATGCCGATGTTCTCTACGTCACCCGCGTCCAGAAAGAACGCTTCTCCGACCTGTCCCAATACGAAAGCGTAAAGGATCAATATGAGATCACGCCGGAGTTAATGGAAGAGGCCAAAGAGAAAATGGTGATTATGCACCCCCTGCCCCGCGTCGGTGAAATTCACTATACTGTAGACGACGACCCCCGCGCCGCATACTTCCGCCAGGTAAGGAATGGAATGTTCATTCGGATGGCATTGTTAGCGGCCGTTTTAGGTAAAGTATAAAATCAAGGAATGCACAACAAAAAAAAGCGACAGGTACAAGAAGAGAACCAGAACCAGGCACAGCCTGACAGCGGCAAACCACTCGCGCCGGGAACGGCCGCACCCAACTTCATTCTACCCAGCACCAGCGGGAACCCGATTCAACTTTCTGAGCTAAACGGCCGTCCCGTCGTCCTGGCATTCTATCCGGCCGACCACAGCCCCGTTTGCAGCAGCCAGCTTGCCCTTTACAACGAAGCGCTGCCCCTGTTCAAAGAATTCGAGGCCGAACTGCTTGGCATTTCCATTGACGACCCGGCCTCTCACGACGCCTTCGCCCAAAATCTGAACATCTCCTTCCCCCTGCTGGCCGACTACGATCCGTCAGGGGCAGTTGCCAGGGCCTTTGGCGTCTTTGACGAGGAAGCCAACAACGCCCGGAGGGCATTGTTCGTGCTGGACAGGAGCGGCGTTGTTCGATGGAGCTACGTTTCGCCCAAACATGTAAATCCGGGGGCAAACGGCATCCTGGCCGCCCTGGAGAGTCTCTAGCCTCTCCGCCAGTCGCCCCGTTCCCTGACGAAACGGCGCTCAATAATATGCGAAAGGAGCAGCAGACGTTATGGATGAAGTTTCACCTAAACTAACAGTCCCGGTCAATGACCAGGATCATATTCAAGGCTCCCCGGATGCCCAGGTCGTGATGGTAGAGTATGGCGATTACCAATGTCCCCACTGCCGTCTGGTTTACTATGACATCAAGGCGCTTCAGGAGCAGTTGGGGGAACGGTTCTGCTATGTCTTTCGCCACTTGCCCATCACGACCGTTCATCCCCAGGCTCAACTGGCAGCCGAAGCGGCCGAAGCGGCTGGCGCACAGGGCAAATTCTGGGAGATGCACAACGCCCTCTTTGAAACAGACGAATTGGATCGGGCCAAAATTCTCTGGCTCGCCGCCGGTTTGAATCTGGATTTGGACCAGTTTGCCTACGACCTGGACAATCATGTCTACGCAAGCCGGGTCCAGGAAGACTTCAACAACGGTATCCGCAGCGGGGCCAACGGCACACCCACTTTCTTTGTCAACGGCGCTCGGTACGACGGCGCGTGGGATTTAGACTCCTTAATGGAAACAGTCGAAAAACCGCTCGGCGTCCGGGTCAGGCTGCTCAGTCAGCAGTTCTCTCGCATGGCTGCCTCCGGGGGCATTTTGCTGCTCTTATGCACGTTGGCTGCCCTGTTCCTGGCAAATTCTCCCCTGTCCCAGGACTATTTCCATTTCTGGGAAAAAGTGCTGACTATTTTAAACCTCGAAGGCGGCTTTTCCCTGAACCTGACCGAGGACTTGCTCCATTGGGTGAACGATGGCCTGATGGTTATCTTTTTCCTGGTTGTTGGGCTGGAAATCAAGCGCGAAGTATTGACCGGAGAGCTTGCCTCTCCCCGGCGGGCTGCGCTGCCCGTTGCCGGGGCAATTGGCGGAATGCTCTTTCCGGCCGTTTTCTACTCGCTCTTCAATCATGGCGGTCCAGGCGAGTCTGGTTGGGGGGTTCCGATGGCGACCGATATTGCCTTTACGCTGGGTATTTTGACTGTCTTGGGCAAACGAGTTCCGCTCTCATTAAAGGTCTTTTTCACAGCTCTGGCAATTGCCGATGACCTGGGTGCGGTGCTGGTTATCGCTATCTTTTATACTTCGGATATTGTGGTGGCGAATTTGATATGGGCGGCCGTTATTATGCTGGGCCTCATTTTTCTCAACCGCGCCAGAATTTACTGGCCCGTTCCCTATGCCATTCTAGGCATTGCCTTGTGGTATTTCTTCTTGCAGTCCGGCATTCACCCCACAATTGCCGGCGTGCTGTTAGCGCTGACAATCCCCAGCCGCAATCCGCCCAACTTTAGAGGGCTGTTGACCCAGGCAATTTCAGTTCTAAAAAATATTGAGACCCCGTTGACCGTGCAAGACGAAAGCGCGAACAGCCGTCAGATCGCCACCTTACAGGCTTTAGAGACGATTACAGACCGCATTCAATCCCCGGCCCAAAATCTGGAACACAACCTCCAGCCCTGGTCTACCTACCTCGTTTTGCCCATATTCGCCCTGGCAAACGCCGGTATTGCGCTCAGTAGTGGTGCATTACAACATTTAACAGAACCGATCAGTATTGGAATTATTGCCGGGCTGGTGGCGGGTAAACCGCTTGGTATTACGGCGCTTTCGTGGCTGGCTGTCCGGCTGGGACTGGCTGAGATGCCGGGCGGCGTGAACTGGCGGCAGTTTTTCAGCGCAAGCTGCCTGGCCGGGATTGGCTTCACGATGTCGCTTTTCATCACCAACTCGGCCTTCATGGACCCCGACTTGCGACCAATAGCAAAGCTCTCAATTCTGGTCGCTTCGTTGGTTGCGGCCGTTCTCGGAACCGCGCTCCTCCTCATTACCAGTCCCAAACATGAAGGGACGACGGTTGTCGGGGCCAGGAATGTGAGAAGTGAGCCGTTGACGGTGATTAATGATTAGGATGTGGTGAGTGGGGATATGGAGATGGATCGGATAGGTAGGATCGGCCGTATTGGGATGGTTGCCCGCTGGCGTCCGGTTCATTTGGGACAGGCGGCCGTATTGCAAGCGCTCTGCGACCGGGCCGAGGAAGCCTTGATTGGCATTGGCAGCGCCAACCGTTACAACTTGCGGAATCCATTTACGGCCGAAGAGACAATGGACATGATCCGACTGGTGCTAAACGGCCGAGATAACTACACCCTCGTTCCCGTCCCCGACCTGGACGACGGCCCTCGCTGGCGCAAGATGATCCTGGAAATGTTCGGCCCGCTCGACCTCTTCGTGACAGAAAACCCATACGTGACCAACCTTCTTGAAAAAGACTACACAGTCATTCGCCCTGTCTCCCTGATTCCTGATGAGGATAAACTCCCCGTCAACGGCACAATGGTGCGCCGGGCCATGGCCGAAGGAGACGGCTGGCAGGAAATGGTCCCTACGGCCGTTGCCGACTATCTCACCCAAAACAAACTCGACCAACGCTTCCGCCGCGAGTTTGGCCTTCAGACATTGGCAATGTCAGTGATTGTTGAGTAAAAAGGGTATTGACATTAGTTAGTGTTTATTATACACTAAGTTTAGTCTTATTAACCAAACAGTAATTACCTTACGTTTTACGCATGACGATTTTTCACACAGGAGAAACCAATGTACTCATGGGATGAAGATACCAGCAAATGGTATGGCAAAGGCAGATATGCTTACTCACCCGCCGGTTCAAAAGAACGGGCAGCCTCGGCCGAACGCGCTAAAGCCTCCGGCCCACGCACCTACGAAGGCAAAGAGGGGCCGAATGAAAAGATCATTGACCCTAAGAAGCATATCACGACCGCATCCACCAATCCGCTTGTTGTCGCCGTTGATGTGACCGGCTCAATGGCAAACTGGCCCTTTGAGATTTTCGACCGGCTGCCCCTCCTCTACAACACCCTCTCCCAATACCGGCCTGACCTGGAAGTCTGCTTCGCCGCTATCGGCGACGGAGCGGTAGATCGCTGGCCGCTCCAAGTGACCTCTTTTGCCGGTGGTTTCGATCTGGAACAGCTTCTTGGCTCCATTTACGGCGAAGGCGGCGGTGGTGACGCCCCGGAAAGCTATGGCCTCTTTGCCCACTGGCTCAATACCCATGTCACCATTCCCAACGCGGGCGATCCGCCCTTCCTGATCGTCTTTGGCGACATCACCATGCACCCCAAGACACCATCCGGCCAAATCTCCACCTACCTGGGGGATAAAGGGAATGGAGATATAGACTCCATCAAAGCCTGGCAGCAGGTAACAAAGACCTGGAATACCTGGTTCCTAAGACGGCCGACCGGCAAGCGCGGCGACGATATAGACAAACAATGGGGTCAGGCTATCGGCGAACAAAAAATCTTCCACATTGAAGACGAACAACGCGCCGTTGACTATGCGATGGGCCTTATTGCCCGTTCCTGGGGCCACTTCTCAAACTTTCAGGACAACATGCGTGCTCGCCAGGACGAAGAAACCGTCCAGGAAATCAGCGAACCAATCGCCATCGTCTGCCCCCGCTGCGGCGCACCCATTCCGGTTGAGTCCGCTTCCGGTCTAATCCAATGCACCTACTGCGGAACAACATTAAAAGTATAAAACAATCACCCAATTACCAATTACCAATCACCAATCACCAATTCCCACCCCCCATGAACATCCAGGCCATCGTAACCGCTCCCCCCTACGCCTCCTTTTTAGAGGAGGTCGCCCACCACCGAATTGTCAGTGGCCTGCGGCTCAACACCGTCATGCCCCTCAAAGAAGAAAAGGTTGACGCCCTGAAACGGTTGCAAAGTTACGGCCGTCCCGTCTGGGTAGACTTAAAAGGCCGCCAACTCCGCGTCATTGGGGCGGCCATCCCACCCTATACCGAAGTAATTTTGAGCCATCCCATCGAAGTTGAGACACCAACCGATGCCTTCTTCTCCGACGGCAATGAGCTTGTCCGAATCGCAGCCGTTGACGGCAACCGGCTCATTCTGGAAGACGGCCCCCGCCGTCTAATCGGGCCAGGCGAGTCGGTCAATATCCCCCACCCCTCCCTCAAAATCCTGGGAACATTGACCGACACAGACCGCGACTATCTGGCTGCCATGAAATCAATCGGTATGAACAAAGTCATGCTCTCCTATGTCGAATCGCCGGAAGACGTCGCCGAAATTCAGTCCCTTCTACCTGGGGCGGAAGTGGTGCTAAAAATCGAGACGCTGCCGGGGCTGGCTTTTTCCCGAAAATACGGGACCGAACACGGCCGTCTTATGGCAGCGCGTGGTGATCTCTTCGTAGAAGTCATTCGGCCCCACAAAGTCATCTCCGCCCTCTCAACCATCATCAAAGCCGACCCGGAGGCTATGGTCGCCAGCCGCCTCTTCGACTCGCTGGCCTACCAACCTATCCCAGAAAGCGCCGACATCGGCGACGTCGCCTTCCTCCTCTCCCTCGGCTACCGTACCTTCATGTTCGGCGACCGCATCTGTTTCCAACGAGACTCAATTATGGAAGGACTGAACTTATTAGCAGCCGTTGCACGAGAGTTTAATTAAGTTGACTCGGTTGATTCGGTTGATTTTATAATTACCCAATCAACCCTTTTCCCCTTTGCGTCCCTACCTCGCATTCTTATGCGGCCTTTGCGTCTTTGCGCTAAAATCTTCTTTAAAATTATGAAACTAGCACTCGCTCAAATCAACACCACCGTCGGCGACCTCGAAGGGAATGTCGGCCGTTCCATTACAGCCATTAAAGAAGCCAGCCGGAAAGGGGCCGATCTCGTTGTCCTGCCAGAAATGACCATCCCCGGCTACCCGCCCCGCGACATTC
>JBAPRX010000762.1:0-11079 GCA_049281335.1 Promineifilaceae bacterium (SeqCode)
CTGTCACCTGATCTGGGGTCAGCAGCAGGCGAACTAACTGATCGCCAACCTGATAATAATCAAGGGCTATCCAATCCGAGCCGAGGTTTTTGTTTGCCAGGAGACGAAATTGTTCAAGCTTAAAAGAGTCGTTGATAGGAATCTCGCTGTCTTCGATTTGTTCTCGCTGTAGGCGGTCGAGGAGTTCGATGTAGGCATCAATCTTGTCCCGCAGCCGAAAATATTTGTTGTCCTCCTCAGCCGAACGCATGATGGCGGGGCTGGAAGGGGCATCGGCTGTGCGGAGATTTTCTTGGAGCCAGCGAATTTCGGCGACCATGTCTTTGGCTTGCTTTGGCATAAGGTCGAATTCTCGGAACAGCGCCTGGGCCTGAATGCGGCGAGCGGTGGTTTGGGCTTTGTTCTCTTCGATGAAAACCAGGGTGTCCTGGTGACTGCCACGTTGGGCGCAGAGAAGGACGGCGCGATTTAGGGAGGCAGACGGCCGTTTCAGGTAGCCACCAACAAGTTCCGGCTGCCAAAATCCCTGTCTCAATAACCGCAGCGATTGGATCATCTGGCGATAATGATTGAGGGCTTTTTCTTTGTTGTTGGTTTCCTCGGCCAGTTCAGCCAATGCGGCGGCGGCCTGCCAGTTCAGGTCTGGCAGGAGCTTTCGGCTGAACCGGTCGGCCTCTTGTAAAGCTTTTCGGGCTTTCTTTAGAAGGCCTTGCTGCCGGTAAATGTCTCCCCAAATCAGAAGGCAGGCGACGTGTTCGTGGCGCAATCCCATTTCTCGGATGCTGCTTTGGGCCAGGGTTAGTTGTTCGGTCGCCTTGTCCAACTGTTTTTGCTGGCAGTAGGCTGCTGCAATCTGGCGATGACACGCCGCTTCCATTTTAGGATTCTTTTGTTCTTGAGCCAGGTGGAGCGCATTTGTTAAGGCGTCCAGGGCTTTCTCGGTCTCAGATTGTTTGTTGTAGAGATCGGCCAGCCTGAAATAGTAGGCTTGTAAGGCAGAAACATGGCCTGATTCCAGAGCGTTTTTTTTGACTTTATCCAGATATCGCTTCGCCTGTTTGCTTTTGTCCAGCCGTGTCCAAAGATTGGCGAGACGCAGACCACATTCGGCCAGACGGTTGGGCTGGTTGAACTGTTCCAGTTTTGAGTAAGCCTGCTCCAGGTATTGAAGCGCTTGTTGAAAGCGACCCAGTTGGAGGCAGGTGTCGCCCAGGTGCATTTCGACAACGGGAACCATCTTGTCGTTTCCAGCATTTTGATAGGCGGCTTTGGATAGGTTGAGATAGTTGAGGCTGGTGAGGTAATTACCCCGTAGCATTTCGAGCCACCCGGTGGTTAGGAGGCTGGCGTGATACATGCCAATGGCTTCTTCTTCCTGGTAGTTAATCCGTGCTGTTTCGAGTAGATGTCCGGCGTCGGCCAGGCGGCCGGTCATGATGTAGATATGAACCAGTCCTTCCTGGCATTGGGCTTTCCAACCGGGGATGTCCAGGGTGTCGAACAGGGTGATGCCTGCCTGAAAGGATTTGGCAGCAGCTTCGTAGTCACCATCGCCGAGCCAGTTGTTGTAGCCTATCTGGCAGTGGAAACGGCCGATGTCGGCGGCGGAGTGGGCTGCCTGGGCAAGGGCCATACCTTGCTGGGAGGCTGCTTTGGCTTCGCTATAGGGGGCGGTGCGGCGCAGAAGGCCAGATTGGACAAAGAGGGTTCTGGACTGGTTGGGGAGATCATTGGCGGCGGTAAAGTCGGCCGTGCATTTTTGAAGCAGCAGGGGCAGGTCCTCATGGTCGCCTTTCAGGAGTTTGGCGTAGGTGAGGGTCAGGCGGCATTGTGGAATGTAGGCGTGGAGGGGATGAGTTGTGGCGGTATTTTTGAGGGTGGTTAAGGCTTGTTGGAGCGACTGGACGGCGAGGGCGTTGTCGGCGTTGGCCCAGCAGAGGGCGTAACGCTGCCAGGTGACGGCGGCCAGCCATTCGGGGTCGTTAAGGTTGGTAAACTGCTGTTCTGCTCGGGCGAGGGCTTCAGCGGCCAGGCGGGGACGGCCGTACTCGTTGGCGGCTCGGCCGAGATACCAGGCGGCTTTGGCGGAGAGGAGAACATCCTGGGTTAATTTTGCCCTGTTGTGGGCATCGGCCATGATCTCCCAACCGCGACGAGGGAATTCCAGGCTGGCTTCCATTGCGTAGTTAGCCAGCTCATCGAGGTGTTCATGGGTTAGAGGAGGAAAGGCGGAGGCTGCTTCGTTTGGGAACTGTTCAATTTCCAGGGACAAATCAACAATTTCCTTCGTGATGGGAATTGAAACTGCAGCCGATTTTTCAGTAGATGTTAGATGATCAGGCACAGATTCCTCGACGCAAGGTGCTCAAAACCTTTTTGAATTTGTAACCGGTTACTCTAATATTATGTTACTATAGTCGAAAGGTCAATTTTATGTCTCGATTTATTGCGGAAGAAATTACGGCCGAATATGATAAGCCGCCGATGCTGGAGAAGAAGCCGGGCTGTCCTGACCGGTTTATCTGGCAGGAGCAGGTGTTCGAGGTGGTGGAGATGCTGCATGAGTGGCATGATTACCGGCGACGGGGACGGATGGCACGGAATATGCAGCCGCAGCATTTATCTGTGGCGGAGCAGCGGGGGTCTTGGGGTGTTGGCAGGGACTATTTTCGGGTGAAAACGGCCGATGGGCGACTATTTGAATTGTATTTTGACCGGGCGCCGAAGGGGAGTGATGAACGGAAGGGGGCGTGGTTTTTGTATCGGGAGTTGTGAGGGGGGAGGGGGGAAGGATGAGTAGAGAGACCATATACGTTCCTTACCCATATAATGTTTTTAAGATAATAATCAGATTGGTTTAGGGAAGCCAAATCACAACTCTATTCAAATAGAATATCGAGTCTTCTTGGGGAAGGTAAATAGGGATGGGGATCGCAAAATGATAATTTGGTCGGGGAACTTTTTGGTAGTGGGTGGCGTCTTAGGAGGTAGATGGTCTTTCGCTGTGGGCGATCTATCATTGTTTTGTTGAAATTTTGTCAAGCCAGTTGTTGTTTTAGCGGGTATATTACATCTGTAGTAGAACGATTTGCTTGATCGATCAGCGATTTGGCAAGATACAAGACGAAAAGAGATTTGCCAAATCGCTCTACAGTTCTTAATAGTGGAGGTTTGAAGCGATGAGGTGGTTACGTTCCATTTTCGGCCGTCCCTGGATGATTGCTGTATTGGTTGTGGTTTGTTTGGGGGGCGCGGCGTTGGCGGCTTTTGCGGGGTGGTCACTGCTGCGAAATCGTGGTGGTGGCGGTTCCAGCACGCCAATTGTTATCAATAATGGCGGCGGTGGGGGTGTTTCTGGCGTTTCGGCCGGATCGTTTGGAGTGGATAGTAACGGCCGATTGGTCTTTTCTCTCAGCAAGGGGCAGGAGGGCAGTGATACCTATGAGTTATTGCCGGTTGCAGTTGGGACGCCGCTCAGTCCTGAGGAGATTCAACAGATATTAGACCGGCTGCCTCCCGCGACGGCCGCGCCGGGCGATCAGGTGGAATTTAATTTGCCGGATGAGATTCTGCCGCCGCCCCAACCGGGCGAGACGGTCAACCAGCCCTTCGGCGAGATTCCAGACGTACCAACGCCAGAGGTTCCGAGCGGGCCGCTGGAAGTTTTGCGTTTTGCACCAGAAGGGGAGATTCCACTGGCCCCGTTTTTGAGTGTGACTTTTAACCAGCCGATGGTTCCTTTGGCAACATTGGAAGAACTCTCTACGGCGGATGTGCCGGTTCGGATTTCGCCGGAGATTCCAGGGGTTTGGCGCTGGTTGGGAACGAAGACACTGACGTTTGAGTATGCAGGCGTGGGAGGGGGTGGGGATCGTTTCCCGATGGCGACGGAGTATACGGCCGAAATTCCGGCGGGTACGGAGTCGGCCGTTGGGACGACATTGGCGGAGAGTGTGACCTGGCGATTTAGCACGCCGCCGCCACAAATGACCGATTATTATCCGGCAGGTGGGCCGCAGGTTTTGGACCCTGTTTTCTTTGTGGCGTTTGACCAGTTGATTGACCCGGAGGCGGTTTTGGCTTCGATTTCGGTTACGGCCGATGGCGAGAATGTTGCCTTGCAACTGGCAACGGCCGAGGATATTGCTTCTGACGAACGGGTTCAGGGATTGACGGAAAATACGGCCGAGGGGCGCTGGCTTGCGTTTCGGGCGACGGAATCGCTTCCATCCGATGCGGATATTGTTGTGACTATTGCGCCGGGAACGCCTTCGGCCGAGGGGCCGTTGGCAACTGAGGAGGAGCAGAGCTTCAGTTTTCACACGTATGCGGCATTGGCAATTGAGGATCACGCTTGCAGTTGGTACAACGATGATTGCCCACCATTAACCCCGTTTTGGATTGGTTTTAATAATCCGATTGATCCCGATGCGTTTGACCCCGGCATGATTGAGATTGAGCCAGAGTTGGTTGGGGCCAGGGTTCAGGTTCAGGGCAGCCGTCTGGAGATTCAGGGATTGACGAAGGGGCGGACGACGTACCGGGTGACGGTAGACGGCTCCATCCAGGATATGTTTGGACAGCAGTTAGGGGACAGTGAAACGTTGTCTTTCCAGGTTACTTCTGCGCCGAGCGCTCTTTCGGGGCCGGATCAATATCTGGTGACGCTTGATCCTTCGGCCAAGACACCCGTTTTTACGGTCTATACGATTAATTACAGTCGGCTCCATGTGAGGGTTTATCAGG
This sequence comes from Promineifilaceae bacterium (SeqCode), assembly GCA_049281335.1. Classification (GTDB taxonomy): domain Bacteria; phylum Chloroflexota; class Anaerolineae; order Promineifilales; family Promineifilaceae; genus JAKEFB01. The sequence goes on from JBAPRX010000762.1 coordinate 4,747, forward strand.
TTGAACCTGAGGATTGGCGCACTTATCTAACTTATCGTGATAATTACTGGCGGCAGGATAATCCGCCAACGCCACCGGGCGACCTGGTAATGGATGAAACGATTGGGGTGGAGAATGTGACCGATGAGCTGACCGAAGTGCCGATTAATTTGAGTGAAGCGCTGGATGGGGATACAGGACATTTGGTTGTTATCGTGGAGCCACCGAGCGGGATACTTGACAACAATCAAGATCGGAATGCGGTTCAATCGTGGGTTCAGGTGACTAAAATTGGGTTGGATGCGTTTGTGGATAATAGCCAGCTTATTGCCTGGGCAACGAACCTTGAGGATGGAACACCTCTCTCCGATGTGGAGGTGGCATTGGAGCCGGGAAACGGTACGGCAACAACGGACAGTGAAGGTCTGGCCCGGATTATGTTGGGCAGCAACGGTAATTATCTGGTTGCCCATCAGGGAGAAGATACAGCAATTTTGCCTGCCAATCCTTATTATTGGGATGATAATGCCTGGGCAGCACGGCCGTCTGAGGATGAACTGCGCTGGTTTGTCTTCGATGACCGGCAGATGTACCGGCCTGGTGAAGAAGTCCATGTGAAAGGATGGCTGCGAATTGTTGGTGGCGGACTGACGGGCGATGTTGGACTGCCAGGGACGGGGCTGGAACAGATTCGTTATTCGGTGACGGGACCGCAGGGAAATAAATTGGCAGACGGCCGTGCGACGGTGAACGCGCTTGGCGGTTTTGACCTGTCGTTTACAGTGCCGGAAAACAGCAATCTGGGGTATGCAAATGTCATGCTTCATGCGGTAGGGAATGTCAATGTCTCTTACAACCTGGATTATTATCATGGGTTCCAGATTCAGGAATTTAGACGGCCGGAATTTGAGGTGACGGCCCGGACAGAGACGAGCGGCCCGTACTTTGTGGGCGATCAGGCGACGGTGGCGGCTTCGGCCAACTACTTTGCCGGGGGTGCGCTGCCCAATGCGGAGACGCAGTGGTATGTCTGTTCGCAACCGGGCAGCTATTCGCCGCCAAATTGGCCGGAGTTCACCTTTGGGACGTGGACGCCCTGGTGGTATTTTGGCGATTATTTCTATGAAGACTCGTTTTATTCCGGGCCATATAGCGGTGGCAGCGAAGATACCTGCCAGAATTTCAGTGGGACAACGGATGCGGCCGGTGAGAATTATCTGCAAATTAATATTGAATCGGCCGATACGCCGAAGCCGTTTAGCCTACAAGCTGAGGCGACTGTCTTTGATGTGAACCGGCAGGCGTGGTCGGCTTCAACGTCGTTGTTGGTGCATCCTTCTTCGCTGTATGTTGGTCTGCGGGGAGATCGGACGTTTGTGGAGCAGGGCGAGCCGATGGAGATTCAGGCTATTGTGACGGACCTGGACGGGAATGCGGTGAGCGGCCGTCCTGTGACGGTGCAGGCTGCCCGCCTAGAATGGAACTATCGAGATGGTTCCTGGGGACAGGAAGAGGTTGACACCCAAAGCTGTGATGTTACTTCGACCACCGAACCGGTTAGCTGCATCTTTGATACGGCCGTTGGCGGTGAGTACCAGATTAAGGCGATGGTGACGGATGAGCAGGGACGGTTGAACCAGTCTACTTTGACGCGCTGGGTTAGCGGTGGCGAACGGCCGCCGACGCGCAATGTGGACCAGGAACAGTTGACTTTGATCCCTGACAAGGAATTGTATGCACCGGGTGATACGGCCGAGATTCTGGTTCAGTCTCCGTTTAGTCCAGCGGAAGGGCTTTTAACAGTTAGCCGAAGCGGTATTCTGTACACCGAGCGATTCCAGATTACTGAAGATTCTTACGTGGTGCGGATTCCGATTGAGGAGGCGCATTTGCCGAATTTGCAGGTGCAGATTGACCTGACAGGAAGCGCACCGCGCACGGATGACGCAGGAGAGCCGATACAAGGTTTGCCGAATCGTCCGGCGTTTGCGACGGGTAATTTGACATTGAATATCTCGACCCAAAGCCGGAGTTTGTCGGTGGACGTTGTGCCACAGACGGCTAGTTTGGAACCGGGGGCGGAGACGGCCGTAGACATGATGATTACGGATGCGAATGGCAGCCCGGTTTCTGACGCAGAAGTGGCGCTGTTTGTGGTGGATGAGTCGGTGCTGGCTTTGAGCGGTTACAGTTTGCAAGACCCGTTGGATGTCTTTTATAGTCTGCGAGATGGCTATATTCAGTCGGTTTATGGCCGTAATTCGATTATCTTAGCCAATCCAGAGTCCCTGGCCAATGGCATCGAAACCAGCGTTGATGATAGTGTGGAAGTTACCAGAGTTGTGACTGAGAATGTCCAGGAAGGCGAGTTAGCTGCGGGAGCGGCACCGGCAGCCCAGGCGACGAATACGGCCGAGCTGCCGATGGAAGCGATGGCAGAGGAATCGGCATTGGATTCGGATGCCACTTTGGGGGCTGATAATGCAGCCGGACAGGCCAATACGCCGATTACAGTGCGGACGGACTTTAATCCGCTGGCGGTTTTTGCTCCGGCGGTCCATACGGACAGTGATGGCCGGGCGGTTGTGTCACTGACGCTGCCGGATAATTTAACCCGGTACCGGGTGATGGCGGTGGCGGTGAGTGACGGGAAGCAGTTTGGGACGGGTGAGTCGAATCTAACGGCACGGCTGCCGTTGATGGTTCGGCCGTCTGCGCCGCGTTTCCTGAACTTTGGGGACCGGTTTGAACTGCCGATTGTGTTGCAAAACCAGACGGACGAGGATATGAGCGTTGATGTGGTGGTTCAGGCGACGAATATCCAATGGATAGGTGAACAAGGAGGCGGGCAGCGGGTGACGGTTCCGGCGAATGACCGGATTGAGGTGCGGTTCCCGGCGACGACGGACAGTGTGGGGACGGCGCGGTTCCAGATTGCGGCCGTTTCTGGCCCGTATGCAGATGCGGCGACCGTAGAACTGCCGGTCTATACTCCGGCAACGACGGAGGCATTTGCCACATATGGCATTTTGGATGGGGTTGGGGGGCAGACGGTAGCCATTGCCCAGCCGATTGTTTCTCCAACCGGCGTTTTCCCGCAGTTTGGCGGCCTGGAGATTCAGACTTCTTCGACGGCGCTGCAAGGGCTGACGGATGCAGTGTTGTATCTTACCAGCTATCCTTATGAGTGTTCGGAGCAGTTGGCTTCTCGGATTCTGGCGATTGCGGCCTTGCGGGATGTGCTGACGGCTTTTGAGGCGGACGGACTGCCTACTCCGGCCGAAATGGAATCGGCCGTGACGCGGGATATTGATCGGCTGCAAGGGATGCAAAATAATGATGGTGGCTGGCCTGTCTGGCAGCGGGGTGATGACTCGAATCCGTTCTATACCATTCACGTGGTTCACGCGCTGGCGCGGGCGGAGCAGAAGAATTTCTCTGTTCCGGATGCGATGATGCAAAATGGGCTGGCTTATCTGAGAAATATCGAAAGTTACTACCCTGACTGGTACAGTCAGACAACGCGCCAAACGTTGAGTGCCTACGCGATTTATGTACGTTTCCTGGCGGGCGACAGCGACGCGGCGAAGGCATCTCGACTGCTGGATGAAGCCGGCCTGGACTCTATGTCGTTGGAGGCGCTGGCCTGGTTGTGGCCGGTGTTGGACAGCGGCAGCCAATATGGTAGTCAGGTGACGGCGATTGGCGACCTGTTCAATAACCGCGTTGTGGAAACGGCCGCTGCGGCTAACTTCACGACCTCTTATGGGGATCAGGAGTATCTGCTGCTCCATTCAAACCGGCGGACGGATGGCGTTATTCTGGATTCGCTGATTTCGGTGGAACCGGACAGCGATTTGATTCCGAAGGTGGTGAATGGGCTGCTGGCGAATCGGACACACGGCCGTTGGGGGAATACCCAGGAGAATGTCTTTATTTTGCTGGCATTAGATCACTACTTCAATACCTTTGAGAATGTGACGCCTGATTTTGCCGCCCGGTTGTGGCTGGGTGAGACATATGTGGGTGAGCATGATTATAAAGGCCGGACGACGGTACGAAATGAGACCTTTGTTCCGATGCAGTATTTGACGGAAACGGCCGAGACGCAGAATCTCATCATCAGCGAGGAAGGGCAAGGTCGGCTGTATTACCGGTTGGGCTTGCAATACGCGCCGGATGATCTGGAATTGGACGCGCTGGACATGGGTTTTGCCGTTCAGCGCACCTATGAGGCGGTGGACGACCCGGATGATGTGTACCAGGACGAGAACGGGGTCTGGCATTTCCGAGCCGGAGCCAGGGTACGGGTAAAGATTGAGATGGCGACCAGTAACCGTCGCTATAATGTGGCATTGGTTGATCCGTTACCGGCGGGGCTGGAGATTATCAATCCGGCGCTGGCGGTGTCAGGCAGCGTGCCCCAAGACCCGACCAGCAGCAATAATCACTATGGCTGGTGGTGGTGGGGAACGTGGTACGAACACCAAAATATGCGTGATGAACGGGCAGAGGCGTTTACGACACTGCTTTGGGATGGGGTCTATACCTATTCTTATGTGACGCGGGCAACGACGCCGGGCATCTTCGTGGTGCCGCCTACCAAGGCGGAGGAGATGTACTCGCCGGAGGTGTTTGGGCGGAGTAGTAGTGATACGGTTATTGTTGAGTAGGGCTTTGTGAATAGTTGGCTGTAAAAAGTGAATAGTAGGTAGTAGAAGGTTAACGGGAGCGGCCTTCGCCGTTATTAACTCTTAGCCGTTTGCGCTATTTGAAGTGCTGGGCTTTTTGAAATATTTCTTGCAATGAGAAGGTTGTTCAAAAAGCCCGGATTTTTTTGTTGGGTATCTCGAAATAATTGATACAATATTTGGGATGTTCGAGTCAGTTCAAGGAAGGGAATCCATAACACAGGGTGAGCGCCTCCAGTCGTGGTGGAGGGATAAATCAGTTTGGGCGGGGGTAGCTACTGTGGCGTTAGTGGTGGCCTATATTGAAATCGGCCGACGGGTGGGAATTGGCGTGCCGATTCCTTTCCTTATGCTCCTGGGGGTCGTTGTCCTCATCGCTACGATTTGGGGCATGCGTTCAGGGATTGCGGGAGCGATTGTGGCGTCGCTCTTCATTTTCTATTCGATGCTGATTAATTTCGGGCCTGAGACAGTAACCGGGGGACCGATCCAGGTCTTGCTCACCATCACCTTGCTATTTGTGACGGGTTTTTTCCTCGGACGGATGCGGGATCAGAACGTTCGTTTGACCAAGTCTCTTGAAGAAAGACATCTTGAATTGGAGAGGTTGGTGACGGAACGAACGGCCGAACTCACGGCGGCTAATGAGTCGTTAAGCCGAGAGATGGCGGAAAGGATTCAGATTGAACAACAGGTGCAGCGACAGGAGCGGTTGGCGGTAGTGGGGCAATTGGCGGCTGGAATTGCTCATGATTTTAATAATGTTATGGCGGTGATTGTTTTATATTCTCAACTGCTCAGTGTATCGCCGAATTTGACGAACCGGGAAAGGAAGCAAATTCAGACTATTTTTGAGGAGGGTAAACGGGCGGCTGCATTGACGTCCCAAATTCTTGATTTCGGCCGACAATCTGTCCTGGAGCGCCAGTCGCTAAACCTGCTGCCTTTTTTGAAGGAATTTGTGAAGCTCTTGCGGCGGACGCTGCCGGAAAGTATTGAGATAAACCTGACATATGAGGAAGAAGATTATTTTGTAACGGCCGATCCAACTCGGCTTCAACAGGCTTTAATGAATCTGGCACTCAATTCTAGAGATGCAATGCCGAAGGGTGGGCGGATCCATATCAAGTTGACTCATCTTGATTTTCAAAGTGGGGAACAGAAGCCTATTCCTGACCCGCCAGCAGGTGAATGGGTAAAGATTATTGTGGCGGACAATGGCAATGGCATTCCGCCCGCAGATCAGGATCATCTCTTTGAACCATTTTTCACGACTAAAGAGCCGGGCAAGGGAACCGGGTTGGGGCTGGCCCAAGTGTATGGGATTGTTAAGCAGCACAATGGTTTTATTGGGGTCGAGAGTGATCCTGGATGGGGGACGGTTTTTACGATCACCTTGCCGGTGGGGCGCGATGGAGAATCCACCGGACAGGTTGCTGCAACTGATACGGCGATTGGCGGAAATGGGGAGCTGATACTGGTTGTCGAGGATAACAGCGCAACGAGGTTCGCATTAATGGCTGCCCTGGAATTCTTGAATTATACAGTGAAAGGTGTGGAAAATGGGGTTGAGGCGTTGGTTCTCCTCCGACGGCACCGGAGCGAAATTGTATTGGTATTAAGTGATGTTGTCATGCCAAAAATGGGGGGAATTGCATTGCTG
>JBAPRX010000763.1:0-2763 GCA_049281335.1 Promineifilaceae bacterium (SeqCode)
ATTCTGGTGTATAGGTCAAGCCGTTACTAAGCAGGTTTGTAATAACCTGCTCGATCTGGCCTAGATTTCCCCAAACCTTCTGCAAAGGCTCGTCTAGTTCGATTTGTAAGTCAATCTTTTTATTTTCAGCTTGAGGCAGGAAGGTATTAACAACTCGTTTAAGAACCTCGTCAAGCAAAACCGGCCCCATCGGAATGGTCGTAGTATCTGCCCCCAATCGTGACAAATCAAGTACATCCTGGATTAATCGGGTCAGTCGTTTTGTTTCTTGGCTGAGAATAGAGAGGTAATGGTCCTGCCGTTCCGGTTTGCCCTGTTTCAATAAGGTGGTATAGGTTTCAATGACCGTCAGGGGGGTTCGCAGTTCATGGGAGACGTTGGAAATGAATCGGGCTTTCAGGCGTTCAACTTCCTTCAAGTAACTAATGTCGGAATGAACGGCGACAAAACCGATTAGACTGCCTTCGCTGCTGAAAATCGGGGTCACCGTCAGATAAATATCGTACGGCCGATTGTCTTTTCGTTTTCCAACAACCTCGCCCCGCCAGGCTTCCCCTTTTCGGATTGCCTCTTGCAGCCCTTCAAGCAAGTCGGGCGCATGATCAATACCGGGCCACTTAGCAGGAGTCCGGTGAAGGAGATCAATGTTGGAAAACCCGGTCACTTTCATCATGGCGGAGTTAACATAAAGAATCATGCCAGCATCATCTGTAAAGAAGATTCCTTCACCAGCGTTATCAAGTATCGCCTGCATCCGATCTCTTTCCGCCCGTAAAGCGGCCGTTCGCTGATTCACTTCCTGGGCCAGATGGGCCGTATATTTTCTCTGAGCTTCATATAGTTCAGTGCGCTCAATAAAAGTCGCTACCTGCCCGGCCAGCGTGGTCAAAAATCTTAGATCATTGGTAGAAAAGGCATTAATCCTGGAACTCTCAACATTGATGACGCCCACCGTCTTATCACGAACGATAAGAGGCACTGCAATTTCAGACCGGGTTGTAGAAACGACGCTATAGTATTTTTCAACATTAGTTACATCAGGAATTATGACCGGTTGGCCGGTTTCAAGAACTCGGCCGCTAATACTGGCGTCAAGTGGAACCTGCCTGTTAACGTATTCTGCAGAAGCTCCGAAGAACGACGGGTGAGCAAAAAGTTGGCCCGTAGCCTCATTTAGCAGCAAAAAGCCAAAATGTTCCGGGTATAAGCTTCTTGCAACCATAGACGTTGTTTGTTGAAGCAAACTGTCAATATCGAGCAGGACATAGGTAGCCGCTGCGACCTGATTCAAAACCCACATTTCGTTGGCCCGCAGGCGGGTTTCTTCATACAGTCTGGCATTCTCGATTGCAACGGCCGCCTGATTTGCGAAAGTCAATACCGTTCTTCCATTTCTGGCAGAATAGGTATTGGGTTTCAAACTATCCACATTCAAAATGCCGATTAGCTGCCCTTTCACCATCAGAGCTGCGCCTATCCAGGACCGAACGGATTCCATCCCTGAAACATGAATCCAGCCAGGGTCGGCGTCAGTATCTGGTATAACGTTGACTTTTCTTTCATCTGAAAAACGAGTGATGATTTCTTCACTGTGCTCAGTGGCAAAAGAGCGATAAGCATTTGTTGAGGCCAGACCCGTACCGGCTGCCACGACAAGCCTGCCATCTTCCTCCAGCAGTTGAACAGAGGTGCTCTCAAAATTTACAATTTGGGCCAGCAGGTCAAAAATTTGGTCAAAGACTTCATGAAGCGATAGCTGAGTGGTCAACAAAGCCCCCACATCCTGGAGCGTCTTTGACAGGCTCAACTGCTCCTTCTTTTCAGCAAACAACCGGGCATTCTCAATGGCAACGGCCGTTTGTTGGGCAATGGCCTGTGACAATGCAATCTCGGCCGGAGTGAACTCCCTATGGCGGCGGCTCTCCCACAACTCCGCATATCCCACTGCATTTCCCTTCACCATCAACGGTACGAAAATCACCGACTTGGCACCGAATTTCTGGTAATGCTGCAAAGTAAAGTAGTCCCCCTCAGAGTCACCAATGTGTTCCGTGACGATCTTCCCCTCCCGGAGCCATTCCTGATCATCATCAAAATCGCGGAGCAAGTCATATGTCAAGCCAAGATCTGAAGCTTTTTCACGCTCCGAAGCTTCCGGGCTGACATATTCTGCGATGACGGTAGATATTCCGCTCTCCGGATCCCAATCGGAAATATAAGCACTGGTGACATTAATTGCCCTTGCCATTTGCTCAACCAGCTTCGTCAGCACAATATCAAGATCAAGGCTGGAGGAGACAGCCTGGCTGACAGCCAACAGCGCATCCTGTTCCGACAATCTTTGCTGCATGGCCTCATAAAGCTGCGCTTTTTCTACAGCAACCGCCAATGTACGCGACAACGTATTGGCTAAGTCCAAATCGTCCTCATCAAAATACGCTTCTTTCGAGTTATCTAGCATTAAGACCCCAATCATACGGTCGTAGGCTATCATGGCAACGGCCAAAAAGGAGCGTACATGCTCGGCCCCCGGAATCCACATCCAACCCGGCAGGTTGTTAACATTATCGCTAATGACTGGTTTATGGTCCCTTGCCATCTGATTCAGAATAGGGCTTTCTTTTAACAATGTGGAACTAACCCGGTTGGTAAATTCCTCATCCTTATACCCTACCCCAACTGCAAGCTCCCACTCGATCCCTTTTGAAAAAATCGTAACCGTTGCCGTATCATAATCAATAACCTGTTTTAGCTCCTCCAGGC
>JBAPRX010000764.1:0-5201 GCA_049281335.1 Promineifilaceae bacterium (SeqCode)
TTGGTCTGAGTAAAGCTCAATAGTCTGGGGTAGAGGTGTGGATAACTTCTACGTCAAGCAGTTGTTGGGTCTGGGTGACTTTCGCGTTCAGTCTGTCGAAGCCGTTGAGAAATGGTTTGCTATTGTCTTTCTGGCTTACACCTATTTGCAGTGGCGTTTTAATCATGCTGCGCCATCCTGCCAGCTCAAGTCGGTCGCCGACATAATTCGGCTGCACCGCCAAGAGCATGCTCGCCAGTTGCTACAGGCTTCTTGCGAAGTGGCCATCCAATGTCAGGATATGGCACGAGCGATTCATGCACCAACCCAGCCTGCCAGCAACGTAGCTAACCACGCCTTCGGCCATCGTGATGACAGACTACACGCTTGAATCAGCTTACTGATTCAGCCAGTGCACCTTGCCTGGCAATGACAAATCAGGCAGACGATATGCGTTTTTTAAGGTTCAGTTCTTATGATTCTGGCTCATTTTCGCCAGAGTCCAGTTCATGACAACCACAAACTAGAGGCAACCTTGAGTTGGGAGAGTCTAATACTATACGAAACGAGTGAATTTTAGAAAAGTCGGATTCACGAGCTGACCACCCAGTCCTGACATGATTAAATTTCGGAATCAATCGGCTTTTGTCTGGTCCTGGTTCAAGGGTGCCAGTGCAGTCAGGCCGTTCGACAATCGCCGTTTGAGAGCTGGATGACTTTTACCTGCAGAAAAGGCTATTTTTCCTCAAAGTCTAGAGTGGATTTGAAGGTCAGTCGTCGAGTGTCACCAAGACTTATGAAATAAATAATATTTATGATATTTGTCACTTTCGGAAGCAAACACAAGACTTTAAGATTAAAGATGTTAAGTGTGGAGTGAGGCTGATATTAAACAGGATTAAATGACGATTCGCGATTTATTAGAAGAAGGGGAAAGTGGCATCCTGGAATATGGCGGGGCGCGAATGGCCCTAATGGATATAGAGGCTGGATTCTGGGGGATGCGCCGTCAGATTGAAGGCTTGATTGGGGAACAGCTGACTAATTCTGTCCTGCAGCAGGCCGGTGCTAATGGCGGGGCTTCTTTTGCCAGGTCATTTGCCGGGCAAGTTGGCAGAGGAAAATCGGCCGTCTTTTCTGCCTGCATTGATGCTTATGAAACGGCCGGTTTTGGGCAGTTTAAAATTGTTGCCGCAGAATGGCCGCTTGGCCAGGTCAAAATACAGGCTGTTAATGCTTTTGAAGCCTGGATGTATCAACACCATAACGTGGTTCCTAATGTCCCTATTTGTTCCTATTCAGCCGGGGTATTCGTCGGTTTTGTCAACATCCTTGCCGGGCGGCAGGATGTCGTCTGCGTTGAACGGAGTTGCCAAGCCAAGGGAGACGACGCCTGTATTTTTGAACTGCTGCCGGCCTCCCAAGCTCAGGGGCAAATGGCCGTCTCATTTCGGCCGGATCCGGGCTTGGGCCGCCAGCTCAATTTGCTGGAAAGTCTCTTTGATCGTATGCCGATGGGTATTGCCGTTCTTGACCGGCATTACCGCATCCAGCGTTACAACCCCACCTGGGACGATTTCTCCGCCAGTTATGCCCCACCCTCAGGCGTCCCCCTTGCCCCCGGTGTTTGTTATTTCGACCATCTTCCGGGCACCGAATCTTCGATCCAACCCTTGTTCGACCGCACCCTTGCCGGTGAAACCGTCCGACAGGAAAATGTCCGCCTGGAATCGGAAGGGATTGTGACTTATTGGGATATCGTCCTGGCTCCGCTTGAAGAAGAAAACGAGATAGCGGGCCTTTTGGTCGTGTCTATTGATGTGACCGAAAGGGTAAACCTGCGCCAGAATTTGGAGGAGCGTGTTGCCACCCGTACCAAAGAATTGCAAATGTTGCTGGATGTCTCGGCGGTGGCCAATAGTTCACTCGACCTAGACGAGATGCTTACCAAAACGCTGGACCTTTTGGTTGAGTCGGTGGGAGCATCCCGAGCAGGAGGTGCTTTATATGATGAGGCAAGCGGTAGATGGCTCCATTTGATACTCAGGCCCGAACGCGAGGTGGACCCCGCTGAAATGGACAAAATTTTAGAGGTAGGCCGGACAGTTATTGACAGCGGTGAGATGGTTTATATCGCACCGGACGACTTTAAGGGTTATCTGGAGCCTGGAGCGCTGCTGCCCCTGCAGATTCGGGGCCGGAAGCTCGGTATATTGGCCATTATTGGTTTCCAGGGCGGCGCTTTCTCCAACGACCAACTGGAGTTGTTTGAGGCTATTGCACACCAGCTCAGCGTGGCAATTGAAAACGCCTCCCTCTTCGAGAAAGCCGAGGATATGGCTGTGGAAGCTGAAAGATACCGGCTGGCGAGGGACCTGCATGACGCTGTTACCCAAACGCTTTTTTCGGCCAGCCTGATTGCCGACGTACTGCCCCGAATCTGGGAGCGCGATTTGGACCAGGGAAAGAAACGGCTGGAGGAACTGCGTGAATTGACGCGAAGCGCCCTGGCGGAGATGAGGACGCTGCTGTTGGAACTACGTCCGGCCACCCTGACTGAAAGGAGCCTGGCCGAGCTACTGCGCCAGCTAACCCAGGCGATTGGCGGCCGCTCCCGGCTGCCAATAGAGTTGATTATTGAGGAAGAACGGCCGTTACCGCCCGAAATTCAGGTTGCTCTTTACCGAATCGTCCAGGAAGCGCTCAATAATATCAACAAACACGCCGGAGCTAGCCGGGTGACTATAAACTTATCTTTTCCAGACCAGGTTGTGAGATTGTCCGTTGAGGATAACGGCCGTGGTTTTGATCCAACTCATGTGAAGCCTAATACCCTTGGGCTGGGAATTATGCGCGAACGGGCACAAAAAATTGGGGCAACCTTTACTATTGAGAGTCAAATTGGGCAAGGAACAGTCGTTACCGTCCAATGTACAATTGACAACGAATAAGAGGCGAATAATGAGTGAAAAACAACCAATTCGAGTCCTGATTGTGGATGACCATGCCGTGGTGCGCAGCGGCCTGGCCGCTTTCTTAACGGTCTTTGACGATTTGATGCCGGTAGGTGAAGCGGACGGTGGGCAGGAGGCAGTCCGGATGTGCGAGGAAATGGTAGTTGACGTGGTGCTCATGGATTTATTGATGCCAAAAATGGACGGGGCCGAGGCTACCCGCCTCATTCGCAAGCAATGTCCAGGTGTGCAGGTCATCGCCTTGACCAGTTTCCGCGAGGGAAAGCTGGTCCAGAGTGCCTTGCAAGCCGGGGCCATCAGTTACCTGCTCAAGGACATCTCGGCTGATGACTTGGCCGATGCCATTCGGGCAGCCTATTCCGGACGGCCGACATTAGCGCCAGAAGCGACGGCCGTCCTCATCCACACCGCCACCCAGCCCCCAATGCCCGAATATGACCTGACGCCGCGCGAGTTGGAAGTGTTATCGCTCCTGGTACAGGGTCTTAGTAATCCAGAGATTGCCGAGCGGTTGGTCGTTAGCCGTTCTACAATCAAGTTTCATGTGAGCAGCTTGTTATCGAAACTGGGGGTAAACGGCCGAACCGAAGCTGTTGCCCTGGCCCTGAAAGAAGAACTGGTCGCCATTTCGGGAACGTGAAAAGATGAAGATTACGCTGTTTGCCGCCGGCTCACGTGGTGACATTCAACCCTGTATTGTTTTGTGCAAAGAGCTTCAACAAACAGGGTACCGTGTGCGCCTGGCGGCCCCTGAAGATTTTGCCGATTTCGTACGGGGAAACGGGGTTGACTTTTATCCGCTGCGTGGTGATGTGGAACAAATTATGGCCAGCGACACAGGGCGGAGGTTCATGGAGACTGATGGTGCAAATCCTATATGATTCTGACACAAAGGGATGACCTGGTCACCTGACCAGGAAACAATCTCCCCCACTGACCAGGCTAAAAGCTCCCCAGATAACCGACGTATCTGGGGAGCTTTTGTTTTAGACTGAGCCATATAAGACAACGTTAACTCTTTGCCACCTTTGGTTTTTTTGCGTGAGTTATTTATGCAGGAGTAACAGATGACACGTATTGGGCTTTTCATTTTAGTGGGCATTGTAATGATTCACGGCCTGATTCATTTATTGGGTTTTATGGCTTATTGGCCCTTAATTGAGATTGCAGAACTGTCCTATAAAACAACCTTGCTCGGTGGACGTTGGGATATTGGCCAGGTCGGTATGCGGCTTTTTAGCGTGCTGTGGCTGGTCGCCGGTATTGGACTGGTAGGTGCCTTAATAGGCATCATCTTTGGCCGGGATTGGTGGTTGCCTGTCATGGGAGCGGCCGTTCTGCTCTCATTGGTCATCTGCTTGTTGGATTGGGACAACGCATGGCGTGGGGCGGTCCTTGACCTGGTTGCTCTGGTTCCCTTGCTGTTCGTCAGGGGACTTCAAATTCAACCCGAGCCTTTTGCTGATTACCCCCAGCCGAGCCAACCCCTTACGGCCGTTTCGTTGCCAACCGATTTACCGGACCCTGTCGCCCGTTACTACCAGGCAATTATGCCGGATCGGCTCCCGGTGTTGGATTCGGCGGTCATCACCGGTCACGGTAACCTCCGTTTTGCCGGAATCACCTTTCCGACCCGACTGCGTTTTATTCACCAGGCCGGTCAGGGTTACCGCCATTACATCGAAGCCACCCTGTTTGGCTTCCCACTTTTGAGGGTAAACGAACGCTACCTGAATGGCCAGGCCTGGATGGAATTGCCGGTCGGCCTCGTCGAAAACGAGCCAACCATAAATATGGCCGCCAATCTCGGCCTATGGGGTGAGTCAATCTGGCTGCCTTCCATCTACCTGACAGACGCCCGGATTCGCTGGCAGGCTATTGACGACCGTTCCGCCCGGCTTATCGTTCCCTTTGGAGAAGAGGAAGATACCTTTACCGTCTTTTTCGACTCTGAAACGGGCTTGATGACAAGCATGGAAGCGATGCGCTACCGGGAGGCGGACGACGAGGGGAAAATTCCCTGGCAGCTTGATGTGCTTGCCTGGGATGACTATCAGGGCATTCGGGTCCCCAGCCGCTCGACCGCTACCTGGGCTGATGAAAACTCCCCCTGGCTTGTCATTGAAATAGATGATGTTATCTACAACGTTGACGTGAGTGACACTATCGTTGCCGAAGGGCAATAAACAGTCTCAAAGGAGTCATTTTTCATGCTTAAAAATTCAACGAGACCAACCTTCCTACAGG
>JBAPRX010000765.1:0-6195 GCA_049281335.1 Promineifilaceae bacterium (SeqCode)
TTCCCCATACTCTGATGGGTAATCGGGTGCAGTTTGCTGATGGGACAGTCGGGGTCATCTACAGCGAACGGCTTGAGAATAGAGATGATGTCCATCCATTGGAAAAGCATTACATTGATATTGGCGCGACCAGCAAGGAGGACTGTCACATTGAGGTTGGAGCGGCGGCGGGTTTTGTTCGGCCGTTTCAGGTGCAGGGCAGTCGTATGACTTCCAAGACTATGGATGATCGCATCGGCTGTGTCGTTGTCATTGAAGCCTTTAAGCAGCTTGCTTCGACACCACACGATGTCTATTTTGTGTTTAGCGTTCAGGAAGAGGTCGGGACGCGAGGGGCGGCAATTGCAGCCAATGCGCTTAATCCTGACGTGGGTATCGCTGTTGACATCACTCCGGCGGGCGATCTTCCAAACGCCCAATTTACGCCGCTTGGACTGGGTAAGGGGCCAGCTATTAAGGTTAAAGATACCGGCATGATTGCCCATCATGGACTGGTTAAGTTGATGAAACAGCGGGCGGAAGAAGCCGGTATCGCTTACCAGTTGGAAGTGTTGAACCGAGGTTCGACGGATGCTCGCGCCATGCAGGTTTCCAATGCGGGAACGGCCGCCGGTTGTATCTCCATTGTAACCCGTTACGCTCATTCCCAGAGTGAAACGGTGGACATTGGCGATGTTGAGGGGTCGGTCAAATTGTTGGTTGAGATTCTTTCAAAGCCAATTGACCTATAAACGTTTGGTCTAGTCTAGCATTTTGAGATTTAAGCCAATAACCAAGTAGTTGGTTATTGGCTTTTCTTGCATTTTGGGGATTACAGCGGTCTGGCAAATTGCTTTTCTATTTTTGCAACATGAAGAGAGCGATTTGCCAAATCGCTCTACATTATTGGCGGGACTGGGTTTGGTATTAATTAGGCCAGGGTGTGAGTTCCCTCAACTTCCATTACCACTACGTCGCTTTCCGTTTCTGACCGTACCTGGGCAGCCCAGGCGTTGACGTCCTGGCTAATTGGGGGCCAGGTGTTGTAATGATATGGAATGACGGTTTTGGGTTTCAGGTATTTGACTGCCTGAAGGGCGTCTTCCGGCCCCATCGTGAAGTTGTCGCCGATAGGAATAATTGCCAGATCGAGACCGTGTCGGCCGTATAAGGCCATATCCGAATAGAGGGCGGTGTCCCCGGCAATGTAGATGTGCTTATCGTCTATGTTTAACAGGAAGCCGCAGGGCATTCCGCCATAGCTTCCATCGGGGAAACTGGAGCCATGAAAAGCAATTGTCAGCTTGATATAACCAATCGGGTGATGATAGCCACCCCCAATGTGCTGCCCATGAACGTTTTCATGGCCCTGGGCCGCCATCCAATTGGCGATCTCGAAATTTGAGATAACCAAAGCGCCAGTCCGTTTAGCAAGCGAAACAGCGTCGGCAACGTGGTCTCCATGCCCATGTGTCAGTAAAATATAGTCGGCTTCGATGGTATCGGCCGATACTTTTGCGGCCGGGTTGCCGGAAAAGAATGGATCAACCACCACTTTTTGGCCGTTAACATCAAGAGACAGGGTCGCATGACCGTGCCAGGTTACAGAAACAGTCATTGAAATTTACCTCCTTCCAGGTGACAATAATACCAGGGATATTTACCTGTTCAGTATAGCCCTTTCAGTTCGGCTGCGTCAACAAAACAAAGTCGTCAGGAGAGGCTAACTTTGTTAAACTATTTGAGCCATCATCTAATATTAATCCTGATGAATAACCAATCAATTCGCTTTGCACAGATATTGACACAAATAACACAAACCACAACAGGAAGAATCCATCACTCGTGGTAATTTGTGGCTCTTGTGAGAGGAAACTTCACGAGCCTCCAGCCTACAACCATGAGTGAGAACCAGTTGACTGTTAACTTTTTCGTAGGAGAACTAAATGGATAAAACAATGTTAATTCAGTGGTATCGCCAGATGGTCATGATCCGGCGATTTGAACAGCGCTGCGCGGAACTATACCAACAGGGTAAGATAGGCGGCTTTCTACATCTGTACATCGGACAAGAGGCGGTTGTGGTTGGGGCGCTTGGCGCGAGACAGAAGGGGGACAATGTTATTACCGCTTACCGAGATCATGGTCATGCCTTGACCGTTGGTATAGAAACGAAACGCATCATGGCTGAAATGCTGGGCAAACAAACCGGCATTAGTAAGGGGAAAGGCGGCTCTATGCACCTTGCGGATAAGGAGCGGCGTTATTGGGGCGGTTATGCTGTTGTTGGCGGGCATTTGCCGCTGGCGACGGGTATTGCCCTGGCGGAGCAGTATCGAGACACGGATAATGCCGTGCTTTGCTTTTTTGGTGACGGTTCCACCAATATCGGCTACTTCCATGAATCGTTGAATCTGGCCGGTGTTTGGGATTTACCGGTCTTGTGGATTTGTGAAAACAACCAATATGGGATGGGAACGGCCGTTAACCGGGCTTCGGCCGTGCCGCGCATGATAGACAAAGCCCTGGCCTATGGGATGAAGGGGGAGCAGGTTGATGGCATGAATGTCATTAAGGTTTATGAGGCCACTCAAAAGGCTTTGAAGAAGATTCGGGACGGCGAAGGGCCGCAGTTCCTTGAAATGCTAACTTACCGTTTTGAAGGACACAGTATGGGCGACCCGCTACGATACCGAACCAAAGAGGAGGTTGAGAAGTGGCGGGAGGACGATCCTATTGGTATTTTGGAGCGACATTTGTTGAGCGAAGAGATGACTGATAAGGAAGAGTTGGAAAAAATTGACGATTCTGTCGAACAAGAGTTGGAAGAGGCGGTTCAATTTGCAGAAGAATCTCCCTTCCCAGAACCAGCGGCACTGTTTGAGAATATCTATGTAGAGTAACAAACAATGATTAAGCGAATGTGGGTGAAAAATTATCGTAGTTTGGCGGACGTCACTATTGAGTTTGAACCGCTTACGGTGCTTGTTGGCTATAACGGAGCCGGTAAGAGCAACTTAATAGACGTTTTGCGCTTTACGGCCGATATTCTCCAGTTAGGGTTGCAGACGGCCGTTTCCAAACGAAACGGAATTAATGCACTCCTTTATTGGGGCCATCATGGCCCTAACTATGGTCAGATTGAGATCGGCTACCAATTGGAGACAGAAAACTTATCTGGCACATACGCTTTTTCTATCTTAGTAAAACCTACTACAGACAAGCGAGGATCGTATCGTATCTATCGAGAAGCCTGCAATCTCCACTTGGACGGTCAAAACGGCAGCAATCCATTCATTTATGAAATGGAAGAAGATCAATGGCTTGTCAAGCCAGCGGGAACTGAACCGGCTATTCAGTCTAATGCACTGATATTACCCCTTCTAAGTGGCATTTCTGCTTATAAGCTCCTGTATGATTGGTTAATCGGCATGAGTTTCTATCGAGTTGGTTTTCCCGATGTTAAGGGTGGCCCTCAAAAGTCAGCATCAGCTCAATCTTTAACAGAGTCAGGTGAAAATTTGGCTTCCGTTTTAGACGCTTTACCTCTTCTATATCGACAAAAAATAGATTCCGCGCTCCATGCAGCCATCCCGGATATTACTGAGTTCGCTGTTGCGCCCTCAAATGACTATCTATTTGTCTATCTAAAACATTATCTTTTAAAAGATGGTCACGAGTATGTAAATCGTGAACTTGGTCAAGAGTCAGATGGAACGCTCCGAATCTTAGGGATTTTAGCAGCGATTCACCAACAACCGCCTCGTTCGCTTATCGGCATCGAAGAGCCTGAATTGAATATCCATATCGGTGCATTACCAGTTCTATGGGAAGAATTTGAGGAAGCATCTCAGCACAGTCAGATTATTCTGACAACTCATAGTCCAGACTTGTTAAATTTGTGCGAAGCGGAACAGTTACGAATTGTTGACAAAGAAGATGGAACAACAAGAATCGCAATGATTGAAGAATCGCAGAAACAAATTATTCAAAAGCGGCTGTTTGCCCCAGGACAACTACTTCAGGCAGAAGGACTCCATTCCGCTTTGGCATAATATGGACTACAAGCGCAACAAAATTTATGCTGTTGTTGAAGGTCATGGTGAAGCTGGAAATAGAAAAGGATCATCGTCAATAATAAACCTTATCAACCGAATAATCCATGAGAGACATGAATGGAGATACTTATTCGCTGTATCACCAGTCTGGAGGATGAAGTCTCAGGGTGACTTCTTCAAACCAGAAAAACTTGAAAATGTATTGCGAAGATATAAAGAAAGAGATGATTGTGCGGCTATAGTAGTATTAGTAGATGTGGATGAGGATTGTGCTAAAGAAAAGGCATATCAAATTGTCAGGCGAATTCACAATATGGAAACGCTGCCTTTTTCCGTCGCTGTTGTTTGTCCTAAACCAGAATTTGAAGCCTGGTTCCTGGCTTGTTTGGAAGATATTCTTCCCGGCCTAAAATTTGAGGATGACCCCGAAGAAAAACGAGATGCTAAAGGGTATTTAAAGCAAAATTATGGCTACAAACCAACGCGACATCAAGCGACATTTACACAAATGATCAATATTCAAACCGCATCAGAACGATCCCGTTCCTTTCGCCGGTTACTTCATGCAATTGAGGAACTTATACAAGCCAGGGAACGGAATGAAACTGTCATTACACCCACCACAAACGGTTAAACTATAAAGGAGAAGCGACACAATATGGCGCGAATTACAATGAGACAGGCTATCACCGACGCCCTTCGGGAGGAAATGAACCGGGATGAATCGGTTTTCATTATGGGCGAAGAGGTCGGTGTTTGGGGCGGGACTTATGCCGTTACACGCGGCTTTTATGATGAATTTGGTGAAAAACGGATCCGGGATACGCCTATTTCGGAGATGGTTATCGGCGGCGCAGCGGTCGGGGCGGCTATGAATGGATTACGGCCGATTGCGGAGTTTATGACGATTAATTTCGCCTTTGTTGCTTTTGACGCCATTATTAATCATGCCGCCAAAATCCACTATATGTTTGGCGGGCAGTTTAAGGTTCCGTTGGTGTTCCGTGCGCCGGGTGGGGGTGGTCGCCAGTTAGGCGCAACGCACAGCCATACCCCAGACGTTATTTTTGCCCATTTTCCGGGGATGACGGTTGTCTCCCCCGGTACGCCTTATGATGCTAAGGGATTACTAAAAGCGGCGATCCGTTCTGATGACCCGATCCTCTTCATTGAACATGCCACGCTTTACCAACTGCGCGGCGAGGTTCCAGAGGATGAAGATTATACGGTGCCGATTGGCAAATCGGATGTTAAGCGGGAAGGTTCTGATGTGACGATTGTCTCTTATGCCCAAGGGCTTCAGGTTTCGCTGGAAGCGGCCGAAAAGCTGGCAAAAGAGGGGATTGAAGCGGAAGTGGTTGATTTGAGGACGTTACGGCCGTTGGATATGGAGCCGGTGCTGAATTCCTTCAAGAAAACGTTTAAGGCGGTTATCGTTGAAGAGGGGTATGGCACTTACGGCGTCGGGGCTGAGATTACAGCCCGAATTCAAGAAGAGGGATTTGACTACCTGGATGCGCCTATTAAACGGGTTTCCCAATTGGACGCTCCCCTGCCCTATTCGCAGCAGTTGGAACAGTCGGCCTTGATTAATCCCGACCGGGTCGTCAAAGCGGTGAAGGAGATTTTATAAATGGCTGAATTTATTGTCATGCCCAAACTCGGCTTCGATATGCGTGAAGCCGTTCTGGTCTCGTGGACGAAGGCAATTGGCGATCAGGTTGAAAAAGGGGAAGTCGTTGCCGAGATTGAATCGGATAAGGCAACGTTAGAGTTGGAATCACAGGTCAGCGGCACGCTGCTAAAGTTTTTGGCCGATGATGGGGATGTGGTTCCGGTGGGCGGTGATCTGGCAATTGTTGGTGAAGCGGGTGAGGATATTTCTTCGCTCGACAGCGCCGCTGCTGAAGGGGCTGCACCGGCGGAAGAACCGGCCCAGGAAGCAGTGAAAGCGGAGGCACCAAAAGGGGCAGAACCGACTCCATCCACTTCAGGAACGGGTGTGAGTGAAGAGTTTCCCGGCGGCGTCAAAGCGACGCCGGTTGCCCGACGGATGGCGGGTGAACACAATGTGGATTTGAAACACGTGAACGGCAGCGGACCGGGTGGCCGGGTTCGGAAAGCTGACGTTGAAAGCTATCTGGAGACACAACAGACG
>JBAPRX010000766.1:0-6359 GCA_049281335.1 Promineifilaceae bacterium (SeqCode)
GTTAATCAGGGAACAAGCATTGCCTTCGCCGTCCACAACACTCAGATAAACCGTATCAGAACCGCTTGACGGCTGTAGTTGGAACTCGGTGTTCGCCCGGCCCACATCAATTTTATGACGCTGAACAGCTGCGTAATCCTCTGAAAGAAGGTCCACCAGCGGTGCCGGGCTGAATTCCGGGTCGGCCACATAAAATCGGGCTATCGAAAAGGCCAGCTTTAGGGCTTCCACCTGCAAATGGATCCGCTCCGGCGACAAGGGTTCTAGGGCTGCAAGATCGTATCCGCTCAGGATGTTCAGAGCAATAAGAGCCACCAGACCCTGACCGTTCGGCGGACATTCCCAGAGTCTGAGCCCGCGGTAGACGGTTGAAATCGGCTCTACCCAATCGGAGCGGTGGCGCTCCAGATCCGTTTCGGTCAGGCAGCCACCTGCTTCCAGGACTACCCTGGCTATGGCGGCTGCGATTTCGCCCTGGTAAAAGGCTGCTTTACCGCCTTCGGCAATAGCCGTCAGTGTCCGAGCCAGGCCGGGATTGCGGAAGATTTCGCCGGGTCTGGGCGCCCGGCCTTCAATAGTCAATTCCATGCCATTCGGCGCCCACCTTAGTTGTCGCTCCAATCCGTTTGCCCAGGCATGAGCGACGACAGGGGTTACCGGGAAACCTTCAGCCGCCAGACGGATGGCCGGGGAGAGGTTCGTGGGTAGGTCAAGTTGCCCGAAAGCCTCAACCAGGTCGCACCAGGCTGCGCAGGCACCGGGAACGGTAACGGTATAGGCGTGAAAGGGCGGCAACTCATCGCCGAAGCCTTCTCGCCGCAGTCGTTCCAGGCTCAGCTCCGCCGGCGCTCTGCCGGAGCCGTTTAGAGCCGAAATCTTCCTCGTGGCGGCCTGGTGGTAGAGGACGAAACAGTCACCGCCGATACCAGTCGAGGTCGGGGCAGTGACGTTAAGGGCGGCAGCGGCGGCGACGGCGGCGTCGGCCGCATTGCCACCCCTGGCTAGAATTTCCAGCCCGGCGGCGACGGCGAGCGGTTGGGAGGTGGCAACCATGCCCCGCATTCCCAGAACGGGAGACCGCCTCGAATCAAAACGGAGGTCTGTTGTCATTTTCGGCATCTCCTTGAGGTTTTACATTACACCACGCCCTCGGCGGAGAGAGCCTCTACAGCGGAAGACGGATAACCATATTCGGCCAGGATTTCGGCCGTATGTTCGCCCAGCCCCGGCGGGTAGCGGCGATAGCTTGGCCCGCTGCCGGACATATGGATGGGCGTCGCCAGCGACTTGAGCAGGCCCAGCCGGGGGTGCTCGATTTCGACGATGAAGCCCCGTTCCAAGATATGGGGGTCGGACAGGGCCTGGCCGACGGAACGAATTGGTCCGGCAGGAATTCCCGATTCTCGAAGACGGCGGATCCACTCCGCCGCAGACTGCTGCCGGATAACGTCATAAACAAAGGGCATCACCTCGGCCCGGTTGCGGACCCGCTCCGAATTGGTCCGGAAGCGGGGATCCTCTTTGATCGCATCCAGTCCGGCTAAATCGCAGAACTTGCCCCACAGGTTGTCCGAGCCGACTCCAAGGATAAACCAGGCCCCGTCGCTGCCCTGAACCGGTTCATAGGGTACGACCTGGGGATGGCTGTTCCCCCGACGGGGCGGCTCCTCACCGGTCGCGAAATATTCCCCGGCGTAATTCTCCAGCCAGGTCATCTGGCTTTCTAGCAGGGAGGTGTCGATGAACTGCCCCTGGCCTGTGTTCCGGCGTTCGACGAGGGCCGCCAGGACACCCACGACAGTGAACAGGCCGGTGGTCATGTCGGCAATGGGGGTCGGGAAGCGGGTCGGGCTGCCATCCGGGTCGCCGGTCAGGTACATGGTGCCCGACTCGCCCTGGGCAGCCAGATCGTAGCCGGCCTGCCCCGCCCGCGGGCCGCTGTGACCGTAGCCGCTGATGGCAGCATAGATGAGGCCCGGAAAACGGTCACTGAGGGTCTCGTAATCCATCTGGTATTTGCGCAGCGAGCTTATCTTAGGCAGGTTGGTCAGGAAGATATCGGCCTTTTCCAGCAGCCGATGTAGGACGGCCTGCCCTTCTGGGTGGGCCAGGTTGAGGGTCAGGCTGCGCTTGTTGCGGTTTACAGCGAGGTAGTAGGCGCTTTCTTTGCCCACGAAAGGCGGTCCCCAGGTACGGGACTGGTCGCCGCTGCCGGGCCGCTCCAGTTTGATAACCTCCGCCCCCAGGTCGCCCAGAATCATGGAGCAGTAGGGGCCGGCCAGGGCCTGGGTCTGGTCGATAACATTTAGTCCGGAAAGTGGTTGGTTCATAAGAGGTTATCCTCCGAATAGGTTTTTTCCCGGTTTAGAAAAATAGTGAGGGTCATGAAAACGGCTGCCAAAAGCGCCGCTCCGGCCAGGATGTAAAAGACGTTATTCCACGAGCCGTTGTCCAGCACCCAGCCCACCACCCCGCTGCTTAGCCCGGCACCGATATTGAATGAGAAATCTATCAATCCGGCCGTACTGGAGGTCTCTTCCCGCCCGCCTAGTACCAGGGGCATCGTGGTCAGCAGCAGGCTGGAAGCGCCGTAGAGCACGCTGCCGACGACCATCAGGCTTATAGTGCCGGCGGCAGCTGTTTGGGGCAGGGAAGGAAATAGAGCCAGTAGCAGGGCCAGTAAGAACAGGAGCAGGCCCAGAACATGACCTTCCCGTCGGTGGAAAAATCGGCCGCTCAGCCAACCGACCAGTAAGGTTCCCACGATTCCAGCGAAGGGGAAAAGGGCCGAAAGCGACCCTGCCGAGCCGATGTCCAGCCCGATGACATCCACAAAAAAGGTAGGGGTCCAGACTATTAAGGCCACCAGTCCGAAGCCGAGGCAGACGGCGGCCAGTACCAGGGACCAGTGACGACCCAGGCTATGGACGATGGCGGCCAACGGCTGTTTAGTCGGGTAAGGGGAGGTATCAGGGGCTGCCAGAGAGGGCGATGCGATGATTTTGCCCCGGGAAAGCAAGTTCCAGAGCAAGGCCGCCAGGACCATTAGCAGACCTGGCACCCAGAAAGCGAAGCGCCATCCCCAAACCCGCACCAGCCAGCCGGTCAGAAGCCAAGTCAGGGCGTTGCCAGCCACAAAACAGGAGCCGAACAGACCTGAAATCCGCCGCCGCTGGCTGGATGAGAGCTGGTCGGCCAGGGTCCGCAGAATAGGCCCCCAGCCGGTGGCCTGGAAGTAGCCGTTTATTGTCCAAAGTAGGAAAAGAGGTAGCCAGTCCGAGAAGGAACCGAAGAGGAGGTTCAGAACGGCCGAAATCGACAGCCCGATGGTCACAAAGCGACGGGTGTCGAAGCGGTCGCCGAGTCGGCCGTTAATCAACTGTCCGGCGGCATAGGCCCAGAAGAAGCCGCTACCGAAGGCACCAACCGCTGCCCTGGTCAGATTTAAATCCAGGCTCAGGTCTGAAATGGCGGTCGAGAGATTGACCCGGCCCAGGTAATAGGCGGCGTAGGTCAGCCAGCTTATGGCGATGATGCGGCGTTGCCCGCTGGTCAGGGTGGCTGCTGCTGTGGTGGTTGACATGCCCTTATCTCCGGGGTCTGACGCTCAGTTCGTTCATGTTCAGCCGGCCCAATTCCGGATAAATTCCAGGAGGATGTCGTAAACCTGGTCGAAGCAGGCCAGGCGGGCTACCTCGTAGCCGTGGCTGTTTTCCCGAACATGGCCAAAACAGGCGATGCGATCGGCCGAACCAACACTGCGGACCAGGCTGGCGTCGCTGGCGGCCGTTTCATAAACAACGGGTTGAAGCGAGGTGCCGGCCTGTTCGGCCGCCCGGCACAAGTCGCGGACCAGGCGCTGATCGTAGTGGCCGAAGCGGTCCTTGCTCCAGATGCCGGGACGTCCGTCCAGGGAAAGGCCGGAACCGGGCGGGGTTGGACAGCCGTCGACGGCAATAAAATTGGTCGGCCGTTCCCGGAAGCAGAGCGATTTAGCACCATTGCCACCGCCTTCTTCGTGAGTGGTGAAGGCGATGATGGTCGGCAGATGAGGCATGATGGCGGCCTGGCTCATCTCCTCCAGCAGCCGCAGCAGGGCCACCACACCCATACGGTCGTCGAAGGTCCAGGCTCCGACCAGGGGGTCGGCTGGATCGCCAAAAATGACCGGACCGCAACCGTCACGCGTCGGAACAGCCGTCGCGCCGGGCCGAATACCAGCTGTCCGGAGTTGATCCGGCGAGAGGCCGGTCAGAACCCTGACGTTGGGCCATTTAATGACCCGCTCGGCGGCGGCCCCGGTGTGAGTCGAGCCAAAGGAGATGACACCGGTCAGTGATTGGCTGTCGCCGATGATCTCGACCGGCCTTTCGCCAATCTTCCAGGGGTAGAGGCCGCCGGAGCGGTCCACACTGAGGGAGCCATCATCGTTGATGCCGGTGACAACCAGGCCGATTTCGTCGGTGTGGGCGGCCAGAATGGTGAGGGGACCATCAGGATTGCGGCCCGGAAAGCGGACCAGGACGGTATGGGTGTGGTCCACTTCGGGTTCGTAGCCCCAGGATTCAAGACGGCGGCGGATGAATTCGGCCGACCGTTCCTCGCGACCGGAGGGGGAGGGGATGGCCAGCAGTTCCTCAAAGAGGGACAGGGCCGGGTGTTTGTAGTTGATATTTTTCATAAGCTTCCTTGTTGAGCGATTTGCCAAATCATTCAACCGGTTTTGTTTTTTAAAATGGTCGGACTGCTTAGGCCGGGCGGGTAATCAAGATACCAGCCCATTTCCGGTGACGACGGTTAGAAGCCCGGATAGGTTTGCCAGGAACGGCCCTTCCGGATGGCCGTCTCGGTCAGGCGCTTCAAGCGGGGGATAGTGACGGTTTCTGCAAACGCCTCAAACTCATCGTCGGGCCGGGCGGCGGCGTCGGCCCAGATGGCCCGGCCCGCCACAAATCCGGATGCCCCGGCCGAGCAGGCGATTTCGACCTGCCGGGCGAAGGTCTCGAAATTCGTTCCAGCGCTCAACAGAACCCAGGGCACCCTGCAGACGTCGTTCAATGCTTCGCAGCGGGCCTGCCAGACAGCCTCATCAGGGCAGAAGTATGTGTCGACCGGAAATTCCAGCTTCAGGATGTCGATATCAAAACGTCCGAGCCTCCGGGCCGATTCAATTACCACCCGGGGCCGGTCTTCCGGGGGTGTGTCATAGCTCAAGGGTTCGACCATCAGCGGCAGGTCGTAAGCACGACACTCGCTGGAAACAGCTACCAGAATCGATTCCTGGTAGGCGACCGTTTCAGGGTGGTCGGGGTGGTAGTAGAAAAAGAGCTTTACCGCCGCCGCGCCGGCAGCCTTAA
Organism: Promineifilaceae bacterium (SeqCode); assembly: GCA_049281335.1. Taxonomy (GTDB): domain Bacteria; phylum Chloroflexota; class Anaerolineae; order Promineifilales; family Promineifilaceae; genus JAKEFB01. Next base: position 5,358 of record JBAPRX010000766.1, read on the forward strand.
TTCCGGCCACGTCCCAATTCTCCAGCAGGCGGCAGCGGCGGCTTTGATCCGGGGCTTCATAATCCCCGTCTTCGATGGACAAAACGATTCCAGTCTTGTCAGGCAGACGGCCGTTCTGAAGAGCCGCCGCCAGCCCGGTGACCGGGTCGAGCAGCACGCCGCCGGCATGGGGAGCAAGACGCCGCAGGAGCTGGCTCTTCAGGCGGCGGACCTCGTCCTGGGAAACGGCCTCTGGCGCCGACGGATTGACGGCGCTCTGGAAAGAACGGCCGTGGTCCAGAGCCAGAATCGAAAAAACGCCGGCCTCATTGCTGATTTGTTGTAAGCCGTATAACCTGCCGGGGGATAACATATCAAAGCCTCTTTTCCGATATGCCGGTATAAAGAACTGCCTCAAACATTGACGCCTTCAAGCTGCAAATAATCTCGGTAGGGGATTTTGTCAATCGTGCGCATTTTCAACCAGGCGGCCACCTCCAGCAGTTCAGTAGTGACGTCACCCTGTCCGACGGCGTAATGGTGTTCGTGGCCCCGGACGGTCAGGGTGTTGATGAGGTCCATCAGCTCAATCGGTTCCTGGTTCAGCTCAAACTTGGTGAACCAGCCGCGGGTGCCGTCGAAGCCTTTTGCTTCCCGCTCCACAATGTGAGAGCCGAGAACGAGCAGGGTGTCGCCGCTGTCGCCAATGTAGCTGACGGTCGTTTCCTGGGCGCCAAAGACCTGGTCGCCGGCGACGCCGAAGGGCCCGGTGTCGGATTTTCGACCCAGGGTGGTATGGTCGACCCAGCGGATGCCGTCGCTGTTGGCGAAATGGCGGGGGCTGACGCCACAGTGCCACATGAGCATAGTGCCGCTCTCGGGGTCCAGGGCGGTCATGTCAAGCAGGGTAGAAGAGCCCTTGGCGCCGGAAAGCTCATTCAACAGCTGCATGCTCAGAGCGCCCAGGACATCACCCTCACAGGCGACGGCCATACCGTCCTCCGAGCCGAGCCAGCTGTAGGC
>JBAPRX010000767.1:0-7139 GCA_049281335.1 Promineifilaceae bacterium (SeqCode)
CCCCTCAACTCGCTGTCCCAGGGAGAAGCGACGTTAATAGCCGGAACCGGCGCCCAAACGAGCTATTCTCGGTGGGGTGATTATTCCGCTATGAGTATTGACCCAACTGACAGCTGTACCTTCTGGTACACAACCGAATATTACATTTCAACAGGCACCAATTGGCAAACTCGGATTGGATCATTCACGATGCCTGGCTGTGGTGGAGGCGGCCCAACGCCAACACCAACTAACACGCCTGGGCCTACAAATACACCATTACCGACCAACACGCCTGGACCTACAAATACACCGGTGCCGACTAACACACCAACAGCTACACCACCAGCAGGCAGCGGCATGGTCTACGTCAGTTCGACGACCAACGGCAATGCCGGTGGGGTAGCTTTCAATGACGAGGATATTATTTCCTACAACATTGGCAGTGGGACGTGGGCTATGTATTTCGATGCCTCTGATGTTGGCATAACACGTGATGTGAATGCCTTTGATATTCTATCAAACGGCGACATACTGTTGAGCTTTGATGGGAGCGTATCTATCAGCGGTCTGGGTACGGTTGACGATTCTGACATTGTCCGCTTCACCCCAACCTCGACAGGCGGCAATACCGCAGGCAGCTTTGCGTGGTACTTTGACGGCTCGGATGTTGGCTTGACAACCAATGCTGAAGATATTGACGCCATTGGTTTTGCCCCGGACGGCCGTTTGCTCATCAGCACCGTCGGCAGTTTCAGCGTCAGCGGGGCATCGGGTGTAGACGAAGACCTGATTGCTTTCTCGGCTACCTCGTTGGGTTCCAGTACGGCCGGATCATGGTCGTTCTACTTTGACGGCTCGGACGTTGGACTGAATAACTCCAGCTCGGAGGACACAAACGGCGTCTGGGTTGACAGTAACAATGATCTCTACCTGACTACCTTAGGGGCATTCTCCGTCTCCGGGGTCAGCGGCGATGGCTCTGATATCTTCCGATGCGTGCCGGGGTCGTTGGGATCATCCACAAGCTGCACTTTCAGTATGTTCTGGGATGGCTCATCGAACGGCTTCTCTGGAGAAGTGACAGATGGGATTGATATAGTACCCTAGCAAAAAAGTATTTGAGTAATTGGTAATTGGGTGATTGACCACAAGCGGCAAGCAATCACCCAATTACCCAATTTCATTATTGTCTTCATTTAGGTTAAAATACCTCTGATTATGGAAAGCGAATCCACTGTATTAAATAACCGCTATAAATTGTTGCAGCGAGCCGGAACCGGGGGAATGGCCTCGGTGTATAAAGGACAGGATTTGATGCTCGGCCGTCTTGTGGCGGTCAAGGTACTCCATGAAAGCCTGACCGGGAATGCCGAGTTTCTACGCCGCTTTCAACAGGAAGCCTATGCAGCCGCTAATCTGTCCCACCCCAACATCGTCACCGTCCATGACATCGGCCAGGACGGCCATTATTACTATATCGTCATGGAGTATATTGAGGGACAGACGCTCAAGGAGCTCATTCGCCGCCAGATGAATACCATCGGCGAACCTTTGAATATCAACCGCGCTCTCGATCTGGCGATTCAAATCTGCGCCGGAATTGGCTATGCTCACCGGGCTAATCTCGTTCACTGTGATGTCAAATCACAAAACGTCCTTGTCACCCGCGATAACCGGGTGAAGGTTGCTGATTTTGGGATTGCCAGGGCGATGAGCCAGAGCCTTCCAGATGATGATTATCTGGTCTGGGGGACGCCGCAATATTTCTCGCCCGAACAGGCAGCCGGAGAAGCAGCCACCCCCGCCTCGGATGTGTACGCGATTGGGGTTATCATGTTTGAGATGTTAACCGGCCGTCTTCCGTTTGACGCTGAATCACATACCGCTTTGGCTGTCAAACATATGCGGGAAACGCCGCCTCTGGTGACTCAGTTCAACCCGGCTGTTCCGCAGCAGATCGAGCGGGTTATCGCCAAAGTCCTATCTAAAGAACCGGCGGGACGCTATCGAACGGCCGATCAATTCGGCCGAATCCTGACAACCTACCGGGACAGCAGCCTGGAGGATACCGGCCCCGTCAGCGATACCGGGCCACGCCCCCGTCCGGCTGAAAATAATATCACCGAACGCAAAACGATTTTCTACCATCCCGAAGAAAGGACGGCCCCACTTCGGGAATCTATTCAGGATATGCCAACCGCCTATCCGCCGCCGATCCACATTTCCGATCCCATCCCAGAAGGGACAGATTGGGGGGCAATCATCTTAGGGGTAGTTGCTCTAATCAGCTTGATAGGTCTTATTCCCCTGTGGTATATCGTCTATCTACGGTATGCAGGTTAGAGCACCTGAAAAATACCAAAGGGTTATCGCCACCGTCATATCTTTTTGCTATACTCTATAGGATTAGTAAGGGGTTGAAAGATCACCTCTTAACGGAGGCATAAACGTGAACACAACGAAAATAACCAGATACTTCATCTATCTGCTCATTGTGATCGCCATTACTGCGATTATTTGGAATTACAGCTCTGCCGGTCCAGAACCAGAGGAACTGGCGATTAGTGAGCTTGCCCAAGAAATTAAAGATGGTGAAGTAGCTGAATTACAAGTTTCAGGAGAAGGCCGTGACGTTGATGTTGTCTATCACGATAACATCAATAAACCGGATGCCCATACCACTATCAGTAACGTCAGTTCACTGGAAGAGGTGTTGGCAACCTATGGCGTCACAGATGGAGACTTTGGCCCAGGTGAAAGCCAGACAACCATCATTTACGAACCCCCAAGCCAATGGGGCGGCCTGCTGAATCTGGTCGGGATTTTCTTACCGGCTTTGTTGATTATCGGTTTCATTTATTTCATTTTGCGTCAGGCTCAGGGGACCAACAACCAGGCACTCTCCTTTGGCAAAAGCCGCGCCAGAATGTTCACCGGCGACCATCCAACGGTCAGCTTTGACGATGTGGCCGGATGTGACGAGGCCAAAGAAGAACTGGAAGAGATCGTTGAGTTTCTGAAAGAACCAGACAAATTTGTCACTTTTGGGGCGCGTATTCCGAAAGGTGTTTTGCTGGTCGGCCATCCCGGTACCGGTAAAACCTTGCTGGCAAAAGCTGTTTCCGGGGAAGCGGGCGTACCCTTCTTCTCTATTGCTGGTTCTGAATTTGTTGAGATGTTTGTAGGCGTTGGGGCCAGCCGCGTTCGGGACTTATTTGAACAGGCTAAACGTCACAGCCCATGTATTATCTTTATAGACGAAATTGATGCAGTCGGCCGTCAACGGGGCGCGGGTCTTGGCGGTTCCCACGATGAACGAGAACAGACCCTTAATCAAATCCTGGTTGAGATGGATGGCTTCGGCACAGATATTCATATTATTATCCTGGCAGCAACCAACCGGCCCGACATTCTCGACCCGGCACTGATGCGACCCGGCCGTTTTGACCGGCGCGTTGTCATTGACCGGCCAGATGTACGCGGTCGTGAAGCGATCTTCAAAGTCCATATGCGCGGCAAGCCGTTGGCCTCTAATGTCAATATCTCCGTTTTGGCAAAGGCTACACCGGGCTTTGTCGGCGCGGACATCGAAAACACAGTGAACGAGGCGGCTCTACTGGCTGCTCGACGCAACAGGAAAAATATTGGCATGGACGAGCTGCAAGAGGCGATTGAGCGCGTTCAGCTTGGCCCGGAACGAAAGAGCCGCATTATCAGTGATGAAGAAAAGGAAATCACTGCTTACCATGAGGCTGGGCATGCGCTCGTCAGTCATTTTCTGCCCCATGCTCGCTCTTTACGCAAGATTAGCATCATTCCTCGCGGCATGGCCGGGGGTGTCACCTGGTATCTGGAAGAAGACTCGCAGTTCTACAGCCGTTCTAAATTCAAGGCTTTAATCGCCAGTGCGCTGGGCGGCCGTGTTGCTGAAGAGATAATCTTTGGCGAAATCACCACCGGGGCCAGCAGTGATCTACAACAAATCACCAAAATGGCGCGAGCAATGGTCACCCAGTATGGTATGAGTGATGAAATGGGGCTGCGCGTTTACGGTGACAAACAAGAGATGGTCTTTTTAGGGCGGGAAATCAGCGAACAACGCGACTATTCCGACGCCGTTGCAGAGAAAATTGATCGGGAAGTGCGGGAGATTATTGATACCGAACATGCCCGTGCCCTCCAAATCCTGACCGACAACCGGGACAAACTCGAATTAGTGGCCCAAAAGCTGCTCGAAGTTGAAACATTAGAAGCTGAGGAATTTATAGCCCTCCTTGAAGGGAACGAACCGCCAACACCCTCCTCAGGCAACACGCCTCCGCCCCAGCCTTCTCAACCGAAACCCAGTAGTCCGGTCGAATGGAAACCCTCCGGCCTTGATCTGCCGCCTGCCCCATCACCGGCTTGATAAAATTGGTAATTAGTGAATGGGAATCGGCCGTAATCGGCAGCCAATTCCTAATTACCAATACTTACAACTTTCGTGTTACCTCAATTGACAGATTTCCTGGCATTGGTCAATGATATATTGCAGGCCGCAATTGTCGTATTTGGCATTGCTGTCGCGCTCTACAACCTGCCGCACAGCTTACGTGACCGGGTAACAAGGGCATTCAACTCCCTTCTGTTTTTCGTCGTCATCGTCTATTTTACCGAGGTGCTTGTCACCCGAACCATGCTGGCTACCCCGGCCGAACCCTGGCTCCGGTTGGAGTGGATTGGCATCGCAATGGTTCCGGCGGCCCAATTTCATCTGGCAGATGCGCTGCTGGTAACGACCGGTGACTTTTCCTCCCGGCGTCGGCTGCTGGTGCGGGTCTGGTATCTGGTTGGGGTTGCATTTTTCACGTTAGCCCTATTTAGCAACTGGATTATTGGCGAGCTTGTTACCGTCTCGCTGGCGCCGCGTTTCCTGGCCGGGCCGCTTTTCCTTCCCTTTACGGTCTATTACTGGCTTATCGCCATCAGCAGCATTTACTTCGTCTGGCGGGCCAGAGAACGGTGCCTGACCTATACCACTCGCCGCCGAATGACGATGATCTTGATCACCTTCCTGGCCGCGCCGTTGAGTGTCTTTCCTTACTTGCTGTTCGGCGGGCGGGAAGTCAACGACATCCCCCTTTTTCTCTGGATTCTCCTGCTGGCTGGGAATCTGGTTGTTGCGGTCATGTTCTCTTTCCTGACCTATTCTATCGCCTATTTTGGGGCGGTTTCGCCGGATCGGGTAGTGCGGGTCAGGTTGTTCAAATTTATGGCCCGTGTTCCACTGGCTGCTATCATTGTTTTAATTGTCTATATCAGCCTTCCCAGGGCCGGTTCTTTAATAGGGCTGCCGGTACATACCGTCCAGGCCATGTCCATTGTAGGGACCATTATGCTGGTGGAATGGGCAATTTATGCTTTTAAACGGCCGTTAGAGCGATTATTCCAGCTAACCGACGAACCGGAAGTGCGCCATATTCAGGAACTCAGCGAACGGGTGTTAACGACCAGGGATTTGCAGCAGTTTTTGGAAAGCGTTTTGGCTTCCACCTGCGAGGTCTTGAGAACCCCCTCGGCTTTTATCGCCAGCTTTACGGCTGGAAGTCCAGCATTGGAGGCCGTTATCGGGCCACCCGGTGAGTTTGAAAGCATCTGGTATGACCCCAACTGGCAGGAAAACTGGCAGGCGTTGTCCCAATCAACCAGGGAGGCGTCAAAGGAACAGTTAGAGGAAAGCGGCGATTTTCTTGTCTGGCAAAATTACTGGATTCGGCCGCTTTATAACCGCCACGATGAAGTCCTGCTGGGTATCTTGGGCGTCAAAGGCCGGTCAGGCGAGCCGGTTTTGAGCGAGGCCGAATATCCCACCTTTGAGCAGTTGGTGGATCAGGCTGCCAATGCTCTTGAGGACCGCCTGCTCCAGCAAGATGTCTTTGCCTCTGTCGAGGGGCTTCTGCCCCAAATTACCGCCCTCCAAAAACGGCGCAGCGCGGCCGCTTTCGGTGGCACACCGGCCCTCACCGGCCCTTCCATCGTTTCAGAATCGAAGCTGATCAGCGATCCTGATTTCAATTCGATGGTCTGGGACGCACTCAGCCATTATTGGGGCGGCCCTAAATTGACGAAAAGCCCGTTGGTTGGTCTGCGAATCGTCCAGGTTGCCTTGAATGAGAATGATGGCAACCCGACCAAAGCCTTACGCGCTATTTTGGACAGAGCAATTGAACAACAACGGCCGGAAGGGGAGCGTAACATGACAACGGCCGAATGGATTCTTTACAACATTTTGGAGCTAAAGTTCGTTCAGGGGCTGCGGGTGCGAGATGTTGCCCGGCGGCTGGCCATGAGCGAGTCCGACCTCTATCGCAAGCAGCGGGTCGCCATTGAAAATGTTGCCCGAACCATCTCGGTGATGGAGCTTGAGGTGGCGGAGAACGGCGAGGAAGATGTTGTGCAAATTGTGCGGTCCTTGATGTTAGAGGAACAGGCGGAAGTAGAGTAGAGCAAGGTAGATGAGAGGAGCTTTTGATAAGAGAGTAATAATTAATTGGTGAATGGCGCTTTCAGCGCTTGTGAATTCTGAATGATGGGGTTAGGGGTGCAGCCGGTAGGCGTTAATGAGTTTAGTAAACAGCTTTTTTGATTATAAAAATTCGATTCTTCACTGCGAGGACGTGCCGTTATCGGCCGTTGCGGAAGCGGTTGGGACGCCTGTTTACGTCTACAGTAAAGGGGAACTGGTGCGACGGGCGGGGGCTTATTTGGCGGCAGCGGCCGAAATTCCCAATCACCTCGTTTGTTATGCCATCAAAGCGAACGGCAACCCTATCTTGCTGCGCCTGCTGGCCGAAGCCGGGCTGGGGGCTGATGTTACAAGCGGCGGGGAGTTGTTTCTGGCCTTAAAGGCTGGTTTTCCACCGGACAAGATTCTGTTTTCGGGCGTGGGCAAGAGCCGCCAGGAGATCGAAATGGCGCTGGAGGCGGGGATTCATGGGCTGCATGTTGAGTCTGAGATGGAACTGGCCCTGATCGGCCGAATTGCGGCAGAAAAGAACCGCACTGCACGGATTACTATCCGGGTCAATCCTGACATTGCGGCCGACACGCATCCGCATATCCGAACAGGACAGCAAGCCCATAAATTTGGCGTCTCCCCAGGACAGGCAATGCAGATG
>JBAPRX010000768.1:0-3162 GCA_049281335.1 Promineifilaceae bacterium (SeqCode)
AATTATCACCATGACAGTCCCCCATATTGGTAATTATGGGGTGACAACGGCCGATTTGGAAAGCGGCCGTGTCTGGGCAGCCGGTCTGGTCGTTCGCCAGATCAGCCCCATTGTCAGCAACTGGCGGTCCAACCAAAGCCTGCCAGAGTTCCTGACCGAACAGGGCGTGGTCGCCATCACCGAGGTGGACACGCGGGCATTGGTACGCCACATTCGCACTTACGGCGCGATGCGGGCCGCTATCTCTTCGGCCGATCCCGACCCGGATCGCCTTCTAACCGCCGCCCGTCAGGCGCGAGACATGAACGGCCTTGATCTGGCCCTCGAAGTAACCTGCGACGAACCCTACCACTGGCAGGATGGGCAGAACTGGTGGGAACCGGCCAAAGGGGTAACAGGAGAAGTTTTGAAAGAAAGGGCTTCGACAAACGCCACTTCGTCACCCCATAATGTCGTCGCCTATGATTTCGGCATCAAGCGCAATATCTTGCGGCTCCTGGCAGCACGTGGCTGCCGCATCACCGTCGTCCCGGCCACAACAACGGCCGAAGAAGTCCTCTCCTACAATCCCGACGGCATCTTTCTCTCCAACGGGCCAGGTGATCCGGCGGCCGTTTCCTACGCCATAGACAACGTTCGCCAACTGTTGGGCAAGAAACCAATGTTCGGCATCTGTCTGGGCCACCAGATTTTGGGGTTAGCATTAGGGGCCGAAACCTACAAATTGAAATTCGGCCACCGGGGCGGCAACCAGCCGGTGCAGGTGATGGATAGTCGCGCCGTTCAAATTTCCAGCCACAACCACGGCTTTGCCGTCAACGCCAGCACCCTTCCCAAAGACGTCATCGTCTCCCACGTCAATCTAAACGACGACTGCTGCGAAGGCTTGGACGTCCCCAACCAACGAGCCTTCTCAGTCCAGTACCATCCCGAAAGTTCCCCCGGCCCCCACGACTCCGACGCCCTCTTCGACCGCTTCATAAAAATGATGGACGAAGAAAATGAATAAATAAGTCAATTCAATCAACCAATCAACCCGATTACCACTTACCCAATACCCACCGACGCTTTTTTCCGCCAATTACCAATTACCAAAGATAACGTGACAAAAAACACCAACATCAAAACCATACTCATCCCTGGCTCCGGCCCAATCATCATCGGGCAGGGCTGTGAATTCGACTACTCCGGCGTACAGGCTTGTAAAGTGCTGCGGCGCGAGGGCTACCGCATCGTGCTGGTCAACTCCAACCCCGCCACCATCATGACCGATCCCGAATTCGCCGATGCAACCTATATCGAGCCATTAACCACGGCCGTTCTCGAAAAAATCATCGCCATCGAAAAGCCAGACGCCCTACTGCCCACCGTCGGAGGCCAAACCGGCCTGAATCTGGCCGTTGAACTGGCCGAATCCGGCATCCTCGATAAATACGGCGTCCAACTAATCGGCGCCAACCTCGACGCCATTCGCATTGCCGAAGACCGCTCCCGCTTCAAGCAAGCCATGATCGACTGCGGCGTCCCCATTCCCCACAGCTATTTCGTCCATTCCCTGGAAGAGGCCTTGGATGCGATAGACGACATCGGCTTCCCCACCCTGGTACGCGCCTCCTTCACCCTGGGTGGAACTGGTGGCGGCGTAGCCCACAATCGGGAAAAATTTGCGGCCGTTGTCGATCACGGTCTCCGCGCCAGCCCCGTCCATGAAGTCCTGATCGAACGCTCCCTCCTCGGCTGGAAAGAATATGAACTGGAAGTCATGCGGGATCGCGCCAATAACTTTGTTGTCGTCTGCTCCATTGAAAACGTAGACCCAATGGGCGTCCACACCGGCGATTCCATCACCGTCGCCCCCGCCCAAACCCTGACCGACCGGGAATACCAGCACCTCCGCGATCTCGCCCGAATCGTCATGGAGCAGGTCGGCGTCGAAACCGGCGGCAGCAACGTCCAGTTCGCCGTCAATCCCAAAACTGGCGAAACCATCGTCATTGAGATGAACCCCCGCGTCTCCCGTTCCTCCGCCCTCGCCAGCAAAGCAACCGGCTTCCCCATTGCCAAAATCGCCGCCCTCCTGGCCGTCGGCTACACCCTGGACGAAATCCCAAACGACATCACCAGGGTCACCCCAGCCAGCTTCGAACCAAGCATTGACTACTGTGTCGTAAAAATTCCCCGCTGGAACTTCGAGAAATTCCCTGGCGTGGACGCCACCCTGGGGCCGCAAATGAAAAGCGTCGGAGAAGTGATGGCAATCGGCCGTACTTTCCCCGAATCGCTCAACAAAGCCATCCGAGGGCTGGACATCGGTATCGCCGGGTTTAGCCAGGCACTAGGCAAACGGCCGGAAGTGGCAAACGCCCCATCGAATATGCCGACTGCTCAACGACTGTTCCAAATTGCGACCTGGATGGATGGATCAGAACGTAGTAACGATCAACTCGCCCAAACCGCCATTGACCCCTGGTTCCTGAGCCAGTTACAAATGCTGCTCAATTTTGAGCATGAATTGCAACTCTTTGGAGAAAACCATCCCGACCCATTATCGGCCGTTACCACCAACATCCTCCTCCATGCCAAGAAGCTGGGCTTTGCCGATGCCGTCATTGCCGAAGCGTTAGGCGTCTCAGAGGAAGCCGTTCGAGAACGGCGCAAAGCAGTCGGGATTGTCCCTGCCTACTACCGGGTAGATACCTGCGCGGCCGAATTTGAAGCCCACACCCCCTATCTCTACTCAACCTACGAACGAGACGACGAAGCCAACCCAACCGACCGCCGCAAAGTCGTCATCCTCGGTGGCGGGCCGAACCGTATCGGCCAGGGTATCGAATTTGATTACTGCTGCGTCCACGCCTGTTGGGCGCTGCGAGAACTGAGCTTCGAGACGATCATGGTCAACTGCAACCCCGAAACGGTCAGCACCGACTATGACACCGCCGACCGCCTCTACTTCGAGCCGCTAACCCTGGAAGACGTCCTCAACATCATTGACCTGGAAAAGCCCGAAGGCGTCATTGTCCAATTTGGTGGTCAAACCCCCATTAACCTGACTGCCGGATTAGCCAAAGCCGGGGTTCCTATTTGGGGAACGCCCCCTGATTCAATTGATCTGGCCGAAGACAGAGGCCGCTTTGGGGCGCTGCTCCGTTCCCTGGCGAT
>JBAPRX010000769.1:0-4970 GCA_049281335.1 Promineifilaceae bacterium (SeqCode)
AGTTAGCCCCAAGAAGCAGCGCACCGACGGCTGGCTCGACTGTATGCACCATGCCCAACAGTTGGGACTGACCACCACCGCGACAATGGTCATCGGCTTCCGCGAAGAGATTCGCCACCGGCTGAACCATCTGCAACGGCTGCGCGACTTGCAGGATGCCAGCCTGCGCGATTTTGGCAATGGCTTCAACGCTTTCATCAGTTGGACAGTCCAAATTGAAAACACCCCACTGGAAAAGAGCCGCTTCGCCCCGGAATATGGCGCGACGCCTAACGAATATCTGCGCCACACCGCCATTTCCCGCATCTTCCTCGACAACATCCCCCACCATCAGGCTTCCTGGCCCACACAGGGGGAGAAAGTGGCCTCCGTCGCCCTCCACTTCGGCTGTGACGACTTCGGCAGCACCATGATTGAGGAAAATGTGGTCAGCGCGGCGGGGGCAAGAACGGCCGTTAAATGCAGCGTCATGGTTCCCGAAATTCACCGCCAGATTCGAGAGGCAGGCTTTACCCCCTCCCAACGGGACACCGCTTACGACATCATTCGTCGCTACACGGCCGATCCCGAACAAGACAAAGACCTCCTTCCCCAAACCGAACTGGAAACCGCCCCAACGGGCAATTTAACCAATAGTATTCGGTTGGAGATGGTCAACTAGAAGGAATTAGTAATTGCCAACAGCGTCCGTACCACCAGTTACCCAATTACCAAGCTAACCGTAGGTTAGCCAATTACCTAATTACCTAATTACCAACCTAATGCCAACCTTTCAGGAATTCGCCACCAAAGCCAAAGTCCGCCCCGATTATGGGGACATGATCCAGGTGCGTTACCGCCACACCGATGGTGTGGACTATGATACCTGGATCAGCGGCGAAGAGGTTTTGCAGCGGTTGGCTTCGGAAACGGCCGAACAACGGCTGCAAGGTTTGAGCAAACTGGACTGGACGGCCGTTCAAGAAGCCGTCCAACGCCTGCCCGACGAAGGCAAACAGACCCTCAAACGCAAGCTCATTGACCGCTTTGCCGACGAAGTCAAAGGCGCTATTGGCGGCAACCCCATTGGCGACAGCTTCTCAGACGCCATTCGCGGCACAGACTCCGACGAAGCGCCCTACGAAGCCGAACGAGAAAAATGGCGGACTTTCCTGACAGAAACCCCTTTCCGGGCCAAAGTGCTGGAACTGGCCTGGATTCAATTAGAAGGTTCTTTCCCCGACGACGACCACGAAGTCGAAGAGCCGGACGACTGGATGTAAATAGCTATGCCTGAACTCCCCCTCGTCAACTGCCACACCCATCTGGAATTAGGTTGGCTGGCCGATCTATGCCCCGACGATGCTGGTGCGCCTTTTACCGACTGGATATTCGGCCTGATTCAACGGCGAATTGAAGCTCAGAAAGACGGTCGAGAGCCGGAACTCATTCGCCAGTCCATTGAATCGGCCATCGAAACCCTCAAAGCTGATGGTATCACCCACGTTGGTGACATTTCCAATTCTGGCCTGAGCATTGAACCGCTTTTGGACAGCGGCCTCTCAGGAGTTGTCTACCTGGAGGTCATTGGTATTGACCGGGAGCAGTCAATGGCCTCTTTTGAACGGGTGAGGAAGCTGGTGGAACAGCACCGCCCCCATGAAAAGAACGGAATGCGGATCGGCATCAGCCCCCACGCCCCCTATTCCACCCATCCCGATGTCTTCCGGGCGGTGGCCGACTACTGCCTCAAGGAAGACGTACCGGTCAGCATTCACCTGGCCGAATCGCCCTTTGAAAACCAGGCATTAAACGAAGGAACCGGCCCCTTTCTTGAAATGGCCGCCCGGATGGGCATTGATCCGCCCCCAATCCCGAAATTGAGTTCGGTGGGCTATATGGAATCGCTTGGCATATTGGAAACTCGGCCGCTTCTGGTCCACATGGTTCACGTCAGCGACCACGACCTCGACACAATTGCCGCTTATGGGGCCAAAATCGCCCACTGTCCCCGCAGCAATCTGCTGCTCCAGGCAGGCCGGATGCCCCTTGAGAAAATCCTGGCCCGCAGCATCCCCGTCGCCATCGGCACCGACAGCCTCGCCTCCTCGCCGTCCCTGGATGTTCGAGAGGAAGCAGAAACGGCCGTCCACTTACATCAGGGACTCGTAAACAAAAACACCATTCTGCCCCTCCTCCACAACAGCGAGGTACTGAGTTGACCCCAAAAACCCTTTGCGTCCTTTGCGCCTTTGCGTGAGATATTTTTTAGAATCATATGCTAAACGAAATTCCCGACTGCCCCGCCATTATCGCCGACCGCTTCAAAACCCTTCGCTACGACGAAGAAACGGCCGAAGTCATCCTCCTTGACCGCCGCAAATACCCTTTCCAAACAATCTACGAACGGTACCAGACGGCCGAAGCCGTCGCCGTTGCCGTCGAAGAGATGGTCGTCCAGGGTGGGCCGCCACTGGCCTATGCCGCCGGGCTGGGGCTGGCGCTGGCAGCCAGAGAAGTAAAGCAGGGTGGGGTTAAGAACTGGCAGGCATATCTTGAACAAACGGCCGAACGGCTGCTCAACACCCGTCCCACCGCTGATGACCTCCACCACATAATCCCTCGCGCCCTGGAAATCGGCCTCAATGCCGGTCGGGAAGGCTGCTTTCACGCCGTGTTGGATTATGTCAACTGTGAGATTCAACGCGGCAACGATGTCTCCCGGCTGTGCGGCCGAAATGCGGCCGATCTCCTCCAGGACGGCGACCGGGTTCTGACTCACTGCATCCCTGGCGCTGCCCTCTGCTGGATGCTTTGGTATGCCAGGCTGGACGGGAAAACCATTCACATTATCGCCAGCGAAACGCGGCCGTACTTTCAAGGCGCACGCTTAACAGCTCAATCCTGCGTCGAAATGGACATTCACTGCACCGTCATTACCGACGGTATGAGCGCCCACCTGATGAGCCTGGGCCAGATTGACAAATTTATCTGCGCCGCCGACCGTCTGACCCTCGACGGTCACATCACCAACAAAGTCGGAACCTTACAGCACGCCATTGCCGCTAACTACTTCGGCATTCCCTTTTATGTCCTCGGCTACGATGGCCCCGACCCCAACAGCCCCACCGCATCCGACATCGTTATCGAAGAGCGCGATCCCAGCAAAGTCTTTGAAGCGCGGGGGCGCGAAGGCATCGTCCGAACGGCCGTAGAAGGGGTAGACGGCCGTTATCCCGCCTTCGACATCACCCCCCCGCACCTCATTGAAGCCATCGCCACCGACAAAGGCATCTACCCCCCAACGCTGCTGTACACTTATTTTGACAACAATCGTAAAACGTAATGCGTAACGGGTAAAACGTAAAACGTAAGAGGCATTCAAATCACCAATTACTAATTACTAATTACTAATTACCAATCACTTCCCCAGGCAAACAATGGTCACTATCTTGAAACCAAACGGAAAAGAAAATACCCCTCCTACAATTAACCACACCCGCCCTGTTGCCATCGGGCCGGATGTTGTAGTTGGGGGAGAGGCCGTTATCCTAATGGCCGGGCCTTGCTCGGTCGAAAGCTACGAACAGACCCGAAAAACGGCCGAAGCCGTTCACCGCGCCGGTGCATCGGTGCTGCGGGGCGGGGCGTTCAAGCCCCGGACCTCTCCTTACAGCTTTCAGGGCTTGGGGCTGGAAGGACTGAAAATCCTCAGAGCCGTCGCCGACGAGTTCGGCCTGCTGGTCATTTCCGAGGCGCTGGGCGTTGAGCATATCCCCGCCGTTGTCGAATATGCTGACATCATCCAGCTTGGCAGTCGCAATATGCAGCACTATCCCTTGCTCTGGGCGGCAGGGGAAACGGACAAGCCGGTGCTGCTCAAGCGCGGTTTTATGTCAACCATTGACGAATGGCTGCAAGCGGCCGAACATATTGCCAGCCGGGGCAACGAACGCATCATCTTGTGCGAACGAGGCATTCGTGGCTTCGACACCGCCACCCGCAACACCCTCGACACCAACGCAATCGCCCTGGTCAAACAGATCAGCTCCTTCCCCGTCATCGGCGACCCCAGCCATGCCACCGGCCGTTCTGATCTGGTGATCCCCGCCGCCCGTGCCGCCATCGCTGCCGGAGCTGACGGCCTTCTGGTCGAATGCCATCCCGACCCTGCGACCGCCCTCTCCGATGGCGAACAAGCCCTGCCCCTTGAGATGCTGCCGCAGTTGGTCAAAGAAGTCGGCCGAATCGCCGCCGCAATGGGCCGCCCCTTCATTCTGTAAAGGCTCTGACCGTGTCATTTCGAGCCGCTTTTTGGTGAGAAATCTTTCTAAATAAAGCCTCTGCGTCTCCGCGCCTCTGCGAGAGATATTATTCAGCGAGAAAGGAATGTTGAGTCTATCAATCTGGGGACATCGTTTGCTGGCTCTGGTAGGCTGGATGCTAATTGGTGTAGCCGTAATTGCTCTGATAACGGCCGCATCCGTCGTGTTGCTGCCCCACGAACTCGCCTATCTCCAGGCAACCGTACCAGAACTATATCAGAGTCATCACGGCGGTTCCCTGGTTGGCTACATTATTCACAACCGCGTTTCCTTTGCCGGGGCGCTGCTGATAACCGGAGGATTCTATCTCTGGCTCGTTTATGGGCCATTGCGACGGCGTGAAAGTTGGGCCTGGTGGACACTCTTTATATCCGGCCTGGTCGGTTCAGGATCCATCTTCAACTATCTGGCTCATGATTATCTGGATAGCTGGCACGCTTTCGGCACAACGGGCATCGCCTTGACCCTGGTGCTGGGACTGCTGCTGAGTTACCAGGAAATGGCCGAACCACGCAGCCTCATTGCTTTGTTCCCTTCCAATTTAAAAGAAAGATTGTCGCCTGTTAGAGAATGGTCGCCTCTATTTATCGGCCGTTTATTCCTGTCTGCCTGGGCGTTGGGGACAGTTCTAGGCGGATTGTTGATCTCTTTGACCGGTATGTTTCC
>JBAPRX010000770.1:0-3989 GCA_049281335.1 Promineifilaceae bacterium (SeqCode)
ACCCTTACCTGACCTTGCAGCCAACCTATAACCGGGGGGTGGCTTTTGGGATGTTTCAGGGAATCGGGTCCGTTGTTGGCTGGTTGTCCATCCTGATCGTTATTGGGTTGTTCATTCACCTGATGCGAACGCCAAAACAGTCACTGCTGCTGCGTGTTGGTCTGTCAATGATTATTGGCGGCGCATTGGGCAACCTGGTTGACCGCGTTTTCGCCGGGGAGGTGCTGGATTTTATTCAGGTTTCCTTCCTGCCGGGTATTTTTAATATCTCTGATGTATTGGTGAATGTAGGGATGGCTGTTAGTTTAGCGGCCGTTTTCTTGCAGCCGGAAAGAGAAGAAGAGGATAATGAGGAGCCACCATTGCGTGAGGGGGAGGCCGTTGAACAAGAGGGGGTTGAGCCGGAGATAACGTTGGAAGAAGAACTGATTAACAATTAACTGTTGAGTTGTTGAATACACTGTTAAATAAGTAATCCCAACCTCCCGGAAGTTGTTTATGAGCAATGATTTAGTGGAAGAAACTTCCGGGAGGTTTTAAGTTAATGAAATCCACGACTTATTTAGTCGCTGCCGGTTAGGAGGGTGATGAGGAAGATGAGGAGGGAGACAATCCAGGCGGTGATGCCCAGGCCGGTTTCGCCGTTGATATAGAGCAGCGTTCCTGAAAGAAACAGCACCCCCAGCAAGATATTCCAATTGAGATGGCCGACTTGCCGTTCCAGTCGTTCCAAACGGCGGAGCATAGTGCGATCTGGTGTGGTTTGGACTTTGAGACGGCCGCTTTCGGCCGCTGCCAACACCCGCTGCGCCTGGGCAGGCAGAGTGATGAGCGGCTGTACCCACTCTAACAGGGTGGCGATGGTCATCTCTCGCCCTTCGCGGGTGCGGATTATCTCCTGACCATACCGTTCAATCAATGCCCAGGGATTGATTGTGGGGTCTAACAGCGTTGTCAGGCCGGATAACATGCCCAACGTTCGTCCCAGATAGACGAAGTTGCGGGGAACCTGAAAGGGGAATTCAAAGAGGATGTCTCGAAATTCTCGGCCTAATTCCTGTATTTCCTGGGGGTCGGGCTGGCTCAGTTCTAACATATTGCGCCCCCATAGATGATCCAGCAAGCTAGCCTGGGCTTCCGTAATGCGATTCAGGTCGCTGCCGGGCAGGAAGAAGCCTAACTCGTTATAGGCTTCGGTCAGGCGGCGGGCGTCGCGCTGGGTGACGCTGACCAGGACTTTCCTGAGATTTTCGCCCATCAACTCCTCAACACGGCCGACCATGCCAAAGTCAACGAAGGCCAGACGAAAGGGATGGCTGCCATTTTCGGCCGTTTCATTTGTCGGTGGGATGGGCTGGATAAAGAGGTTGCCGGGGTGGGGATCGGCGTGGAAAAAGCCTTCTTTGAAGATTTGGTGGAAGTAGGTGTCCATCAGGCGAACGGCTACCTCGGAATGGTCAATACCTGCCGCGTTCATCGCTTCTATGTCGGTGATTTTGATGCCGTCTATGTTTTCCAGAACGAGAACGCGGCGGGTGGAGTATTGGCGGTGGATGGCGGGGATGCGCACCTGGGGATTGCGGGCAAACATCCTGGCGAAATGTTCGGCGTTGTCGGCTTCCAGGTGGTAATCGAGTTCTTCCCACAGGGTAGCGGAAAACTCTTCCAGCAGGGCGGGGACGTCGGCCCGCCTGCGAATTGGCTTGTAGCGCATGGCCCAGCGGGCGACAACGCGCAAGGCGGACAGATCGGTCTGGACGATGTCGGCGATGCCGGGGCGCTGGACTTTGACGACCACGTCGGGCTGGTGGCCGTTGTCGCTGTGCAGTCTGGCCCGGTGGGCCTGGCCGAGCGAGGCGGCTGCCAAAGGGATAGGGTCGAGGTAAGCGAAGGAGTCGGCCGGATTGCCTAACTCGTCTTGCAGGACGATGCTGATCTCGGAAAAGGGGACCGGCGGCACTTCGTCTTGCAGCCCGGCCAGCTCTTCGGTGACTTCAGGCGGCAGAACGTCCACCCGCGAACTTAGAAACTGGCCCAGCTTAATCTGGACGCCGCCCATCTCGATTGCCAGCTCTCGGAAGCGGCGGGACATGCGCCGGAAGCGGGACGGCCGTGTGCGGCGGACCCACTTCTTGAAGACCCGACCGGCAACCAGGTCTATCAAGACAAGCTGGGCAACAACACGGCCGAAGAACCACAAAATCTTGCGGTAACGGCCGCGATCAATGTTGGAAGAGGTGGTGATGGTTTCTGTCATCCGTTTGTATTGATTACCCAATTACCAAAAAAAAGAGGCTCCGCCTTTCCGGTCGAAGCCTCCTGTATATGCCCCATAGGGGAATCGAACCCCTGTTTTAGCCTTGAGAGGGCTACGTCCTAGGCCGCTAGACGAATGGGGCGGTCAGAAATTTGATTCTAGCAAAGGGGAGGGGGGATGTCAATGTTTTTGCTTGTTGCTTATGGACGGAGGACAATGGAGGAATCATGTGTAATTCGTAATGCGTAAAACGTAAAAACGTAATTCTTGCTTGCAAGACCGTTACTTTTTACTTTTTACGTTTTAAGCAGGAAGGAACAATGTGATTGATATGAAAAACAAGATTGACGATAATCTTCATTTTGAGACCCTGGCGGTTCATGCGGGGGTGGCGCCGGACCCGGTGACGGGGGCGGTGATGACGCCCATTTACCAGACCTCGACTTATGCTCAGGAGGGGGTGGGGGTGACGAAGGGGTTTGAGTATTCGCGGACGGATAACCCGACCCGGTCGGCGTTACAGGCTTCGGTGGCAGCGTTGGAGAACGGCCGTCATGCGCTGGCTTTTTCTTCGGGGATGGCGGCGATTGATACGCTGCTTCGGCTGTTGAATCCGGGGGATCATGTGATTTGCGGGGATGATGTCTATGGGGGGACGTACCGGCTGTTTGACAAGGTGTTGGCCCGGTATGGGCTGTTGTTTGACTTTGTTAATACTGATGATTTGGCGCAGATGGAAGCGGCCGTTCGGCCGGAGACGCGCCTGATATGGCTGGAGACGCCGACGAATCCTATGCTGCGGCTGACGGATATTTCGGCCGCTGCTGAGATTGCTCACCGGGCGGGAGCCTGGTTGGGCGTTGACAGCACCTTTGCTTCTCCGGCGCTGCAACAGCCTTTGACGTTGGGGGCGGACTTTGTCATTCACAGTACCACCAAATATATCGGGGGGCATTCTGATGTGGTGGGTGGGGTGATTGTGTTGAATGATACGGCCGTTTATGAGCAGTTGAAGTTTCTGCAAAATGCGATTGGGGCGGTTCCGGGGCCGATGGACTGTTTTCTGACGCTGCGGGGGATTAAGACACTCTCTTTGCGGATGGCCGCTCACTGCCGCAATGCGACGCGGGTGGCGCAGTTTTTGGCGGACCATCCGGCGGTTTCGGAGGTGATTTATCCGGGGTTGGACAGCCACCCCCAATCTGAGTTGGCCCAGCGGCAGATGAAGGGGCCGGGTGGGATGATTTCCTTTTTGCTGCATGGCGGAGAAACGGCCGCACGTCAGTTGGCAGCTAATGTCAGGTTGTTTACGTTGGCGGAGTCGTTGGGTGGGGTTGAGTCGTTGATTGAGTTACCGGCCCCGATGACGCACGCCTCGGTTGCTGATTCCAAGCTGGCAGTTGATCCGGGATTGATTCGTATTTCGGTTGGTATTGAAAATGCGGATGATCTGATTATGGATTTGGGTCGGGCGTTGAAGGCGTTGTGAGGGGGGAAGAGCAGCCACGAATTTCACGAATTACCACGAATTTCTTGCTTATAGTCGGTGAGAATTTGTGTAAAGTTGTGACTTGTTTTTTATTGTTGGGTGGTGGATTTTGGGTGAAAGTGATTTATCTTTGAGGCGGTTTCGGCCGTGGTTTTATGCTGCGGCCGTTTATAATTTTGTTTGGGGCAGCGTGACGATTTTGTTTCCCAATTTGTTTTTTGATTTGATTGGGGAGCCGCGCCC
>JBAPRX010000771.1:0-15026 GCA_049281335.1 Promineifilaceae bacterium (SeqCode)
GGAAACGAGTCAGCCGTCGTAAGTCTCCGAAGAGGGGACGGATTGAGGAGATTTTTGTGGAGTTGGTGCGCCTGCCGCGTCTGGTCACTCATCCGAACTTTTCTCTCAAGGCGCTGATGAGTCAGGAAGAGGTCATCTGGCGGGATGATGGGGAGGGGAGTTGGCGGCGCAAGGGTTGGAGCGTGGCGGACCGGCTTTTGTTGGATGTGCTGTCGTTTAGGGATTTCAAGGAAACGGCCGATTATCTGGCTCTGCTGCCAGATTCCCTAGCCTATCCTTTTACCAACAGCGATCTGGTTTCAAAGTTGAAAATCAGGGCAAATGTGGCCCAGAAGATGACTTATTGCTTGCGGAAGATGGAGTTGATTGAGGTCGTGGGGAAGCGCGGGCGATCTCACCTTCATGATATAATTTGATGACCCATGACAGAACAGAGCTTCTTTGACCCAATTTTTAAAACATTTCCCATACTGGAGAGCGAAAGATTTCGGCTGAGACAGTTGGAAACGGCCGATGCGGAAGCCGTTTACCGCATTTATGCCAACGATGAGGTAACTCGCTATTATGACCTGGAAACTTTTACCAAGTTAGAGCAGGCAGATGCTCTGATCAGGCGACAACACC
Organism: Promineifilaceae bacterium (SeqCode); assembly: GCA_049281335.1. GTDB lineage: Bacteria > Chloroflexota > Anaerolineae > Promineifilales > Promineifilaceae > JAKEFB01. Next base: position 625 of record JBAPRX010000771.1, read on the forward strand.
GGCTATTTAGCCAGAAAAAGGGGATTCGTTGGGGAATTACTTTTAAGGATAAGGATGTCGTGATTGGGACTGTAGGAATGATTCTGAGAACGGAGGATCGGCAGGGGGGCATTGGGTATGATTTGGGACGACCATATTGGCGACAGGGGATTATGTCGGAGGTGTTGGAACAGGTGATTGGGTTTGGCTTTGAGACGGCCCGGCTTGACCAAATCCAGGCGCTTGTGATGCCCGGCAATGCTGCTTCGGCCGGTTTGCTGCAAAAGTTGGGCTTTAAGGATAAGGGAATCCTTCATAACCATGCCTATTTCAAGGGCAGCTTTCACGATTTGCACAACTTTATTTTAAGCAGGAACGATGTAGAAGAGCATAAATAGGAAGTGGCAGAAGCTCCCGGCCAGGACGAATAGATGCCAGATTTCGTGGTGGCCGAAGAGGTTGGGCCAGGGGTCGGGGCGTTGGCGGTAGTAGATGATGAAGCCAACCATGTAAATTAAGCCGCCGAGCAGCAACAGCGCCATGCCACCTTTCGGAATTAGCAGATGCTGCTGGGAAGCAAAAAAGGCCGGTACAACACCGCCCCAACTTAAAACTGGATAGATGGTCTTGTTAATGACGCCGTGAATCTTTTTGCTAAAGGTTTTGTAGAGTATTCCCCCAACCGCAATCAGCCAATACCCGATTAAAGTGGGCCAGAGCCATTTTTCGGGAAAGAAGTTGTAGATGATGGGAGTGTAGGTTCCGACAATCATCAAGAAGATGGCGGCGTGGTCGAGGCGGTTGAGGCGCATTCGGTTTTTGTCGGTCAACTTTGCGCCGTGCAGGAGGGTGCTGGCTGTAAAGAGAAGGGTCATACAAAGACCATAGACAACAAGGGAGAGCATTTTTCCGGGTTCTGTCCTGGTTAAGTAAACCAGTAACAGCAGACCACCAAAGGCGCCAATGGCTCCAAAAAGATGGGTCACGGTATTGATTGGTTCAAGAAAATATTGTTCAAGGCGATTAAACATTAAAACCAGTTTAACGGCCGATTATTTAACTGACAACCTTATTACATCGTTAACAAAATGACTTAAAACCTCCCGGAAGTTTCTTCCACTAAATCATTGCTCATAAACAACTTCCGGGAGGTTGGGATTTTTAAGAAAAAAATTTAAGGTGAGGAAGGTGAGCAAGATGAGGAAGGTGAGCAAGTTTGTGAGAGTTTTGACATTCCACATGTTGATTTCATAGAGGTAGGAAAGGGGTGGATTGCGGTTTTATGGGGGAATAATTTTGGTATTGATATTTTGTATCAATTATTCCGGGGTAATTTGGCTCACGATTCACGGAAAATTAACGGTTGTCCAAAGAGGCCGATGCAGCCGTTGGGAATTTTGGCGGCCATATATTGGGGCGTTTGGTCTGTCTGGCGGCTGGGTTAATAGACTCATACTCCCCTCTGTCTAGGACTTTAGTAACTTGACATAGTATTCTTGCATGTTACACTCGCAAGTAATATGCGTGAACGATCTGGAGGGATAGGTCACAGATTAATGGCCGTATTTCTCATTCCTTTTCGATTTCTCGTTCAGGCGATGAAGCGGGTAGGAAAAGGCATTGGACGGGCAGCTGATCGTGTCGGACTTTGGCTGCATGATCGGTTAGTGACCCTTGCCTGGTGGTTTTGGCGATTGCTGGGGAGAGTGGGGCTGGCTTTCCGCAAGCTACTTACAACCCTGTTCTGGCGGCCGATCCGCTGGTTTTTCAGCAAGATTTTGGGTGGGCTGCTCCATCTGCTGCAAAGGTTCTGGCGTTTTATCGGCCGAACGGGATTGGCGGGGCGGACAATACTCCGGGCTGTTCTCTGGAATCCCCTATTAGCTATCACTTCTCCTTTGCGCTGGCTCTATTCTAAAACCTTTTACCGGCCGCTGAATTTCATCTGGCTCAGTCTGCGGGTTACGGCTGGCTGGCTGGTTGGCTCTGTTTTTTTAAGGCTGCTCAAATTTTTGGGGCGTTTTTTCCAGGGACGAATACGAGCCGTTTGGGGGGCAACGGCCGCTTTTCGATTCCGAACCCGCCGCCGGTGGCGTTCTCGCTGGATTTTGTTGACAGCCAGGGCCAGGGTCTCTGTTTCTCGCCCACCGGCTCCCCGAACCGTAATCCTCGCGCCTCGACTGCCTTCTACCAGAGTCCCTCGACGAACCAACCGCCTTGCGACTGCTTTTATCTCGGCCAGTGTCATCCTGTTGGTGGGTTTTATCACGACTCAGGTTCGACAGCCGGATGCGACTGCCATTGCCGAAGAAATCACACCGGAAGCGACGCCGTCAGCAACTGTCACCGAAACCCCACGCAACCCGGACACCGCCAGTCTGGCGCGTCAAGGGGCGGAGGAAGTGGACACTGTTCAACTGACGCCCTGGCCAACGCCTGACACCCTGGGAAGCGGGGGCAGTGTGGCTTTCACGGTTCGGCGCAATGGCAATAGTGATATTTATGTGCTGTCAGTCGGCCGTTCTGAACCGGTGCGACTGACCTATGATCTGGCCGATGACCGTGAACCGGCCTGGAGTCCAGACGGCCGTGAGCTGGCTTTTTCCTCCCATCGAGATGGTAACTGGGAGCTTTATGTCCTCAATCTCCAAAGTGGAGAAACGCGACGCATTACCAACTATCCCGGCTTCGACGGCGATCCTGGCTGGTCACCGGACGGACAATGGCTGGTGTTTACCTCTTACCGGGATGACAACCTAGATTTGTATATTGTGCGGGCAGATGGCAGCGGCGTACCGATTCGGCTGACGGAGAATCCATCACAGGATTTCTCGCCGGTCTGGTCGCCGGGCGGACGGCATATTGCTTTCACAAGCTGGCGCAGCGGAAACAAAGATATTTTCATCATGTCGCTTGATGCTGCTTCTGACGAAACGGCCGAAAATGTGACCGCTTCCCCTGACCGGTACGAAGACCATCCTGTTTTTGAAGGAAGGGATCGTTATCTGGCTTATGATGATGACAGCAGCGGCTATGAACTGGTTTACGTCACCCCGCTGGAAGGCTACCGGCCTGCTGCCCAGCCGGTGACGATTGGACAAGGGCGTCACCCAAGCTGGTCGCCGGACGGGAACAGCCTGCTTTATGCCTATGACAGCGGTACACAAAGCCTTCTGATTGCCGGGAGTGTGGACGCCTGGAGCGTCGCGCCACAGGCTTATACCACAGATGGTCATGTGGATGATCTGGCCTGGTCGGCCGTTACGCTGCTGCCGGACCAATTGGAAGCCCAGCTTAAAGATTCGACAACGGCCGAAGACAGTCCTCTCTATGTTGAAAATGTCAGCCCCCTGGAAGATGGGCAGTCGCTTTATTTCTTATGGGAATTGGACGTTGACGCGCCGCTTCCCTATCTGAGCGAACGGGTGGATCAGTCTTTTGAGGCGCTGCGGGTGAGGGTGCAGGCCGATGCCGGTTGGGACTTTTTGGGGCAGTTGGACAATATGTACCTTTCCCTGGATGACAAACCATCTCCAGGCCAACCGGCCGAAAGCTGGAGTTATGCCGGTCGCGCTTTTGATTTCAACTATCTTCTGGCTTTGGCGGACAATCCGCAGGTCGAAATTGTTCGGGAAGACGCGGGTTCCGAGACATATTGGCGGGTCTATTTGCGAACGGCCAATCAGGACGGCACGATGGGCGAACCGCTGCGGCAACTACCCTGGGATTTTCGCGCCCGGTTTGGTTTTGACCCGCAATATTATGACCAGGGCGGCAAGACCAAAGATGAGATTCCGACCGGTTATTACCTTGATTTTACAGCGCTGGCGGCCGATTTTGGCTGGGTTCGCGTTCCGGCTGTTGAACGATGGCATACTTTTTTCCAGGGTATTCGGTACTGGCATTTTGAGAATTATCAGGGGCTGACCTGGGAAGAGGCAATGCAGGAGATTTATACGCCTGAGGAGCTTGAAGAGACGTTTGGGCGGTAGGGATTGTGAATGATGGGCCGTGAATAGTGGGCAAGTAGGGTGGTATCAGGGTTGAGACGGTTGGAACGTGGCGGTGGAATTTGGAAGAGAGGAATGGGGGCGAAGCGCCCTATTTTTTTGCTGTGGGGTTTGATTATTGGGGGGTTGTTTTTAGGGGGGTGTTTGGGGCAGCCGGAGATTCCGACCCCGGCATTACTTTTACCGGCGGATACGCCTGTACTTTTTACGCTGACGCCAACTGCATCTGACAACGACCTTGAATCGCTTGAAGAGCAGCAACCAGGAACGACCGTTCCTATCAATGAAATTGGGAATACGCCAACCTATACGCCCCCGCCGCCTGCTGTGGGGACAGGCGTCCGACCGGGGCAGGTGGAGCAGCTTCGTCCGGCTGCTGCAGGGCCGGCGACGCCGGAAGATTGGCGACCGCCGCCAGTGGCCGTCCCTTATTCCCTCCACCCGGATGACCATTACTGGCTGATTCGGCCGATTCCATCCGACCACCGCAACTTTCCTCTGGAATGGTATCTTTATGGCAGCGAGCCGACGGTGGATTTCGCCCTACCCTATCGGGTCCATCACGGCCTTGATTTTCCCAACGAAACCGGGACGCCTATCTTTGCAGCCGCAGGCGGCGAGGTGATTTGGGCCGGGCCGCTGTACAGCAATCGGGATGGGGTTAACTATTACGGTAATACGGTCATCATCCACCATGATTGGCAGTGGTTGGGAGAAGATGTTTATACGCTTTATGCCCATACGCTGGAACTGTTTGTGGATGTTGGCGACCGCGTAGAGCAAGGACAACTGATAGCGGGTGTTGGGGCATCGGGGGAGGTAAGCGGCCCTCATTTACACCTGGAAGTACGGGTCGGGGGAAACTATTACAATGATGTTCGCAATCCGCTGCTTTGGGTGGCTCCTTTTGAAGGGTGGGGAACGCTGGCCGGGCGTGTCGAAGATAGACGGGGCCGAAAAATAACCGCAGCCTGGGTTACGGTTACGCCGCAAAATGTTTCCACGACAGAACGGGTCGTGCGAACCTATTATGACACTTCTCAAACACCTTCAGATGAAATTTGGGATGAGAATTTTGTTGTTGGTGATTTACCGGCGGGGCGGTATACGATTACTGTTCAGGCGGGCGGCCGATATTACCGGCGGACGGTTGAGGTGCAGCCGGGAATTACGAACTTTGTTGTTTTCCAGGCTGATTTTACCTTTGCTCCGACATTGACTCCGGCTCCGACTCCCACTCCGACACCGGGGCCGTCGGCAACACCGACGGAGGCTGTTGAGGGGTAAATCGGTAATGGCAAATGAGTGGGCGAGACAGGTGGGAACCAAGGCCATAGGGAAAACATTGGCATCTCCCGCCTGTCCTGCCCCTACTGGATTACTGATTTGTTTTGTGCATCCTCTCGATCTAGTTTCTTGTTTCAGACGGGGAATTTCTTTCCTCGGAACACAGCGGCTATAATCGGGCGGTATGAAAGTTTTATCCCGAACAGGTTATTATGCGGCCTCGATTTTAACGTTGTTGACGCGCTTTGAACGGCCATTCCAAATTCTCGGTATCTTTCTCGGCCGACCGGGGAGTTTGCCAACTGAGATTCAACTCAAGCAAGGCGGGTATCGCTTTTCGGTGCGGGAGGCGATGGATGTCTGGGTTATCAAGGAGACGTGTGTTGACGCCGATTACCTGCCGGTGACGGCGTTTCGGCCCGATTGGACGGTGGTGGATATTGGGGCCGGGTTGGGGGATTTTACCGTTCTGGCGGCGGCCCATTGTCCGGTGGGGCGGGTTTTTGCTTACGAACCGTTGGCGGCTTCGTTTGACCTGCTGCAACACAACCTGGCTTTGAACGGCATCACGAATGCGGCTGCTTTTCAACAGGCAACGGCATCAACGGCGGGAACAATGTCGGCTGTTTTGGAGGGGGTTGAGGCGGTATCTACGCGATTTACGGCCGAATCGGGTGAGGGGACAGTTAAAGAGGCAGCCATTCCTGTTATCACGCTGGCCGAGATGCTGGACAGGCTTCCGAATGGGCGTTGTGATCTGATGAAGATCGACTGCGAAGGCTGCGAGTTCGATTTGCTGCTGGACAGCCCACCGGGACTATTGAGCCGGATAGACCGGTTGACCATTGAAACCCATGACGGTTATAACGACTGTTCAACCAACCATCTGGCGGCCTATTTGCGGCAGCAAGGGTTTTCTGTTCGAGAGAGAGCGAACCCGGTGCATGACTACCTGGGATTTATCTATGCGGAACGGCACACCATAAGCGAGCATCATGGCTGAAAAACGACAGATCATGCCGGTTCCTGCCAAGAAGCAAGCACCGGAGGAGTTGAAACAACAACTGGTTCAGGCCCAACAGGCATTGTTGGAGGCGGAATCGGAGCTTGCAAAGGAACAAGCGGCCGTTAATGCCTTTCGGATGCACTGCCGCTTGAAGCTGGACCGGTTGGTGGACGCTTTTCAGGAGATACAGTTTGAGAAGCAAAGCTGCCTGACCCGATGGCGGCTTTTGGTGCAGGAGCAAGAGACGCTTTCCCATGAAGAGGGGGACTCTTTCTGGGAAGCGGCAGCGATTGACGAGGATATTCTTGCTGAAAAGGAAGAGGAAGTCCTTTTGCCAACAGATACACCGCGAGATAAAGCGGCCGAAAAACGACTATATCGAGAGCTGGCCCGCCGCTTTCATCCCGATCTGGCTGAGACGGCCGTTGAACAAGCCTACAGAACTTCCGTCATGGCGGCGGTGAATACTGCCTATGCTGCCAACGACATTCAGGCACTTTACGATATGGCAGAAGAGCTGGACCCCGGCGAACTGGCCGAACTGGCGACGATTGAGTCGGTTCAAAACCGCAAACTGCGCGAACGTATCTTGAAACTTCGACGGCGGCGGCGAAAAGCGGTCCAACGGCTTAAAGCTCTGCGGCAGGAAAACAGTGCCCGGCTGTGGCGTAAGGCTCAAAGCCTGACGTCGGAGGATGAGAACTGGTGGGACAGTGTTCGCCTGGAGCTGGAACGGGCCATTCAGCGGCGGGAAGAAGAGATTGCCCTGATTAAGAATAAGATTGCGGTGTTGGAAGCTGAGGAAGCGAGTTAATGGATGGGTTGAGACAACTCCAGGCAAGGATGCGATCATGCCGGATTTGCCAGGAAGCGGGTTATGAGATTGTGCCGGGAGCGGTTTTTCAAGGACAGACGGGGGCCAGAGCGATGATCATCGGACAGGCTCCGGGGGTGACGGAAGTGGAGGCGAAACGGCCGTTTAACGCCGGAAGTGGTCGCCGGTTGTTTCAATGGCTGGGAGGCGCAGGCTGGGAAGAGGATGATTTTCGCAGCCGTCACTATATGACCTCGGTGACGAAGTGTTATCCGGGGAAGCACGGCAACGGGAAAGGGGACAGGGTGCCAACAAAGGCGGAGCAGGCGTTTTGTCGGCCGTATTTGGAAGAGGAGATTGCCCTGGTGCATCCCCGGTTGATTATTCCGGTTGGGGGGTTGGCGATTAAGCTGTTCTATCCGGCCAGCGCCCGATTGAAGGAGATTATCGGCCGAGGGGCTTATTTCCCACCGGAGACGCTGGCAAAGCAGCCGGTAAATTTCAAGCTGCGTCAGGCAGAACGGGTGAGGGCGTATGATGATAGCAAACCGAAGGACGGCCGTTGGGTTGTGCCGCTCCCCCACCCATCAGGAGCCAGCTTATGGCCTAATAAGCCGGAGAATCAGGCATTGATTGAGCGGGCGGTTGCGTTGTTGGGGGAGATACGGGTGGGGTTGGGGCTGTGATAAAAGAGAATAATGAATTGTGAAGTGTGAAGTGTGATTGGTGAATGGGTATAGGGGTGTTGGGTTTTTTACGGTGGGGGTGTGCTTTGAGGTGTAGACTTCGGCCGTTATTCCGTTATGATGAAGACGTTACTCGAACTTTTGTGGTTTGTCCGGTATATCAGGTATAGTATTGACTGATTTTGTAGCACAGATAGTTGCGGACCAATTAATTGCCTTGTTCCCTAATGAGGAACGAGAAGCCAGACAAACACGATCTATTCCCTTAATTTAGGAAAATACCCCCAAGGTTGAAGGTTTAAGAGACTTGCATATCACGATTCTTACGGCCGGGTCAAGAGGCGATGTACAGCCTTATCTGGCATTAGCCAGCGGCCTAATGGCAGCCGGTCATCAGGTGCGGCTTGCAGCCAACTCGAACTTTGCACCGCTGGCCGAAGCGTATGATCTGGATTTTGCCCCTATTGATGTGGACTCTTTTGCTTTTGTTCAGAAACGGGAGACGCAGGCATGGTTAAATTCGGCCACACTGCTGCAACTGTTTTTTAATTCCCTGAAGGTCGTCAACTTAACAGGCGAGCAGCTTCTAAAAGATGCCTGGCAGGCGTGCCAGGGAACCGAAGCCATTATTTATCATACCTTTACCCTGCCAACCGCTTACCTAATGGGACAGCAGCTTCAAGTCCCCTGCCTTCCGGCCAGTTTATATCCACTACCAACACGGGCGCATCCCTGCCTGCCACTCAACCTACGGATTAATTTGGGGGGTATGTTTAATTTGCTTTCCCATAAAATTCTGGAAGAGTTGAACTGGCTGGCGAACCGTTCAGGGGCAAAGGTTTTCTGGTCCGATCAGAAAAAGCAGATTCCCTGGACAGACCCATACTATCAGAAGAAGCAAACAGAGCGCTTGATTTTATGTGGTTACAGTGAGATACTGGTTCCCTTGCCACCCGATCTACCGGACTATGCGAAGGTGACTGGCTACTGGCTGTTGGACGCCCCACCGGGGTGGCAGCCCCCGCAAGACGTGGTTGATTTCCTTGAATCCGGGCCGCCGCCGGTCTTTGTGGGCTTTGCCAGTATGGGCGATCCACTGAAAGCACAGGAGACAACCAAACTGGTGATCGAGGCGCTTGAAAAAGTTGGGCAACGTGGGATTTTGGTTTCCGGCTGGAGCGGCCTGGGAACTGATTTTCCGCTGCCAGATACGGTTTGTGCGATTGAGAGTATTCCATATGCCTGGCTGATGTCCAGGGTGAGTGTGGTTGTTCACCATGCGGGAGCAGGCTCGACCGGTTATGGTTTGAGTGCAGGGGTTCCGAATGTCGTTATTCCCCATTTCTCGGACAATCATTTTTGGTCGCAGAAGGTTCTGGCGTTGGGCGTCAGCCCCCCACCCATTCCACGCAAACAGTTAACGGCCGATAAACTGGCCGAAGCCCTCAAAGAGGCTTTAGAAAATAATACGATGAAACAAATGGCTGCAATTGTCGGCCAAAAAATAAAAGCTGAAAATGGCGTGAGGCAAGCGGTTGCTGAGATTGAGCAGTTTTTCCACGTCAAACAAGTTAATCAAGTTCTAGGAGGATATTGTGTCTGATTTACAAACTCAACCCGACCAGGATACTCATGAGTATGTTATGCGACCTCGTGACGAGGTGAAAGCCCCTTCGATGGCGCGTTCCTGGCATTACCGTATCTTGTGGCTTATTGCAATTCTCTCGCTCATTTTCAATGTCGTCCTGGTTTTCGGTCTGTTCAGCATCCGAAATAATGCCCGGCGGCAGGTAACGGCCGCAGCCGATTCTCTAGCGGCCATACAGTTTGAAGATTATAATCTGCCGGTCAATATCAATGAGTCCCTGCCCATCTCTTTAACCGTCCCTTTCAGCGATACATTTGTCGTTCCCATCAGCCAGTCCATTCAGGTTTCGCTAACGGTTCCTTTCTCGGACAACATAGATGTTCCTATTCAGGAAATCATTCCAATCAATACGACGGTAGAGGTTCCGGTAACGCTTCCACCCCTCGGCCAAATAGTCCGGATTCCGATACCGATTGTTACTAATATTCCCATAGATTTGCATGTCCAGGTTCCTATCAGCCGGTCTATTCCCATTGACACCTCTATACCGGTAGTCTTTGAGGTTGATGTCCCTGTTCAAAGCAATGTCCCGATCCAGGCGGAAATTCCGGTAGATATGGACTTTCCAGTGACGATTCCCCTTCATGATATGGGATTGGATGGGTTGATTCAACAAATTGAACAAGCGTTGCGTGATCTGGCTGAGTCATTGGGGGGGTAGGGAATTTAGCCACGAATTTCACGAATTATGTTTCAAGGATTGGACACTGCTTTACCCTAAGGAACAAGACAGGTTGAGAAAATTTGTAAGGTGCAAGATTTCCAAAGAAATCTTGCACCTTTTTGTTATTTTGCTTCACTTATCAAGTGATCGAAGATTTCCAGGGCGTGGTCAAGGCCTTTTTCGTTTTGGATTTTCTGACCGATTTCTGCGGCGCGGCGGCGCATTGTGGTGTCGGTGACAGCCCGGTTGATGGCCTGGGCCAGCTTTTCGGCCGTTAGCTTTTGGCGGGGGATGGGTTTGGGGCCGGCTCCTAAGGCGACAACCTGCTTGCCCCAAAAGAACTGGTCGGCGAAGTGGGGAATGACGATGTTGGGTACACCGGATCGCATTCCGGCCCCGGTTGTGCCAACACCGCCATGATGAACAACGGCCGACATTTTGGGCAGGAGCCAGGTGTGGGGCGCACTTTCCAGGGAGAAGACATGCTCTGATAGGTGGACATTTTTTCCCAAACCGCTCCAGCCGGAAGCCAGGAGTCCGCGCTGGCCGGATTGGGCCAGGGCGTCGAGAACGAGGGTGGTGGTTGCTTCGGCCGTTTCTGGATTGCCCATGCTGCCAAAGCCAACATATACCGGCGGCGGGCCGGACTCTAAGAAGGCAGCCAGTTCCGGGCTGGGCTGCCAGCCGGGGGAAGGCGGCAAAAACCAGTAGCCGGTTACATGAACATGGTTGGGTAGATCGTCGGGTAAGGGGAGGACGGTTGAACTGTAGCAGCAAACAATTGGGGCTTTTTCCAGCAAAAGCCGCTGGTAGGGGCTAGCCCAGGGGATGGTTGTCTTGTCACCCCAGAGTGCTTTGGCAGCAGAACGATAAACGAGCCAGCCGAAGCGATCCAATACTTTATGAGAGACCATATTAAAGGAGCGGCCTAAGGGGAAAGGTAGATCGAGGGGGAGCGCCGGATGGGCGTGGGTGGGCATGGGGTACATGCTGGCTGTTAGAAAAGGAACGCGGCGCAAACGGCCGATATAGTAACCGGTGGGAAGGGTAAAGCTGTGGTAGATGATGGCGTCGGCGTTTTCTGTCGCTTCCCAGGCGGCCCGTAGGATTGGTTCTAAATTCGGCCGTACCGCTCGAACCGTTCCCCAGGCCAGTTTAACGGGGTTGGTTGACTCTAACCAGGCCCTTGCTTTGGGGTCTTTGACAAAGGCCAGAGAATCGAGAGGCAGGGGGTGGAAGGGGATGTTATAACGGCCGACCAGCCCTTCAAAATTGGCGTTGGCAGCAAAGAGGACATCATACCCGGCGGCTTTGAGGGCGATTGAGAGGGCCAGATAGGGCTGAATGTCCCCCCGTGAGCCGTTTGCCAGAACGGAAACTCGCATTGGAACGCCTCTTTACCCTCGCCCACTTGCCAAACGAACGGCAGCAGGAGAACGCTTCAACTGCCACATGGCCCAGATACCAAAGAGTGGCCCGATGCCTAGTATGCTAAATGCCCGATTCCATCCAATCCAGTCAACCAAAACAGGAATAAGGCGAATGGAAACCAGGGTCAACAGAAAGCCGAGACTGGTCTGCAGGGTCAGGGCAGTTCCCATATATTCATGAACGGATAGTTCGCTGACGGCCGTGCTGAATTGGGCAGAGTCGGCTACGATGGCAAAGCCCCAAATGAGGGCAATGATTGTTACGACCAGGGGGCTACGGCCGAAAAAGAAGCCTATGAGGATGGCACAGAGGCCGCTGACGGCCATGCTGACGATGGTTGTCCGGGTACGTCCCCAGTGGTCGGCCAGACGACCGGCCAGGAGACTGCCCAGGCCACCAATGCCAATAACGGTGAATGCGGCGAAGGCTGCCAGTCGTTCGGGCGATTCGACTGGATTATCGGCCAAACGGTAGGATTCCAGCAAAAACAAGGGAATCCAGGTCCACATGGCGTAAAGCTCCCACATATGGCCCAGGTAGCCAAAGTTAGCCAGCCGCACGCCCCGATCTCGCAGGGCTTCTAAGGCATAGCGCCAGTGGAAAGGGGCGGGTTTGCTGCGAAATGGCCCCAATTCTCCCGTTCGCCAGACTATGAGTCCACCGATGAAGGCCAAAATGGAAGCGATATAGATAACGCTGCGCCAATCGCTGATGCCGCCTAAGGCGCGGACGAGGTGGGGCGAGGCGGAGCCGAGGGTGAGTGCGCCGACCAGCAGCCCCAGACCCAACCCGCGATCTTCCTTCATCCAGGTCGCCATGATTTTCATGCCTACGGGATAAACGGCCGCTAAGGCAAAGCCTGTTAGAAAACGCAGAGGGATAGCCAGCACCAGCCCATCGGCCGTTAGGGCAATCAGAGCATTGGCTGCTGAACCCAGCACTGCCCCGACAGCAAAGACATACTTCGGAGGATAGACATCGGCTATATTTAATAAGGCGCTAGAAAAAGCGCCCACGACGAAGCCAATCTGAACAGACATCGTCAGCCAGGCCACATTCCCGGCGGTTAAATTCCAGGCTTCAGTCAGGGCGGGGGTAACGGCCGAGGCGGAAAACCAGAGACCCATCGCCAAAAATTCAGACAGAGCCAGGAGAGAGATAATTTGCCATTTTCTGCTCATGGATTAACCTTGTTGGCGTGTGGAGATTGATTAATTGAGCGTCTATCTTGTTACCGGGGCCAGCGGAATGCTCGGCCGTCAGCTTGTGCGCTATTTGCTGGACCAGAATGCCCATGTCCGGGTGTTGGTTCGGCCGTCCAGCGACATTGCTTTTCTGGATGGTCAAGCGGTGCAAATTGTAACTGGGGAAGCCTGGGATAGCAATACAGTGCATTCAGCGATGGCGGGGGTAACGGTTGTGTTTCATCTGGCTGCATATCTGACAGTTGATGCGCCTTTTGGGGGCGGCAGCGATGATTCGGCCGAATGGGAAAAGTATAAACGGGTGAATGTGGATTTCACCGAGGCGCTGCTGGAGGCAGCAAAGGGGGAGGAGGTCGGCCGTTTTGTCTATGTCAGTTCTAACAGTGTCTATGATCTCCATGCGCCTGTACCGACAACGGAAGATGCGGCGTTGAAGCCGGGGAGTCTATACGGCCGTTCAAAGGTGATGGCCGAAGCGCTGGTGCGAAAGGCTCAAGAAGAAGGGCTGCCAACGACGATTGTCAGACCGGCCGTTATTTATGGGCCGGGAGACCGTTATTTCCTTCCGGCGGCACTGCAACTGGCGAAAATGCCGGTGTTGCCGCTGGTGAATGGGGGGCGGACGTTGTTTGATATGGTGTATGTGGCTGATGTGGTGGAATTGTTGTGGCTGGCGAGCCAGTCGGAGAAGGCTGTCGGCCGAGTTTATAATGCGGGGCCAGGACGGCCGACTTCGATCCGCGATCTTGTTGACGCTTACCGGCAGTTAACGGGGAAGGGGCCGCGTATTTTGACGATTTCTGCCGGAGCGGCGGCGCGGTTTGCACCTGTATCCCGGCGATTTCTGGCCCAACTGGCTCCTGGAACGGAGGCAGCGATGTCCCCAGCAGGATTGCAGTTGATGAGCCAGGATTTGCATTTGGATATGTCGCGGGGGGAACGAGAGTTGGAATTTCGGCCGAGGTACTCGTTGGTGGATGGGCTGGCGGCAATCCTAAAAGCATTATGACAGCCTGGACTGTACAAAACTCAACCCATGATCAAAACGATAAATCATTCGACAATTATATTGTGCCAATTCAGAAACGATACTCGACGTATTAAAGTCTCCAATGTCTTGATTTAGAAAACAACTTTCATCGCCTGTAGAGTTCTGATCAAGATGGGTTATGATTGAAGCCAAAATGATGCCATCCTGAGGGCTAAGAGAGAAGCTGGTTTCATAATCTGCGCCTATTTGGAGTATTTGTTTGGTCAATGTGATGATTTCCACCGCATCAAGAAATCGTTTACGATATTCTGTGAATCGCTGCTGATTTTCTTCGTTGCTTTTTATTAACAATTGGCCTATTTCCCTAAGATGAGAAATTCTGGCAGCGTAAGGAGCCGTGCGGATAAGCTGACGTATTTCATTGTCAAGTCTTTCTTGGAGTTCTTTGCGCTCACTGGCCTGTCTCACCAATTTTTCGTTTGGTTCAATCAGGCTATACGCAGGTGTAACAAGACTAATCTTTCCAGTTTCACAAAGATTTAGGAGCAAATTGCAGGTTTCAAATTGTTGTTGGTGGAAAACTAATTCCAAAATGAAGTTTGTTTCGACGTAGACTATCATGCTGGCTCTTTGCTAATTTCTAAACGCCCTCCCTTTATTGTCTCTGCAAGACCGGTTTCG
>JBAPRX010000772.1:0-2289 GCA_049281335.1 Promineifilaceae bacterium (SeqCode)
ACACAGAGGGATTATGGAAGAAGTTAGAGCAGAGGATCAGGTCCGCAGGGTGAGTCGGCCGAGTGAGTTGAGAATTACGGATATGCGGTCGGCCACTGTTGGTTGGCACGGTTGGCGGTTCACGATCATTCGCATTGACACCAATCAAGGGATTAGCGGCTATGGGGAAGTGCGCGATGGGGCCAGTAAGAGCTATGCCTTGAATTTGAAAAGCCGGTTGATCGGGGAAAATCCCTGTAACGTTGACCGGTTGTTTCGCAAGATTAAGCAGTTTGGACATCACGCCCGGCAGGGAGGCGGCGTTTCGGCCGTTGAGATGGCTTTGATGGACCTGGCGGGCAAGGCTTATGGCGTTCCGGCCTATATGCTGGCGGGGGGCAAGTTCCGGGACCGGATTCGGATGTACTGCGATACGCCCAACGAGCCAACAGGCGAGGCAATGGGGGTGAAGTTGGCCGGGCGGATAGCGCAGGGCTTTACGATGTTGAAAATGGATGTCGGTATCTCGCAGTTGATGGGGGTGAAGGATGCCCTCTCGTGGCCGCAAGGGCTGCTGCCCACTGACTCGGAAGACAGGAAAGACGGCCGTGATCACCGGTTAACCATGCATCCCTTTTCCCACATCCGCCTGACGCAAAAGGGGATTGAGATATTGTGCGACTATGTGGCCCAGGTGCGGGCTATCGTAGGGAATGAGGTTCCGATTGCGGCCGATCATTTCGGTCATATCGGCCTGAACGACTGTATCCGGTTGGGGCAGGCATTGGAGCCGTATAGTCTGGCCTGGTTGGAAGACCTGGTTCCCTGGCAGTTGACGGAACAGTGGGTGCGGCTGGAACAAACACTGCATACCCCGGTCTGCACAGGGGAAGATATTTATCTGAAAGAAGGCTTTATGCCGCTGCTCAAGGCCCAGGCGGTCAACATCATTCACCCCGACATCGCCACCAGCGGGGGGATTTTGGAAACCAAGAAGATCGGCGATCTGGCCCAGGAACACGGCATCAGCATGGCCCTTCATATGGCCGGGACGCCGGTCAGCACGATGGCGGCCGTTCACTGTGCGGCGGCAACGGAGAATTTCATTGCCCTGGAGCATCATTTTACCGATTTAGCTTTCTGGAATGACCTGATTGACGGGGTTCCGAAGCCGATCATTCAGGATGGCTTTATTCCGGTTCCAGAAACGCCGGGGCTGGGCTTTGCTATTAATGAGGAAGCTCTAAAGGAGCATGTGCTGCCAGGGGAACCGGGCTTTTTTGAGCCGACGCCGGAATGGGACGCGGAGCGGAGTTGGGATCGGCTGTGGTCGTGATGGGTATGGCTGCTATTCGTTTCCCACATTGCCGGAAAAAGTGTTTCTCCCTCGTTTATCAGAGTAGTTCAACATTTTGAGTGAATGGTGTATTCCAAAGCTAGTCTTATCAGCCAGGGATACATTTTTAGTCTGATTCATTAAGGAGACAACACAATGCAAGACGACAGTCGTCAATCCGTTCTTTCCTCCCAACCTCCAACGGATACCCAAACTCGGCCGAAATTACCCGGCCGTTTGGGCGTTCGTGGTTGTGGGGACCTTATCCTCAAGCTGCTCATTGCCCTGGTCATCATCTCAGCCTTCATCGCTAACTGGCTCAACCAGGGTGAATTGAGCCTGGGAGCCTTGATCTTCCTGCTCATCCTCATCGCCCTGATCATCTGGCTCATTTTGCACCAGCGCCATCTCGTTTTTCTCAACTGCGACCTGACCCAGCCAGATGGCTGCAAGCACGGCGACCCCAATATCCTGGCCGGACACGTTCTGGAGCCGATTATCGGAACCGCATCGGGGCTGGGTTTTGGACATTATGAGTTGGAAGTCGTTCATGGCACAACGACGCTGCCAACGGCCGTCATTTATGCTGACGGCGCCGGAAATCCCGATACCGCCGCCACCCAGGGCAACTTCATGGTCAACAACGGCGTCCTCGGCTTTGTAGACATCCAACAGGCTGTGATTGGGGCCGGTGGCGATTTTCTCACCAATTCCACCTTTGAAGTCCGCCTGCACCTCGTGGGTCTGGACAACAGCCGCGATACCTGCACCAAGAGCTTTGAAATTGCCGCCGCCCGGTCGTTCATCAAGAAGGTCGGCGCAGCCTGGGCGCACGATGTCACCAATACCAATGAAACGCTCTGCCGCATTCCGGCCCCAACCGCGCCCGATCCCGGCCCCCATCCAGTAGACCCAGCCTCCGTCGGCGGCAGCATCTATGTACGCGGTGCGGCTAATGCCTATGGCTGTGCGGC
>JBAPRX010000773.1:0-3719 GCA_049281335.1 Promineifilaceae bacterium (SeqCode)
ACCAACCGTCTCCCACCACCTCGCCATGATGAAAGAGTTAGGGCTGGTCACGATGCGAGCCGAAGGCAACGTCCGCATCTACCGTCTCGAAACGGCCGCACTCCAATCCATCAGCAAAGACGTCTTCTCCCAGGACAACCTCACCGCCCTCCTTGACGACACCGCCGCCGACTCCTGGGAACGAAAAGTCCTGCAAAGCTTTCTCGACAAAAACCAGCGCATCACCGCCATCCCCGCCCAATACAAAAAGCAAATGGTACTTGTACGCTGGATGTCAGAGAAATTCGAGCCAGGCCAGGAATACACCGAACGCGAAGTCAACGACATCATCAAACAGCACCACGAAGACAGCGCCTGGTTCCGTCGCTTCATGGTAGACCACAAAATGATGGCCCGCGAAAAAAGCATCTACTGGCGTATAGAAAGTTGACCGCCGTATAAATAGATGCTAAACTGTACGTCTAAGGACAGGAACATATGGCACTTCAAGAGAAGAAAAAACTCACATTACGCCTCAACGGCCGACTTATCGAGCAAGCCAAGCAGTACGCCGCTCAACATCAAATTTCCGTTTCAGAACTGGTCGAAACCTTCTTCTTACATCTTGAGCAAGAAGAAGAGCCAGAACACACCATGTTGGTCAAGCAGCTATCTGGCATCCTACCACCTGACATTGACGTGAAAGAAGAATACGGTCGCTTCATCGAAGAGAAATATGGCCGCTAAGCCTCATATTTTAGTGGATCTGAACGTCATTATTGATGTCGTTCAGATCCGCCAACCATTCTATAAAGATTCAGCCGCCCTATTAGACGCGGTTGTCCGAAAAAAAGCGGATGGTTGGCTGGCCGCCCACAGCCTGACAACACTTTTTTACATAATCGGCCGTTATCACAATCGGGCAGCAGCAGCGACAATCCTCACCACGCTGCTCCAATCATTCACCGTTGCTCCCGTTGATGATGCTGTCATTCGCAAGGCATTATCCTGGGGTTGGACAGACTTTGAAGATGCCGTTCAAATGGCAGCAGCCGATGCTGTGAAGACAGATTATCTGATCACTCGCAACCTCGCCGACTTCCAAAGCGGCCCCATTCCCGTCATTCAACCCACTACCTTCCTGGCTTTACTCAAGTAATGTGGAGAATCCGCCCAGCCAGTATCATTCACGCAGCCAATCCAACTCCCTCGCCGGAAGAAGCTGGTTCGTCACATGCCCAAAACCAACCCGATACCCATCCCCCTGACACCACCCCGTTAACGTCACCAAATCATTATCCGCCAAAAACTTCCGCGTCTCCCCCGTCGGCAGTTGCAGCGGCTTACTGCCCCGCCACGTCAACTCCAGCATCGACCCATACGAATCGGCCGTTGGCCCACTAATCGTCCCCGAAGCCAACAAATCCCCCGGCCGCAAATTACAACCCGTAATCGTATGGTGCGCCAACTGCTGGCAAATATTCCAATACAAATACCGAAAATTAGAGTGCGAAATCGTCACCGGCGCATCCATCTGCGCCGTCTGAAGCTGCACCTCCAGATGAATATCATACGCCCAGTCCCCCACGCTCTGGAGATAAGGCAGCGGTTCCGGCTCCTGCTCCGGCCCCGCCATCCGAAACGGCTCCAGCGCATCCAACGTCACCACCCAGGGCGAAATAGACGTCGCCAGATTCTTCGCCAAAAACGGCCCCAGCGGCTGGTACTCCCACTTCTGAATATCGCGGGCGCTCCAATCATTCACCAAAACCATCCCAAAAATATGATCGGCCGCTTTCGTCACCGGAACAGGCTGCCCCAACGGATTCCCCGGCCCCACAAAGAAACCCATCTCCAACTCAAAATCCATCAACCGGCTCGGCCCAAAAGTCGGCGTCGTCTCATCCCCCCGCGTCGTCTGTCCATACGGCCGAATCACATCCGCCCCACTCAAAATCACCGAACTCGCCCGCCCATGATAAGCCACCGGCAAATGCAGCCAGTTCGGCATCAACGCATTCTCCTTCCCCCGAAACATCGTCCCCACATTCGTCGCATGTTCCCGCGACGAATAAAAGTCCGTATAATCCCCAATCTCCGCCGGAAGGTACATCACCACCCCCGCCATCGGCACAATCGCCCGCCGCCTTAACGCCTCATCATCCCGCAAAGTCGGATTATCAGCCAGCAAAAGCTGTTGAACAATCGCCCGCACCGGCCCCCACGCCTCACGGCCGAACGCCATAAACGCATTCAACGACGACTCAGAAAACACCGAACGGCCGTTCAACACCGTCTCCGCAAAAAAGCCACCGTTCTCCAACACCGACAAATCCAAAACCTTGTCCCCAATCGCCACCCCAACGCGCGGCCTCCCCCCCGGCGGCCCAAAAACCCCATACGGCAAATTATAAATCGAAAAATCACTCTCCGGCCGAACCTCAACAAAAGACTTCATACCAATCACCAATCACCCAATTACCCAATTACCAATTACCAATTACCAACCACCAATCACCCATCACCCAATACTTCGTTCAAGTCGTGCAATTCGTTGCTAAATCTTCCCCCCAATCACTCCCCAAACCCCACATCCACCAACCAATCCAACAACTGCATATCCTCCAACGGTTCCTCAAAGCTGCAGCTGCCAAAAGAAATCATATTCTCCTGACGAACAGCCCGAACCCTACTCGCCGACACCACCCGATCCAGCCAGGTAAACATCTTATCCGTAAAGACAAAGTGGGTCGGATTCTCATCCGCAACAACGGCCGCAATCTCATGCTCCGGCAAATCATACACCTCCGCCAGAATCCCCGCCGCAAACACATTCACAAAGCCGTGCAGCTTCGTCTGAACCCCCCCATCATAATGCCGGATAGGATGGTGCAGCCCCGCCGTACATTTCATCGGCACGGCCGAATCTCGACAGGCCGCAATCACATGCGCCACCTGATACTGCGACGGAAACGCCGCCGCGTCCAGCCCCCCGCACCGCAGCTTAAACCCAACCCGCTGCCCCGTCGCATGATTATAAGCCGCAATCGCATGAACCGAAGAATCAACCATATCCCGCCACGTCGCCCCCAGCGTCGCCTCATAAAACGGCCGTAATCCACCTGCCGCCAGCAAACCACCCGCCGCCGCCAGCATCCCATTCATCTCCATCACATCCCCGCCCGCCACAACCGCCTCCGGCAGCCGCACCTCATAAAACTCGGCCGAAACCCCCGCCCCATGCGCCTCTCGAAACGCCTCAACGGCCGCAATATCCGCCTGAACCCCCTCCAAAAATTCGGCCGCAACCTTACCCCCCCTCCCCAAAATCGAAAACCGGTACGGCCCTCCACCCACAAACCGGTCCCCCGCCATCGCCGTCAACTCATCCAGCATCCTCGCCGGAATAACAAACCGCCCCAGCATCCACGCTTCACGCCGCTGCCGGTATCGGCCGTAATTCTCAATCGCCTCCGCCAACGGCAGCCCCGCCGGAGGAAACAGCCCCGCATAATCAATCAACTCCCCCATAAATTCCCGCAAACTATCCGTAATCAACCCCGCATCATCCACACCAACCATCCAATTCCCCTTTCCTAACCATCCAATTTATCACACTTGCAAACAATATCTCAGACAAACCCAATCATTCACAATTCACAATTCATTATCTAGCTACCTATCACTTTGAATATAAAAAGTGAAAATGGTTCGAAAAGCAGCCTCTGATACAATAATTT
>JBAPRX010000774.1:0-9462 GCA_049281335.1 Promineifilaceae bacterium (SeqCode)
GACCGGATTGTCGATCCGACCGGCGAGATGGTTGGCCAGGTGGAGGATGTGTTAGTGGATTCCGACAGCGGCCGTATCACCTACGTTTTAGTCCTCTTACAACGGGGGCCATTCCGATATGGTAAGGCAGCCTTTGTGGAAGCATCTGTGCCCCGAACGGCCGTCCCCTGGGAATATTTCAAGATGGATCCGAATGCAGAGCAGCTGCTGCTGCTGGTTGACCGCTCAACTTTATATGCCGCCCCTCAACTAATTTCAAACCCGGATAATCTGGAAAATAATTGGGAAGCGCCTTTTCAAGCTTATTGGCAAGATCATCAATTAAGTCATTCTAAAGCAACAGAGCTTCAGTAACCCCCGATATTTTTGCCAAAATTAAATAATCCTTCTAATTGTTAAAAAATATCTTAAAACCTCCCGGAAGTTTCTTCCACACAAGAAACTTCCGGGAGGTTGGAATTCCTTAATTAACCACGTATTCAACCCAAAATTTATAAGAAATTAATACGATCGGCCGAATCTTTATCCCGGCTTGACTTTCTCATCCCCATTCCAGACACATTCTTAACGCCAATCGTTGTAATCTAATGCTGCCGCAGATGGTCTACCCTGCGGCGTTCAAAGATTTATTAATGAAACGAGGAACTGGCGATGAAGAAATCTCGACTCATGATTGTGGTTGGGGAAAGAACCTGGACGCTTGCCGCGCTCCATCTGGCTTGCGCCATATCACGACGCAGCGGAATTGACCTCTTGTTGTTAAAAATGGTGCCGGTCCAGCATCCATTATTTTTAGGCACAACCGCCGGATTACTGAATTACTCGGACGAAGATGCTCGAATACTTAGTGATATGGCGGCAACTGCCGAAGATTACGGCATTTCATTACAGGTTCAGATTTTTCAGTATGCCAGTTATTGGTCAGGCCTGGTTGATGCGGCAGGCCAGTTAGGCGCAACAGCCGTTGTTGTGCAGGTCCCATCTTCTTTCATTCCCCATTTGCGAGATTTACGCTGTCGGTGGTTACGACACAAGTTGGCTGGTCGTCAACAACTTTTATTTACCCTGGATGATTTAAGGCCCTCTCTGAATTGGACGCCAACCCTAAAGCAGCAAAACAATATGGCGCAGTTGTTGGAACAGCAACGATGGGGGAGAACCTTATGAACTGGCTGTACATGATTATGGCTGTCATCGTCCTGTTTCTCCTTATTTATCTATTTGCAGCACTCATCAAACCGGAGTGGTTCTAAAGTGAATGGCTTATTGCAAATTGCAATTTATCTCGTCTTACTTCTCTTGATCGCCCGTCCAACAGGTAAATACATTGCCCGCATTTATCAAGGGGATTTTCCCTGGTGGGTACGGCCGTTTCGCCCCCTTGAAGGTATTATTTATCGTCTTGCCGGGGCAGCTGAAGAACAGGAAATGACCTGGAAGCAGTACGCAGGAACCTTGCTTTTGTTTAACGCTGCCGGTTTTGTCTTCCTATTCTTACTCCTGCGAATACAAGCTTGGCTGCCTCTCAATCCGGACAAAATGGCAAATGTTCCATCACCCCTGGCTTTCAATATTACCGCCTCCTTCACTTCGAATACCGATTGGCAGTTTTACGGCGGCGAAACGACGTTGAGTTATCTGGCGCAGATGCTGGGGCTGACCGTCCAGAACTTCCTTTCGGCAGCCACAGGCATGGCTGTCCTGGCGGCTCTCATTCGTGGCTTCAGCCGCCGCACTACCGACAGAATTGGCTCTTTCTGGGTCGACGTGACCCGAAGTACTCTCTATGTTTTACTGCCGCTGGCCTTGCTGCTGGCTTTGTTCCTGGTATCGCAAGGGGTTGTGCAAACCTTTCAAGGAACGGAAACGGCCGATTTGATTGATCCAACAACGACCGGAGATGGTTCGGCCGTCTTCGCCCAAGAAATTGCCAGAGGGCCGGTCGCCTCCCAGGTCGCCATTAAACAATTAGGAACAAACGGCGGTGGCTTTTTCAACGTGAACGCGGCTCACCCCTTTGAAAATCCAACCCCTATGAGTAATCTGGCTGAGATGCTGGCAATTTTGCTCATACCGGTAGCCCTCTGTTTCACCTTTGGAGAGATGGTAGGCGATGAGCGGCAAGGGGCGTCCCTGTTAGCTGTAATGACAATTATCTTTGTCGCCTTTTTAGGCGTGGCGGTAACGGCCGAACAGCAAGGTAACCCCCGATTGATTGCCTTAGGAATCGATCAAACGCCAAATGCGGAACAATCGGGTGGCAATATGGAAGGGAAGGAGGTCCGCATCGGCATTTTCAACTCCGCCTTATGGGCAACGGCGACAACAGCCGCTTCCAACGGCTCTGTCAATGCGATGCATGACGCATTCATGCCTATCGGTGGGATGGTTCCGATGTTGATGATGCAAATGGGTGAGGTGATCTTTGGCGGCGTTGGTTCCGGACTGTACGGGATGCTGGCTTTTGCCATCGTTGCCGTCTTTGTCGCCGGACTCATGGTAGGTCGTACTCCTGAGTATCTGGGGAAGAAAATTGAAGCGTTTGAGATGAAAATGGCAACGCTGGTCATTCTGATTCCACCACTCGTTGTCTTGTTGGGAACGGCCGTTGCCGTTGTCACAACTACCGGACAGAGTGGGGCTACAAATCCAGGCCCTCATGGCTTTAGCCAAATTTTGTACGCCTTCAGCTCGCAGGGCAACAATAACGGGAGCGCCTTCGCTGGGATCAATGGCAGTGATATTTTCTACCCTATAAGCGGCGGATTGATCATGATTATTGCCCGTTACTGGCTCATAATCCCAATCCTCGCAATCGCCGGTTCGCTGGCACGCAAGCAGATCATACCACCGGGGGCCGGGACACTGCCGACTGACTCTCCCCTGTTCGTCGGCTGGCTGACGGTTATTGTGCTGCTGGTCGGGGCGCTGGCATTCTTTCCAGCCCTGGTACTGGGGCCAATTGTCGAGCAATTACTCCTCTAAAGATTGTGGTGTCGTTTGTTTCGTGAGGAAGGAAAGGTGTATGAACGATAATCAAGCTCTTTACCGTCGCGCAATGCGTGACGCATTTTCCAAACTGAATCCACGTCACCTGATGAAAAATCCGGTGATGTTTGTCGTAGAAATCGGAAGTCTGCTTCTGACACTGCTGTTCTTTGGCGCAGTTAGCGGAATCGAAGGTGGAAAGGAATTAGCGGCTGGAGACAGCCCGGCATTCATCGGGGGTATCGCCATCTGGCTCTGGTTTACGGTTCTGTTCGCCAATTTTGCGGAAGCTTTGGCCGAAGGAAGGGGCAAAGCGCAAGCCGATGCGCTGCGTCGCACTCGAACAAAAACGATGGCGAAGAGACTGGATTCGGCCGACCCCCACGCTGAATACACATTAGTTGCATCCACCGAACTCCATAAGGACGATTTTGTATTGGTAGAAGCGAACGATATTGTACCTGCCGATGGGGATGCTGTTCAGGGAATTGCCGCGGTGGATGAAAGCGCCATTACCGGCGAGAGCGCCCCTGTGATCCGAGAGTCAGGGGGTGACAGGAGTGCAGTCACGGGAGGGACGCGCCTCATTTCTGATTGGCTGGTTATTCAGATAAGCAGCAATCCCGGCGAAGGATTCCTGGATAGGATGATCTCATTGGTAGAAGGAGCGAAACGGCAAAAAACGCCAAACGAGATCGCCCTCACCATCCTGCTTGCAGGGTTTACCATCGTTTTCCTGGTTGTAGTAGCAACATTGCTGCCTTTCTCGATTTACAGCATTCAGGCAGCAGGAAACGGCCGACCTGTGTCTATTACTGTTCTGGTAGCATTATTGGTCTGCCTTACACCGACAACAATTGGCGGACTCCTGAACGCGATTGGCATCGCCGGTATAGACAGGCTAACCCGACGCAATGTATTGGCATTGTCCGGTCGGGCAGTGGAAGCAGCCGGAGACGTGGATATTTTGTTACTGGACAAGACTGGGACCATCACACTCGGCAATCGTCAAGCTGTTGAGTTTGTGCCGGTAGGGGGATTTTGTAAACAGGAGTTAGCGCGTCTGGCACAAATGGCCTCTCTGGCTGACGAAACACCGGAAGGGCGGAGTATTGTGGTGCTTGCTGAGAAACAATTTGATCTGAAAGTGAACGGGAACTCGAAACTGGCTGCTGAATTTATTCCTTTTACAGCGCAAACCCGAATGAGTGGCATTAACCTCAACGGGGATTCAGTGAGAAAAGGTGCGCCAGATAGTATTTTGCGCTACATCCACCAACATGATGGAAAAATTCCGGAAACTTTTCAGACGGCCGTTAATACGATTGCCCGCGCCGGAGGTACACCGCTTGCTGTTGCCTATAACGGGCAGCCTATTGGGGTTATTAATCTCAAAGACGTTGTGAAACCTGGCATGAAAGAGCGCTTCAAACGGATGCGGGCTATGGGTATTAAAACCGTGATGATTACCGGCGACAATCCATTGACAGCCACTGCCATTGCAGCTGAGGCGGGAGTAGATGATTTTCTGGCCGAAGCGACCCCGGAAGCAAAGCTTAGACTCATCCGCAAATATCAAGAGGAAGGTCGGTTGGTTGCTATGACCGGCGATGGCACCAATGACGCTCCAGCTTTGGCCCAGGCTGATGTCGCCGTTGCGATGAACAGCGGTACCCAGCCTGCCCGTGAGGCTGCCAACATGGTAGACCTCGACAGCGACCCTACGAAGTTGATTGAAATCGTGGAAATCGGCAAACAGTTATTAATGACCCGTGGAGCGCTGACTACTTTTAGTATCGCCAATGATGTTGCTAAGTATTTCGCAATCATTCCGGCTGCATTCGTCACCACGTATCCCACATTAGAGTCTTTGAACTTTATGCGGTTAACAACCCCACAGAGCGCCATATTATCGGCCGTTATCTTCAATGCCCTTGTGATAATCGCTCTGGTTCCGTTGGCGCTGCGTGGCATCCCATACAAGCCTTTACCAGCGGCGCGCCTTCTGAGGAACAACCTCCTGATATACGGTCTTGGTGGTCTGATTACACCTTTCATTGGAATCAAGCTAATTGATCTGATCTTATCGAGCCTGGGGCTGGTCTGAAAAACTTGGAGGAGGAATGATAAAAGTGTTAGCAAAACAGTTACGTACAACTCTCACACTCTTGGGGCTTTTTACCTTGCTCACTGGCGCTTTATATCCACTATTTGTGACAGCCATCGCTCAAATTGCTTTTCCATTTCAGG
This sequence comes from Promineifilaceae bacterium (SeqCode), assembly GCA_049281335.1. Taxonomy (GTDB): domain Bacteria; phylum Chloroflexota; class Anaerolineae; order Promineifilales; family Promineifilaceae; genus JAKEFB01. The sequence goes on from JBAPRX010000774.1 coordinate 5,239, forward strand.
CAAATGGCAGTCTAGTCGAGCGGAATGGCGTTATCTATGGTTCGGAACTGATTGGACAACCTTTTGACGACCCCTCGTATTTTTGGGGACGGCCGTCATTAACACAACCCTATCCATATAATGGCGGCGCGTCAGCTGGTTCGAACCTATCTCCAAGCAATCCAGAATTGACGGCACGAATTGCAGCACGGATTGAGGCTCTAAAAGCGGCCGATCCCGCAAATCCGCTGCCAATTCCTGTCGATCTCATTACAGATTCCGGCAGCGGATTAGACCCTCATATTAGTCCGGCTACTGCCGAATACCAGGTCGAACGAATAGCCAGGTTAAGAGGGTTGGATCCCTCCCTTGTTCACCAACTAGTGGAAAACTCCGTGGAAGGCCGCACCTTTGGACTATTCGGAGAACCACGAGTGAATGTGTTTTATTTGAATCTGGCGCTAGATAATCTACAATCCATTTCATGAGAGAAAGACCCAACCCAGATCAACTCCTCACTTACATAGAGCAGAATGAAGCGCAGGAAAGGCGCGGAAAGTTAAAGATATTCCTGGGCTATGCCGCCGGAGTCGGCAAAAGCTATGCCATGCTGGAAGCAGCCCAACAGCGCCGGACCGAGGGGGCGGACGTGGTCATAGGGTATATCGAAACACACGGCCGAGCCGAAACTGACGCCTTGTTGGAAGGGTTGGAGCTGATCCCCCGTCGAGAGACCGTCTATCGTAATATCACACTAACGGAAATGGATACGGATGCCATTCTTCAAAGACATCCTCAAATCGCTTTGGTGGACGAACTGGCCCACAATAATGTTGCCGGGTCTCGCCACATCCACAGATACCAAGATGTACTCGAACTACTCTACAGCGGCATTGATATTTACACAACCATGAATATTCAACATCTGGAAAGCCTCAATGACGTCGTTTTCCAGGTAACGGGCGTCCGGGTACAAGAAACAGTACCTGACTATGTTTTAGATGAAGCCCATGAGATTGAGCTGGTTGACCTGCCAATAAATGAGCTGCTGGCTCGTCTTGAATCAGGGAAGGTTTACATCCCGGAACAGGCGGAGCGCGCCCTTCGAAAATTCTTCCGGCCCGGCAATTTAACGGCCCTTAGAGAGCTGGCATTGCGGAGAGCAGCCGATCGGGTGGACGAACAGATGCGGGCCTACATGCAAACACATGCCATTCCCGGTCCCTGGCCCGCCGGGGATCGTATTCTGGTCTGTGTCAGTCCAAGCCCCTTGAGTGAACGGCTCGTTCGCACCGCTCGACGGCTGGCTCGCCGGTTGGATGTTGAGTGGATTGCCGGGTACGTCGAAACGCCCGGCCAGGGCCGTCTTTCGGATGCTGACGAAGAACAACTTACCCAAACGCTGCAACTGGCCGAGGAGTTAGGGGCGCAAACGGTTCGGCTGAACGGTCAGTCGGTGGCAGAGACGCTCGTGAACTACGCCCGCAGCCGCAATGTGACCAAGATCGTAGCCGGGAAACCACTCCGGCCCCGTTGGCGCGACTTGTGGCATGGTTCCATCATTGACCAGATTATTAGCCGAAGCCAGGATATGGATGTCTACGTCATCAGCGGCAAATCAGACGTAGTGGCCCCCTCCCAAGCCAAACAAACTGACAGCCGCCAACCGATTGAGTGGCAGAATTATCTGTTGGGGGCAGGTCTTGTCTTGCTGGTGACCTTGATTGGGCTGCCGTTGAGAGCTTTTGTCGATCCAACCAACCTGTCCATGCTTTACCTGGCGGAGGTAATGGTTACGGCCGTTTGGTTGGGCCGGAATCCCGCAATCGTGGCTTCGGTGCTGAGCGTCCTGGCTTTTGACATCATTTTCGTCCCTCCCTTCTACACGCTCGTTGTGGCGGACGCCGAATATCTCCTGACCTTTGCCGGACTTTTGGCCGTTGGACTGGTTATCAGCACCCTGGCGGCCCGCGCCCAGGAACAGGCGCTTGCTGCCCGTCATCGCCAGGAGCAAACCGCCGCATTATACGAATTGAGCCAGGGATTAGCGGCCGTTTCCAATTCGGCCGACATCGCCCAAATCTGTGTGAGCCATATCCGACCGGCCTTTAACAGCCCGGCGGCCGTCTTTTTACCGGATGAAGTCGGAGAACGGCTATTACTACAGGCTGCTACCCCAGACTTTTTCCTGGAACCGGAAGCCTCCGCCGTCGCCGATTGGGTCTTCCATCATGGGCAACCTGCGGGACGGGATACGGACACATTGACCCATGTCAAGGGATATTACCTTCCCCTCCAGACCTCTGAGCAGGTTGTTGGCGTTATGACGATTGAACTCCCACAGAACTCAAAGATCATCATAACGGGTGAACAACGTCGTTTTCTAACCTCTTTCTCCAGCCAGGTAGCGGCAGCATTGGAGAAAGTCCATCTGGCAGAACAGGCCCGTCATGCCCGGCTTCTGGAAGAAACAGAGAAGCTGCAAACAACATTATTGAACTCGATTTCCCATGATCTACGAACGCCGCTGGCTTCAATCACCGGCGCGCTCAGCAGCCTTGTTGAGGATGCCGACTTGTTGACAGATGCCGCGCAGCATGATCTGGCTCAAATGGCCTGGGAGGAAGCGCTTCGGCTCAACCGGTTGGTCGGAAATCTTCTCGACATGACCCGATTGGAGTCTGGCGCTATGAAAGTGGTCTGCCAGCCAAATGATGTCCAGGATTTTGTCGGGGCAACGCTGGCCCAGATGACAAACCGGCTGCGGGGTCACGAAATTAACCGCACCATTCCGAATAATCTGCCACCGGTTGCCATTGATTTCGCGTTGATGATGCAGGCGTTGATCAATCTGGTTGATAACGCGATCAAATATACGCCCAATGAGGAGCCAATCGACATTGAAGCGTATAAAGAAGGAGAGACGGTTGTGATCGCGGTCAAAGACAGGGGGCCGGGACTGCCTGAGAACGAGCTAGATCAGGTATTCAACAAGTTTTTCCGGCTGAATGGGGGCGGGGTTAGTGGCACAGGACTGGGTTTGTCTATTGCTAAGGGGATTGTGGAGGCGCACAACGGCCGTATCTGGGCACAAAACCGGAACGATGGTGGCGCTATTTTTTCGATTGCCCTGCCGATTACGGCCGTAGAACCGTTACCGTAGCCATCCCTGCCTAATCATCCACTTGCAAACGATACCCAACGCCCGGTTCGGTCAAGATGTATTGGGGGTTGGAAGGATCTTCTTCGATTTTGCGCCGCAGATTGCTCATATGGACGCGTAGAAGATGGGTTTCCGTTTGGTAAGCAGTCCCCCGAACTTCCTTCAACAGTTGTTGGTGAGTCAAAACACGACCGGCGTAATGAATCAACACCCGCAGCAAATCATATTCCGTGGGGGTTAGCTGCACCTCCTCATCACCATACGTCACCATGCGGGCGGTCAAATCTACCCGAAGCTTGCCGCTGACAAAGATAAGCTCCGGTTCCTCTTGATGGATGTGGCGCATTGCCACTCGCAGACGAGCTGTTAATTCGCCAACGCTGAAAGGCTTGGTCAGGTAATCATCAGCCCCGACGTCCAAAGCTTCAATTTTGTCAGTATCCTGGTTTTGAACGGAAAGGATGATGATTGGGATTTGGGTCCACTCCCTGAGCCGTCGAGTCACTTCAATGCCATCAATTCCGGGCAGTCCCAGGTCAAGGATGATTAGATCCGGCCGAACGTTGATCGTTAGCATGATTGCGTCTTCACCGGTAGCCGCTTCGTAAACTTCATAGCCATGAGCATCCAGGGAAGTGCGCAAAAACCGCCGTATGGCATGTTCATCATCAACAATCAATACTTTTGTTTTTGGCATTTCAACGTTTTCTTTTAATGTCGCTATGACCTGACCGTAATGTTGCATCATTATACTCAATTGCCTTAATAACCGCGCCATCCAGAGGCGCTGTCGTCCTGCCACCATTCGGAACCATCCGCGTCTTTATTAGCATAACGCCATAATGCCATTGAGCAAAAGGCCAACGACAAGATGATTAGCACCGCAATCGTAACGGCCTGTGGAAAGTGAAGAATCATGCTTAAAAGCAGTAAAAGTGGTATTGCCCCGCCGACTAGAATGAGTAAACCGTACCTTTTGAAACCGGTTTTTAATTTCATCATCTGAATACCTTTGCCTATTAAACGTATTCTTGAGTGTAACTTCAAAGGTATTAAGGGGATGACAAGATATCCACTATACG
>JBAPRX010000775.1:0-6575 GCA_049281335.1 Promineifilaceae bacterium (SeqCode)
TGTTAGATCAACGTTGATCTAACAACGGCCGAATGTCTGTTGGGGTTGGGTTTAGAAACTGAACTAACGGGTTGACTTCTCAATTGTTCTGGTCACATCCTCCATCCAAACCTTGAAATAGAGCGCATATTGACCCCGGTCGCCACCATCGTCTGTGCCGCTTAATGTCAACTTATGTGTCCACTGGTCAATGGAGCGCGGGTCATCGTCGCGTCGTACAGGCGATTGTAATGTCGGCGAACCAGAAGCCAGGTCGCCCCAGAACAGGCTGAAAGACTCGGCGTTGTAGGCGTCATCGCCCATACCAAGAATATTTCCAAAAACCCAGGCTAATCCTGTTGCTATGTTCTCTTTGAACGACTCGCTATCACTGACTGCCTCTGCCGGTGCGCCGGTCAGAGCGCCTAGTGCCTGACCGGCAGTTGAAGCAAATTTGTCAGCAATATCTCTGGCAACGACATCAACATCGCCGGAGTCATTTTCCACCAAGGAAGCCCAGATATAATAATTCTGCAAGACACCTTCTCGGACAAGCGAAACATTCAGATTGCTTAGCCGCATACCATCTGGCCCCATATCCATCGTGCCATTGTCAGGAAAGCGATGGCTCACGATGATTGAATTCGATGGTCCCAAAACAGAGATAACGCCATAAATCTCATCCGTTTTCTCCTGCCTTATTTGACATTCGATGCCGACCAAATCTATGTTGACTTCCCGGTGTGAGGTTGACTCTACTTTCATGCCATCTGGTGGCAGGTCCAGCGTCCCACCACGAAATTGAGCTGAATAGCCACCTTGACCAAAATATCCCTTTTCCTTGATAACGATTTTATTGCTCAGCGGCAGTCCTACGGGCGCTCCTGGGCCGCCCATATTGTGCCAACCTCGTTCCATAGCCTGTTTGGCCGCAGCGAGGCGAGCCTGTCTGGCCCGCTGCTCCATTTGACGAAACGCCTCATTTGCCGGGTTATTCCACGGCCCTTGCAATCCGTTTTCCTGGACGTGACCGTCCGGGCTGATGTTCAAATGGTTATTTAGATATTTTCCGACTTTATCATCCTTAGACTTATCTAAGGTGAGGCCGCCATCCTGGGATAATTGAAGATAGCCTTGGGAGGTGGCATAATTCACGAGATGATCAAAATTTTGTTTGGGCATGTTAACCTTCCTTGTCAGTATTCTCACAGATATTGCATCATTAATAGCAAGTAACTGGTTTGATTATTTCATTATGGGTAATCAAAGGGGGCACGTCATGGGTGTTCATACGTATCTGCCATACGTATTTCTCATTCGGCCGAAGTTAAAAACAACCACCAAACCAATATCACCAATCATATGCAATGCCACATGCTCCACAAGCGTCAAATGACGTATTTAACTGGCCTTCTGAAAATATGTCTTTTACCATTTCTCAGGCAAGGTGGAATCGCTTCAAGGAATCGTTGCAGTAATGACTGAAATAAGAGAACATATATAAATACGAAAGGTGAGGAAGAGGAAATAGGTAATGATTGATCTGGTTCCCATGACAGCCGAAGAGTACGAGGTTTATTTAGACACCCTGGTTCCTGATTATGCCCAGGAACATGTGAATGCTGGAAATTGGCCGGCGGAAGGGGCTGAGGACCGGGCGAGGAAGGAGATGAGGGAGATTTATCTACCGGATGGCGTAGCGACCCAGGACAACTACTTATTTGCCCTTATAGACCCAGAGATCGATACCAAGGTCGGTATTTTGTGGTATGCCATTCGTGGTACGGGGAAAAACCGGGAGGCTTTTGTTTATGATGTCGTTGTGTATGAACCGTTTCGACGGCAGGGGTATGGTTACCAGGCCTTTCAAAAGATGGAAGAAAAGGTGCGGGAGATAGGGGTAAATGTCATTGGTTTGCATGTTTTTGGGTACAATCATGGGGCAAGGGCCATGTATGAGAAATTGGGCTTTGAAGTGACCGATCTGATGATGCGAAAGTGGCTATAATCTGTGAAACATAGCCAAGGAGACGGTCGCAAACAATATTAACCCATGTTAAACTACCGGGAACGGGTCTGCTTTCCCATGTGAGCGATAGAGTTATCGCTTCCCTGAATCCCGTGAGTTTCCTGGTTGGTGATTGACGCCAGCCATCCTTTGCCATCTTACCGACACTCAAATCAAGTAGTAAGGAATCGTTGCAGATATGGTTGAAGTGAGTGAACATATCACAAACCGCGACGCAGCAGTTGATATTGTTGTACCAACGAGGGGGCGAGGACCAAGAATTCAGGTGCTGATTGAGAGCATTCTAATGAGTAATTATCCCGACTTTACGTTGTGGATCATTGACCAGAGCGACGATGATGAGACGGAGCAGGCGATTCGGCCGTATACGGAAACGGACCCGAGAATTCGATACGAACGAACACTGACGCGCGGCTCGAACATTGCCCGGAACACCGGCGCCCAGCTTGGAAGGGCGCCATTCATCATTTTTACCGACGATGACTGCCGGGTCACGCCTGAATGGTTGGGAGCAATGATAGATGAGTTTGAACGGGATTCGTCGTGGGCGGTTTTCGGCCGAATTCTGGCCGATGAAAAGATAGATTTTGAGCTGGCCGACCATAGTTTGGCTATCATGTTTCCCATTGCCATTAAGGACGATGATGATCGTCAGGTGTTCGAAGGAGACGCCACAGACCTGGACTTTGGACATGGCGCAAATATGGGTTTCCGGCGTGAATGCTTCGAAATGTTGAATGGCTTTGACAATCTGTTGGGGTCGGGCGGCACCTTTCGAGCCTGGCCTGAAAGGGACATTGGCTTCCGAATTTTGGTTAAAGGCGGCCGTATTGTCTATACTCCTGAGGCGATTCTTTATCATACTCAGTGGCGAGATTGGCAGCAGCTTCGGGAGATAATACGTAACTATGCTTTTGGAACCGGCGCTGCTATCGGAAAGTTTTTGCGTTGTGGTCATTGGGAAGCTTTGCCGCTTTTGGCTGATTGGTTTTTCAACCAGGGCCTGCGGCAGGTTGCTTCAGGCATATTGAAATGGCATAGTCGGGCAAAGATTGAAGTTGGCCTGGTTCACCTGATTGTTCCCTGGTTTGGCATGGCGAAAAGTTTGCGTTTTGCAGTGAATAGAAAAGATATGTTGTACCAATAATGTAGAGTGGTTTGCCAAATCGCTCACCGCTGGCAAATATTAAAGAGGATGGGTTATGGATAGAGAACAGGTTGTCACGACTGCTAATAATGCGGGGGTGAGGTTGGTTCGCTTTTTGTACTGTGACAATGGCTGCACCATCCGGGGTAAGGTGGCCCATATTGATAGTCTGGCCCGCCGAATAGAAAGTGGTATTGGGCTGACGGTTGCTATGCAAGCTATGAATATGCTGGATCAGTTGCAGCCGGTGGAGGGTATGGGGCCGGTTGGCGAAATTCGCCTGGTTCCCGACCCGGAAAGCTTTGTGCTGCTGCCTTATGCCCCAAACAGCGCCGCCATGATGGCTGATATGATGACGCTTGACAGACAGCCCTGGGGAGCCTGTCCCCGTAGTTTCTTGAAGCGGATGATCGGCCGTGCTGCTGGCCAGGGTTTCACTATTCAAGCTGCCTTTGAGAATGAGTTTAGCCTTCTTGAACCAGATATCGAAGGCGGTTTCAGCCCGATTGACACCGGCCTTTGCTTTAGTTCGACCTCGATGACGGCCGCAGCGGAAGTGATGGACGACATTGTGGCCGCCCTGGAGTATCAGAATATTCCTATAGACGCTTACTACCCGGAATTGGGACATGGGCAGCATGAGCTTCCGATTCGTCATGCTCTGGCTTTGCGATCGGCCGATAATCAAATCTGGTTCCGGGAAACGGTTCGTAATGTCGCCAACAATCACGGACTGCTGGCCTCTCTGGCTCCGAAGCCGGTGCCGGATCAGGCGGGGAATGGCTGCCATATTCATTGGAGTGTCTGGGATGCGGCAGGCGAGAAAAATCTCTTTTATGATCCTGATGATTCCCATCACTTGAGCAAGTTGGGTTATCATTTTATCGCTGGGGTGCTGGCTCACGTGCCGGGACTGCTGGCCCTGACTGCGCCGAGCTACAACTCTTACCATCGTTTGCGGCCTCATTTCTGGTCCAGCGCCTACACTGCCTGGGGGCCGGACAATCGGGAAGCGGCCGTTCGGATTGCTTCAGGAATGTGGGGCCACGAATCTTCGACTGTGAATCTGGAATTGAAGGCCAGCGACCCCAGCAACAATCCTTATCTGGCTTTGGGCGGCTTGATTGCTGCCGGTCTGGATGGCGTGGCCCGCGAGCTTGAACCGGGCGACCCGACGATGATTGATCCTGGCATGTTCAGCGATGAGGAACGGGCTGAACGAGGGATCGAACGTTACCCGGACAGCCAGGATGCCGCCTTGGACGCGCTAGAGGCGGATGAGGTTTTGATGGAGGCCCTGGGGTCAGAACTGAGCCGGAGTTATCTGGCAGTGAAGCGGTCGGAGTATGCGGCTTTTGCGGCCGAAGATTTGGACTTTGAGATTAAGCATCATATTTATAAGTTTTAGGGGGAGGGTGGATTGCAGGTTGCAAATGGCAAGTTGCAAATGGCAAGTTACAAGAAGCAAGTGAGCAAGTTGTAAGTGAGCAAGTTGTAAGTGAGCAAGTTGTAAGTGAGCAAGTTGTAAGTGAGTCGGTGGGTAAGTTGCAAGTGAGCGAGTAGCAATGGATTTGGTGGGAATTTCGGTTTTGGACCATCATGCTCATCCGCTGCTGCGGGCGGGGGAAACGGCCGATGCGGTTGGTTTTCGACAATGGTTTACGGAGTCTACGGATAGGGAGATTCATGCCCGTCATGTGCCGAATACCCTCTTTTTCCAGACGGGGATTCGTTGGCTGGCGGCGTTATTGGTCTGTGAGCCGACGCTGGAGAGGGTTTTAGAAGCGCGGGCGGCTCAAAACTATGAAACGTGGGTGCGGCGGCTGTTTGTGGACGCCAATATTGGGCTGCTGTTGTGTGATTATGGTTATGGGGGAGAAAAGGCGTTAAGCCATCAGGAGATGGTGGCCCTGCTGCCCTGTGGGGTTCGGCCGATCCTACGCCTGGAGACGTTGGCGGAGCAGTTGATCCTGGAACAGGATAGCTTTGAGGCGATGGTTGAGGCGTTTACGGCCGTTCTCAGCCAAGCAAGGGCCAACGGGTTCGTCGCCTTTAAGAGCATCGCCGCCTACCGTACCGGATTGGCGGTCGAGCCACCAAATCGCCAGGAAGCCGCAGCCGCATTCAACTATTGGAAACAAATTGCGGAGCAAGACGGCCGAATCCGGTTAGCCAGTCGTTCGTTAGGCGACTTTTTGTTGTGGATTGCCCTGGAACAGGCCGCTGCCCAATCGCTGCCGGTGCAGTTTCATACCGGATTTGGGGATAGTGACGCTGATTTACGGGGGGCGAATCCGTTGTGGTTACGGCCGTTAATTGAGCAGACCAATGCTCAGGTCGTCCTCCTTCATGCCAGTTGGCCCTTTTACCGGGAGACGGCCCACCTGGCTTCGATTTATCCCAACGTCTGGCTTGACCTTTCGCTGGCGATACCGTTCGCAACGAGCGGTATTCCCGATATGCTGCGGGCCGTTCTGGGCATGGCCCCATTAAGCAAAATCATGTTCGCCACCGATGCCTTTACCATGCCGGAGATTTATTGGCTGGCTGCCCGGTGGGGCAGGTGGGGACTGGGCCGGGTCTTAGATGAATTTATCCGCGACGGTTTTCTGACGGAATATCAGGCGCGTGAAACGGCCGAGATGATCCTGGACGGGAATGCACGGGGGCTTTATGGGTTGTAGGCATAGGTCTTTTTCGGAGTTTCCAGGAGGCAAGTAAGCAAGTGAGCAAGTTGAAAGCTTCAAGCTGCAAATGGCAAGTAAGCAAGTTGCAAGTTGCAAATGGCAAGTAAGCAAGTGAGCCTGTGGTAAATTGATTTTTCTATGACTGTTTTGATTGATTCTATTGACATCCGTCATTATCGTTTGCCGTTGGAGCCGCCGTTTCGTGCTTCGTGGGACCCTCAGCCGCGCCGCAGCCATACCAGCACCATCGTGCGGGTGCGGGCCGGGGAGTATGAGGGTGTTGGCTCCGGGGATGCGATGTTGGGTTTTGGCGGCCATGAGTCGTTGTTTATCGGCCGTGATCCTTTTGACATTGAGCGACATGTCCAGATTTTAGACAATCTCCAGTTTCATTACGGCCGAATGTGGCCTTTGGAGGTTGCGCTGTGGGATTTGATGGGGCAGATCAGCGGGCAGCCTTTGTGGAAGTTGTTGGGCGGCAGGCGGCAGCAGGTGGCTTTGTATGCGTCTACAGGGGAGCGACTGGGGGCGGCGGAAAGGGCAGAATCGGCCGTTCGGCTGCGGGATCAAGGGTTTCCGGCCTTGAAGATCCGCTTCCATGCTGCTAATCCGCGAGACGATCTGGCCGTCGTCGAGGCTGTCAGGCAGGCGGTTGGCGCGGAGATGGCGATCCTGGTGGATGCCAACCAGGGCTGGCAGATGCCCTGGGACAGTTCGGCCGTTTGGGATTTCA
>JBAPRX010000776.1:0-7483 GCA_049281335.1 Promineifilaceae bacterium (SeqCode)
GCTTTACTCTGGCTGTCTGGGTCATTCCAGTTGTCGTCGTTGTTGTGGGTGGCCTATTGTTTGGTCTGTACATCCAAAGTATTCAAACGAAACGAACTGCCTCGGATGGTGTGGTTCAGGAGACGGAAGAACAATCTACTCCCGAAGAGGCATCACCTCAAGATGACTATATGGCTCAAATTGAACAAGAGCTGAAAGCGAGAACAAAATGACCGACCAACTAGAACCGGCCCCAAAGAAAAAACGGCCGTTTGGCAAGATCATTAGTTGGGTAGCCGTGATTTGTCTGTTGTTTGTATTGGGCTGGGGTCTGGCAAAAGCTAACGCACAACGGCCGGACGGGAAAGCCCCCAATTTTGATATGCAATTCTTTGATGGTTATGAATGGCAAGATCGCCAAACCGCCAGCCTGGCCGATTTTGAAGGACAAGTTGTTGTCCTCAACTTCTGGGCTTCCTGGTGTGCGGAATGTATGGTAGAAGCCGATCTGCTGGAACAAACCTGGCAGGAATATGCCGACGAAGGCGTTGTTTTTCTTGGGGTTGCTTATATAGATGTTGAACCCAAATCAAAAGCCTATCTGGAAGATTTTGGCATCACCTATCCCAACGCCCCAGACCTGCGTTCCACCATCTCTGGTAAATACGAGATAACAGGCGTTCCCGAAACCTTCTTTATTGGCAAAGACGGCAGAGTTGCTGAATATCGGCTTGGGCCGCTGGATCAGACCTATCTGACCGGTGTCCTGAGTCAACTGTTGGCTGAGGGGTGATAGATGTCTATTGGCTCCATCCTCCTGGGCGCTGCACTTATCCTTTTAGTCGGCCTTTTTCTGGCACGGCCGTTCCTTCTTTCCGGCGTCCGATATGACCAGCAGCGAACTATGCGACAGGAGCTGCTGAACCGAAAAGAAGCTATTCTGACCCAAATTCAAGTCCTCGAATTCGACTATGAAACGGGAACCTTGCCGGAACTCGATTTCAAACAACAGCGGCGACAGTTGGTGGCCGAAGCGGCCGACACGCTCAAAAAGCTGGACATTTTAGCTGATACGATGCCTGGTGCGGACGCCAACGCGGACATTCCCGATGATAAGGTTGGTAATGAAATCGAAGCGGCCATCTCCCGGCTCCGTTCGGGGCGAACGCCTGATAAGGTTCATAATGAAGTTGAAAATGAAATCGAAGCGGCCGTATCTCAACTCCGTTCGCGGCCAACGCCTGCCCATAAACCTGCTCCTGCCTCTATCCCTGAAAAGGCTGCTGCTCAACCGCAAACACCGCCCCCAGTGACGGCCGAAAAGCCGGTCCCCACAAACGGCCGTATCAGATTTTGCCCCCAGTGTGGTAAACCTGTTGACCAGGGAGACAATTTCTGCGCTTACTGCGGCCATCAATTTATTCCTATCCAATCCACATGAACTTTCGCCGTATACCCCTGTTGTCAAAAACCCATTTTATTCCCCGTTTGCCCCTACTGCTGGCTCTGATCGCCCTCGTTGGGGTCGGAACCGTTATTGCACAGGTGGCCGCTGCCCCCAGCACGCCGCCCGACAGCGCCGCCGGACTTGCCACCTTTGGCGAACGCTGCGCCAACTGTCATGGCACGGCTGGCCTGGGTGACGGCGAACTTGCCGCCAACCTGCCCAACCAACCGACGGCCCTGGGCAGCTCCGACTTCTTGAGACAAGCCATTCCCACTGATATGTTTGACACTATCAGCAACGGCCGTGTCGAATCAGGAATGCCCCCCTTTGGCTCGGCCAGTTCTAACCCTCTTTCTGAGGACAGCCGCTGGGAGGCTATTGCCGCCATTTACAGCCTGGGAACATCGGCCGACTCCATCGCACAAGGCCAGACCGTTTACGAAGAGAACTGTCTTGCCTGTCACGGCGAATCCGGTGCAGGAGACGGTGAAGAAGCCGCCGGGCTGAGTTCGCCCCCGGCCAATCTGACCGACCTGACCTATTGGAGCAACGTTAGCAACCAGTCTGTCTTCGATTTGCTGGCTGATGGCAGCGTTCCTGCCCATAACTTTACGCTGGATGAGGACTCTCTTTGGTCCGTTGTGGATTACATTCGTACTTTCAGCTATCTCTACTCTGATCCCCTGGCTGCTGCCAAGCCTTTGGAAGAAGCGTCGGTCAGCGGCGTTATCACAAACGGCACAACTGGCGAACTGGCTGCCGAAGGAACAACAGTCCAGCTTCGAGCATTCACCAGCAACCTTGATGTCGCCCTGACCATGACAACCACTGTTGAAGCAGGGGGCCATTACCAGTTTGATCTGACCAACGTTTCCCAGGATTGGTTCTTCCGGTCGGCCGTCTTTTACCAGGATATTGAATTTGGCAGCGCCTTCAATCAGGTGTCTATTTCCCAACCAGAGCTGGATTTGCCAATCGTTATTTATGAGAAAACCATTGATCCAGGCAACTTGTCCATTGGCCAACTACACACCATTATGGAATTTACGGCCGATGATGTGGTTGAGGTAAGCCAGCTTTACGTCGTTAACAACACAGGTAATACGTTATATGTGGGGCCGACCGGCAATGCTGAGGATGGAACCTTCGAACTTACGCTGCCAACCGATGCCCAACTAATCGAATTCCAGCGCGGTTTTGGATCGCTGGACTCTTTCTTTCCCGCTGAAGAACTCATTCAAACCGCAGATGGATGGGCGGATACCCTGCCTGTTCGACCCGGACAAAGTACGCTGGTGCTGTTAGTCCGTTACTCTATGGCATACGATTCCAGTGGAACTGCCCTGTCACATCCACTGCTGTACGACACGGATCAGGTAAACCTCGTTGTCCCCGAAGGTATCAGCGTTTCCGGCTCGGAAAACTGGCAGGACACCGGGCAGCAAACGTTAGAAACGGGCGACTTCTCAACCTATCAGGAACTCGATTTAACAGCCGGGTCAGCCTTAAACATCACCCTCGAAGGCCGCGCCAGCCAAATCGCAACAACAGGCGCTGGCCTTGTTCGCAATAAATCGGCCGAATTATTCATCGGCGGCGGAATCTTCCTGGTTATGGTTGCTGCAGCCGTCTTCGCCATCCGAAGGTGGCAAACACCTGCTCATGATGCGGAAAGCGAGAAAGAAGAACTCCTACAAGCCATTGCTGACCTCGATGATGAGTATGAAGCAGGCGACATTAGCGAAAGCGAGTACCTCGAAGAAAGAGACGACCTACTGGCCGATCTGAAAGATATATGGGGTGAGTAAATCGTGATATTCTTTGAAAATCTTTTCTTGTGATTTCTTTGATTAAGCCCAATGATCAAAATCGAAGGCCTTGTCAAAACTTACGGCACCAACCCTGTCCTACGGGGTCTTGACTTACACGTTCGTGCTGGTGAATTTGTTACCCTGGTCGGGCCTAACGGCGCTGGTAAGAGCACCCTGCTGCGGATTGTCGCAACCCTGCTTTCCCCAACGGCCGGATCTGTCACTATTGGTGGCTGGCCTATCCGCAGCCATGCCAGGAACATCCGTCATCATATCGGCCTTGTCTCCCACCACGCATTGTTGTACGGTGATCTGACAGCGGCCGAAAACCTCGCCTTTTACGCTCGCCTGTACCGGTTAGATAACCAGGAAGAACGGGTCAGCCGGGCCTTGCACGCTGTTGGGCTGGCTGCGCGTCGGCGCGACCCGGTTCGCAGCTTCTCAAGAGGAATGCTCCAACGGCTAACCCTTGCTCGCGCTACCCTTCACGAGCCGGACATTTTATGTTTGACGAACCGTACACCGGCCTGGATCAGGATGCCACCTTCCTGCTCGACTCTCTTCTTGTTGACGAAGCCCAAAAAGGGCGAACGATCCTGATGATTACCCACGATCTGGCAAGGGGATTGAACCTTTGCCACCGGATAGCTATCTTGAATCGTGGTAAAATTGCTGTTCAGATAGATCGAGAAGGAACGACACCGGGCGAATTTCTGGAGCTTTATGGGGACGTAACCCGGAGGCGGTAAGGGCAAGATGATTGACGAAATGACAGAGCATGGCAGGCAAAAAGAGGTTACAGCCCCATCCCAACCATTAATGGCTGATACCAATTTTGCAACGGCCGTTTGGGCTATCCTCTGGAAAGACCTGCAAATCGAACGGCACACGCGCCAGTTGATTAGCATTATGCTCATCTTTTCCATTACGGCCGCAGTCGTTTTCAACTTCGCTCTTGGCGCTGGAACCCTCATGCCCGGTTCTGTTGCTGCCGGAGACGCTGCAATGGGTTTTCTTTGGGCCACTATATTGCTGGCCGGAACGCTTGGCCTGAATCGTTCCCTCTCTGGTGAACAGGAAAATCACAGCCTGGAAGCCGTCTTATTAGCTCCCGTTGAGCGCAGCGCCATATACCTGGGTAAAGTCCTTAGCATCACCATTTTTACCCTTATTGTCGAAGCTATTTTAATTCCCATTTTTATCGCCTTCTTCAATAAACCATTCTGGCGTCCCCAGGTGTTAGGTGTTCTTGTTCTTGGAACAATTGGCTACCTGGCTGCCGGTGTGCTAGTCACCTCTATGTCCACCCAAACCCGGCTGCGAGAAGTGCTGCTGCCCGTTCTCTTGTTACCCCTCACCCTACCTTCGCTGCTCTCGGCTGGAACAGCAACGGCCGCACTCATTCGCCCTGACTTACCCGCCTGGAGTGAGATTCAATTTCCCATTGCCCTGGTGGTCGCTTATGATATTTGCATGATAACGGCCGGATTATTAACCTATCATTACGTTGTCGAGGAGTAAATTCAAGATGTTAAAACGCCTTTCTCTCGCAAAATCCGTTCCTATTCTCAATGGCCTCGCCGGTATATCCTTGCTCATTCTGCTCTTAATGATCTTCTTCTTTGCCCCGGATGAGTTGACAATGGGCAACGTCCAGCGCATCTTCTATTTTCACGTTGGCGCTGCCTGGACGGCCGCTGTTACCTTTCTCGTTGCTCTGGTGACCGGAATTCTCTATTTGCGCCGCCCATCGAAGATACTTGATACGATTTCCCTGGCTTCCGTTGAAATTGGCATTGTCTTTACGACTATGACTATTGTTGCCGGAGCTGTTTGGGGGCGGCCGGCCTGGAACACCTGGTGGATTTGGAGTCCTCGCCTGACCTCCATCACGGTTATGTGGCTGGTCTACGTTGCTTATCTCATGCTGCGCGGCGCTATTGAAGATGAAGAACGGCGCGGCCGATTTGCGGCCGTTTATGTCATCGCCGCTTTTATCACGGTCATTATGACCTATGCCAGCGTCCGGCTCCTGCGTGTCATTCATCCCGTTGTCTTTGGTGGTACGCTGGAAAATGCTCAAGGCGGCGACGAGGGGCTGCAAGAAATTGCTCCCGGTCTTGATTCCGCCAAAATGGGCATCACCCTGACTGTCTCATTAATCTCCTTCTCCCTCATCTATCTATCCTGGCTCGCAAACCGGATTCACTTACAGCGGATGATAGACGAAGCCGCCACCCTGAAATCTCGCGTTATTGCCCGCCTACAAGGTTAGGCAAGGTATTTACGTTTTACGTACCGGAGTAAAAAATGACTTTGACTATCTTTCTTAATATCTTCCTCCAGGCTGGCATTGACGACCCTAACAAATTCAATAATTACTTGATATTGGCCTATATTTTGATGTGGATCGCATTCATGATTTACATCGCCAGTCTTGCAAACAAGCAGCGTAATGCCAAACAAGATATTAAACTCCTGCAACAACTGTTAAAAGAAGATGAAGAATCTTCAAACCAATAGATACCTTTACCCTTTTTTAAGAATTTCCGTATAAAGTTAGGGATAATTCTTGTGTCACAATCGGGTATTGGTTGATTGAGTTGATTTGGGTACTAGCCATTAATCAACCTAATTACTAATCATCACGGAGATATTGTCCGACATGCAAAACTCTCTAAAAGGGTCTATCGAAAACTCAATACGCTCCCTTTCTACGACCCAACTTGTCTTGATTGGTCTGGTTGTCGCAACCATTTTCGTGATCATCATCGGAACCATCGCCCGCCCGGCTGCCCCCGAACAGTCCATTTTCGTTGATCCGATTGGAGACCTGCCTTTTCCAGCCCTGGCAGCATTGGCCTTTATCGCCGGGCTGTTGAGTTTTGCTTCGCCCTGCACTCTGCCTATCCTGCCCGCTTACTTTGCTTTTGCCGTCCAAAGCGGCCGACGCCAGATCGCTATCAACACCCTGGCCTTCATGGTGGGCCTCGGAACCGTTTTTAGTGTTATTGGGGCCGGAGCCTCCCTCATCGGCAGTGTCCTGCGTCAAAACCAGCTCTTAATCATGATCATTGGTGGCGCAGTCATCCTTATCTTCGGTGTTATGAGCCTGTTGGGTAGAGGCTTCACCGGTATCCAACAGGATGATGAGCGCGTTAACAACGGCTCTCTTGGCAGCTCTTACCTCTTCGGCATGACCTTTGCCGTTGGTTGGTCAAGCTGCATTGGCCCAATCCTCGGCTCGGTTTTTACCCTGACCGGTTTTAGTGGCTCCATTTTTCGCGGCATGTTAGCCGGATTTATCTACACCCTGGGTCTTGGCCTGCCCCTCATTATCGTTTCTACTTTCTTCGGCCGTGCCAGTCGTAAAAGCCTTTTTTGGCGCGTTCTACGCGGCCGGGGCTGGCAAATTAGCACCCCCACTCTGGTTGTCGCTCTCATTTGGGCCTTAGCAGCCTGGCGCATCTTATCGGCCGTTGTTCAATATGCCTTTAACAACATCAGCACCTTTTCCGGTCAGGAATTTACGATGGTCCACGAGATCGGCCTTCTGCTCATTGCCCTGGCCGGGGCCGCATTATGGGTTTTCACCAGCCCCAGCAAGAATAAAAAAGTCCAACTACTCCTCCACACCACCCAACTTATAAGCGGGGCGCTGTTCATCTTTATGGGGCTGCTGCTGCTCAGTGGTAAGCTCGCCCAGTTCAACAATATCATTCCTCCCGACCTGGCTACCTGGTTCTCCGGTATCGAGGAGAGCCTGAGAGATACCTGGATCAACCTCTTTAGCTAAAAACAAAACGGCTTACTATTCTCTTTTAACTATCCACTTATTGGTAGGTTCCAAAAATGACAGAACAACTCACTTCTCAGGAAAGTGAAGAAACAACGGCCGAAAAGTCAAACGGCCGTAATCCTCTCATCCTTTTCATTGGCTTTCTCCTTCTTGGCGCAGCCCTTTCCCTGGTGCTTTTCGGCGGCGACCTCTTTGGCGACAGTCAGACTCAGATTCCAGTTGTCAATGATACGGCCGACGAGCCGGTCTTGGGCCAGGTTCCTGAGTTCCCCACCGCAGAATCCAGTGTGGCCGAGATTCCCTCCAGCACCTCCGGTGGCATGGACGTGGGAGACAAAGCCCTCAACTTCACCCTGGCCGACCTCGATGGTAATCCGGTCAGCCTCAATGATTTCCGAGGACAGCCTGTTATCATCAACTTTTGGGCAAGCTGGTGCGCCCCCTGCC
>JBAPRX010000777.1:0-5584 GCA_049281335.1 Promineifilaceae bacterium (SeqCode)
GGGTGAAACCATTGGTAGCCCTTGAAGCAATTAGGGGGGGCGCTTCAGCATCCAACCGTCGGCCGGTGACGGTCAGGGCCGGTTCTGGTTCCCCCATCCAGTTATAACCAGCACGCTGGATGAAAACCTTTTGGGTGAAACCCGTCTCAGGATTGTACGGCAAGGCATCCCAGGTCTGGTTATTGGGGATGGAAGTCCACAAAGCATTCGTTCCATAAAAGAAATATCCGGGGGAAGGCGATTTTCCATAAGGATCAGGAGGGACAAATGCTTCTTCCGGCCGTTGAGTGACCGGACACGATTTGAGTGGAAAATCGGGAAGAGCTTCGGATTCGGCCGTTTCTTGTGTCGGCCGTTCACTCACAACAGGGACAGCCGCTTCTACATCGGCCGTTTCCAGAGAATCGGCCGTGCAGCCAATCAATAGTATGGAAACGATAAGGAGCATGGAAATGACAAACAATTTTTTCATTTGTTAATTACCTCCAATATTAATACACCAGACATCTACCTTTCGTTCCATTTTCTGGTCGTGAACAGTTTTTGTGCGGAAATTATAAGGTAACAGCCTGGTGGGAGGATAAGTTCAGGAAAATGGTGACGGCTGTAGGTTAACTAGGGGACGATTGTTACCGGTCCGAGTACCGAATAATCACCCTGCTCAATCCCATTTTCTTGCACCGGCAGCAGCCCATCAGGGGTGTCAAAACCGGCGATGATGTCGTAAACACCCGGCCCGGCATCGGCCGGGATTGCTATTGCCCGTCGCTCAAGCAAACAATCCCCCACTTCCCAGGGGATGAACATCGTTCCCCCATACCTAATCGGGCCATCGTTTCCATTAATTTGGGTATCTGCTTTTTGCAGGTGTATGAACAGATTATGATATTCCGGCAGTGAGCCACTTCGACACAAGTCTAGTTGCAGCCCCAGCATATCACCAGGCTGCAACATCTCCTGATTGGTAGAAAACCGGGTCAGGGTAAAACTATCACCAAATTGATACGTGACAGGATGCCACGTCCAATCTTCCAGGGGCAAGTTCGCGTAATGTACCAACTCATAATCGCCAACCCAGTCACTTTCAACCCGGAATAACTGCTCATTCAGCCACCACTCCAATTCCTTACCAGAAAATGCCGGATCAATATGACCGCGATCCATAATTAGGCTGACCTCCTCACCCATAGAATGAGCCAGGATCGGTTCAAATCCATCAACCTGAGCTGGCGAATACCAGTGATGGATGAAGTTACCTTTCAGATAACCCAGATAAAAGAATATATGGAATTCGTTGGACATGGTTACCAGGGTGTATGGCTCGTCGTTATCAGACGCCGCCCATGCTGCCAGTTCTTTGCCCTGTTCGGCCGTTAAACCAGGATAACCCGGTGTCGCATTCGGCCCAAGAAACAAGAGAACGGTCACTGCCAGCGCCGGTGGCAGCAAAAGGACAGATGTTGGAAGATTCTTCCTCCTGATCAGCCACCAGGCCGCAGCCGCAGCCAACACAGCAGCAACCATACCTAAGGCCAACCCAGGAGAAAAAGTCGGCGCTTCGGACGGATGATACCACAGTAAATCGAGGGCATCTGGCCCCCAGTCTCGCAGTTGAACCAATGGCGGTGATAAAAGGACATTCGCCGGTAAGAGACCAGCATTGTCCTCAGGGTCGGAACCTGTCAAAAAGAGAGGCTTGTAACCCGGCCACCAATTGGCGCTGACTACTCCCAACTGAATAACAAAGCTCAAAGCCAATACAACGAGAAGGAGAACCCGTTGCCGACGTTGTTTTTGGGAATCCCACAAGGGAGCAAGAGATACCATGATCAGGGGAATGGCCGGAACCAGAAACCGTGGCCCCCACGACTGACCACCAAACCAGTTATTATAAATGCTATAGGCGGCCGCCGTTGACAGCAGCGGCAGGCCAACAGCCAGCGTGACCAGCCGGTGTCGGCGATACATGGCGATAAGGCCAGGGATGACCAGAATCAAAACCGGCATATAAAAGAGCAGCCCTTTTCCGGGGCTTAAAAGTTGGCCGTAGATTCTTTGCAAGCCAGTCAGCAGGGGCCAGCGCGACAGCGTCCTCGGATCCCATGCGGAACCAAAACGGATGGTGAAACCGAGTTGAAACAGCACAGCGACGATCAAAGAAGCGATCACTACAACGCCTATTGAGCGGTAGAGACGGTAGCGAACATTCATTTTTGCCAACGTTGCCAGGAATATGAATGGCAGCGCTGCAACGGCCGTTATTTTGATAGGCACTGTCAAGACCAGGATCAGGCTGCCGATCCAAAACCAGGCAGTCCGCTTCTGGTAACGCCACAGCACCAATCCGTAAAGTCCCACAACCCAACCCAGACCGACCAGCGGCTCACGATAAAGGGTGCGGCTGTACGGCCAGGCTAAGGTCGTCAACCCGTAAGCCAGAGCAGCCAGGGCAGCCCCACGATGGCTGTAGCCTAAAGTTCGCGCAATCAGATAAAGGACAGCTCCGGTTACGGCCGTTAAAAATGGGTTCAGGAGCATCACAACTTGAATATTGTTAAAGCGGCCGACTTGTTGGGCAAGCCAGTAAAGGGGTGCAGCCAGGATCGCATACCCGGCTTCTATCTCACCAACCGGATTGTGGTAGGCGCTGAAAGCCAACTGCGGCGTATCCATCTTCCCCTGCTGAACCAAATTCCCGGCGCGAGCATAGATAGCCAACTCATCAATAGAGGTAAACTGCCCATTGAAGGTTAGTAGGTAGGTCGTCAATAGCAGACCAAATACGGCTAGCGCACCGACGAACTGTTCATTATTGGGGAGTTGGCGTGCCTTAATCCCCTTCCATACCATTAATACAAGCGTTTTTACCATAAGAACGAGAAGCCAAATACTTACTGGCTTGGATGCTAATTGTCTGTGGTTCTTAGGAACGAATTGCGCTCCCTGGCTTCGGCTTACAGGAATTTTAGCCCAATTAAGCATGTGAGCAACTCACTTAATGCAACTTTTCTGCAAGCGGCCGTTATTAATCACCAAGACAACCATTCAGACAAAGTCGGTGAAGGATTTTCTATGCGTAATAAATATATTATCTCCATGTTCATTTTTGCTTTCCTGTTGGCAAGCTGTCGTCAGGCGAATCAATTAGAGCTTTCCAAAGAACAAATCGAAGTAGACGGCGTTGAGCGAACCTACTACGTTCATCTGCCGCCAAATTTTGACGAAAACGAACCATCGCCGCTTGTTCTGGCTTTTCACGGCGGCGGCGGAAATGCGGTGCATTTCGATAAGGGAACGGGCAACACACTCGTCGAAGCCGCAGACGAACGCAGCATGGTTGTGGCTTTTCCAGATGGACTCAATAATCAATGGTGCGACGGCCGTACCGAACACATTGACGAAGAGAGAGACTGCGAAACGGTCGGCGACATTGCTTTTGTCTCCGCCCTGATAGACACAATGGTGGCGGACTACGGCATTGATCCAGCTCGCGTCTATGCAACAGGCATATCGAACGGCGGTTTCATGTCCATCCGTCTGGCGCTGGAACTGTCAGATAAGATAGCCGCTGTCGCCCCTGTTGCGGCCCAGCTTTCGGTGGCTCTGGAGGACGAATCGCCACAGATTCCCATTTCGATGATGCTCGTCAACGGAACCGAAGACCCCATCGTTCCTTTTGATGGAGGTCAGGTACGCTTGTTTAGCGGCGGCCGTAGTCGGGGCGATGTCCATGCCACCTCAGAAACAATTGAAAAGTTTGCCCAGTTCAATCATTGCAGCCCAACGCCAGAACTGGTCAAGCTGCCGGACAGCGACCCGGACGATGGCACGACGGTGGAGACTGAATCCTATCTTGGCTGCGATCAGGGCAATGAAGTCATTTTGGTTCGCGTTATTGGCGGGGGACACACCTGGCCCGGCGGACAGCAGTATCTGAGTGAGAAAATTGTCGGTGTAGCCAGCCGGGACGCAAATGCCAGCGAAATGATTCTCGATTTCTTCCTGCGGCACTGAAACCTTGCTTAATAAATACCGTATAGCAATTGACCCTGCTCAGCGACTGCCGGTATACTCAGGCAGCCCGATTGGAAGCGTGGCTGGTTGCACCGTCAACTGACCTATTTTCCATAGGGTTGAGTAGATACCCTTTATAGCAAGGAGAGAGAACTGTGCGATACTGCCGCTATGCCTTATTGATCTTCCTGATCCTGCTCGCTGCGTGTGACGGAAAGGAACCACCAACAACCCCCATCCCCCCAACCCAAACGGAGGGCCAGCCGACACCGGAATCGGCCGTTACAGCAGCCAACCCCACCGCTGAAACGCCAACCGAAACGGCCGAATCCTCCGAATCAACAACGCCTCCTGAAACAGGCAAAATGCTGCCTGCCTCTACCCTCTTCAACATTGACTGGCAGGATCGTTCCCCCTTCCGCGCCGGGCTGATAGACACGGAAGCGGGCGTTTTAGATCAACTGCTAGGCGCAACCGTCTACCACATGGATTTGATCATTGACGACAGTTTAACGGCCGTAACTGGTCGCCAGGAGATCCGCTATACAAATCAGGAAAATGCTCCCCTGGATGCTGTTTATTATCATCTGTTCCCGAACCTGCTTGGCGGGCATGTTGAGGTTTCCGATGTCACCGTCAACGAACTGCCGGTTTCGGCCGAACTGCTGACCCAGGACTCCATCCTGCGCGTTCCCCTCAACTCCCCCCTCCCTCCCGGTGGTCAGGTCGTGATTGGACTGACCTTTGCAGTAGACGTGCCAACCGAAGGGGGCAGCAATTATGGCGTCTTTGCCGCCATTGACGGCGTTTTGGCGCTGGCCCACTTCTATCCCCAGGTTGCAGTCTATGACGATGCAGGTTGGGATACTGACATCCCCTCCGAAAATGCCGATGTCACCTATGGCGATTCCAGCTTTTATCTTGTCCGGATCACCGCCCCGGCAGAACAGGTAATGCTGACCTCCGGTATCATTACCGACAGCCAGACGAATGGCGGCCAACAAACGTTGACGATTGCCTCCGGCCCCACCCGCGACTTTTACATTGCCAGCAGCGACCGCTACGTCGTGACCAGCACCACCCTGGGCCAGACAACGGTTAAGAGTTATGGCTTCCCCGAATTTACGGAGCGCAATGCCCAGACTCTTGGTTATGCGGTGGCCGCAATGGAAAGTTACGACGGCCGTTTTGGAACTTACCCCTTCACCGAGTTCGAGATCGGCCCCACGCCAAATCTTGCCTTAGGGGTCGAATATCCAGGGGTCGTGGTCATCAATTCGCGCATTTACGATCCCAATGAAACTTTCGGTAGCACCCCGTCGGGTTTCTACCTGGAAGGGACCGTCGCCCATGAAGTCGGCCACCAATGGTATTACAGTGTCATCGGCAACAACCAGCCTGACGAACCCTGGGTGGACGAATCGCTGACCCAATACGCTACCTACCTTTACTTCCTGGACCAATATGGTGAGTCCGGGGCGGAAAGCTTTCGCCAATCCTTTGTAACCCGTTGGGATTCCGTTGACGACGCCGATATTCCCATCGGGATGCCTGCCGGAAATTACAATGG
>JBAPRX010000778.1:0-5708 GCA_049281335.1 Promineifilaceae bacterium (SeqCode)
CTCTTCAGTTGGCGTGATGACCTGTCCGGTTCTGGCATCCACGTCAATTACGCCTATGGTCGCCAATTCACCAACGCCGCGCAGGCGGAAAACGGCCGGTATCTTCCAACAGGGAGGTTCTCCCAACACAAGTGTCGGCTCGCCGGCTGTGAGAAATAAGGCTACTTCTCTAGCTAAGTACCCACTGACGCGGCGGCGAGCCATTTCAGGAGGGACGGGTATTTCTCCACTGAATTGTGCCTGAACTACCAATGGCCCATTATCCGGCCATTCACCTGGATGTTCATAGATAATTCGCACCATCTCAATCTCCGCTATCTTTATCCTACTTCCAATTATAGCACAGCTTCATGCTTCTTTACCCTCGAATCGAACTAACTCCCAAAGGCGGCTAGGATTCAGAGGGATTTCGCGGATTTCGACGGTGTAGTTGAGGGCGTCTTCAACAGCCTGGACGAAGAGGGTGGCGGTGGGGATGGCTCCGGCTTCGCCCGCGCCTTTGATGCCAATGGGGTTGAGAGGTGAGGGGGTTTCTTCATGGCCGATGAGTACACGGGGGACATCAAGGGCAGTGGGCAGTAAGAAGTCCATGAAGGAGCCGTTGAGGAGCTGGCCGTTTTCGTTGTAGACAAGCTGTTCGTAGAAGGCGTTGCCCAGACCTTGAGCAACACCCCCTTGAATCTGACCATCGAGAATGAGGGGGTTGATGACTTTGCCGCAATCGTGGACGACGACATATTTGAGGACTTTGACATCCATCGTCTCCGGCTCTACTTCAACAATGCAAGCATGGACACCGCTGGCGGTTGCACCGCGAGCAGGGCCGAAGTAGTTGGTGGCTTCAAGGCCGGGTTCAGTTCCCGGTTTGACCGCCCCGCGCAGAGGATTGGCTTCCTGGGCCAGTTTGCCCAACGCAATAAAACGGTCAGGAACGCCTTTGACGCTCACTCGGCCGTTTTCAATCTCCAAATCTTCCTCAGCCGCTTCCAGCAGTTCAGCCGCCAGATGCAGTATCTTATGACGAACGTCGCGGGCAGCTTCATTGACGGCGTTTCCGGCAACCACCGCACCCCGGCTGGCAAAGGTTCCCGCCCCCCAATAGAACTGATCCGTGTCGCCGGTGACGACCTCGACATCAGTCACATCTACGCCAACCTGATCGGCCGCAATTTGGGCGAAACTGGTGAAATGACCCTGACCCTGCGTGCCGACGCCGGTGACGACGCTGACTTTGCCGCTGGCCTGGACCTGGACTCTGGCCCCTTCATAGGGACCGATGCCGGTTCCTTCGACGTAGGTGACAACGCCAATGCCGAGATGACGGCCGTTTGCCCTGGCCTGCGGTTGGGTTTCGTTCAGGAAGGTATGGTAATCAATCAGATCAAGAGCTTTGTCCAGAGCAGGTTCATAGTTGCCGCTGTCGTAGACCAGGGGAGCGAAGTCCTGATAGATGATTTCGTTGTTGTAGGGGAAAGCGTCAGGGGAGATGAAATTGCGGCGGCGAATTTCGTTGCGGTCAATGCCCAATTCGCGGGCAGCGAAGTCGAGCAGACGCTCCATGACGAAGACGCCGTGCTGTCGGCCCGCACCGCGATAGGGGGTAACGATGGTTTTGTTGGTGAAAACGGCCGTAAATTCGCTGTAATAATTGGGAACATCGTATTGACCGAGAAGGGTACACTGGCTGTTGATGGGGACGGTCAGGCCGTAAGGGGCATAGGCACCAGCGTCGTGGAGGAAAACGTCGTGGATGCCGAGGATACGGCCGTCTTTGGTCAAAGCGATTTCGGCTTCATGTATCTGGCCCCGTTCGTGGGTGGTGGCGACGAAATTTTCGGAACGGTCTTCAATCCACTTGACGGGCCGGTTCAGCCGCATAGCAATCCAGGGAACGAGGACTTCTTCCTGGTAGAACATCATAATCTTGGGGCCGAAACCGCCGCCGATGAAGGGGGCGATGACGCGCACCTGGTTTTCGGAGAGGCCCAACATCCCGGCCAAACCGTTGCGAATGGGAATGGGAGCCTGGGTGGTATCCCAGATGGTCAGCCGTTGGGCGCGTTTGTCCCATTCGGCGACGATGCCCCGGTTTTCCATCGCCGCCGCCGTTCCCCGGTCATAGAGAAAGCGGCGTTTGATGAGGAGGTCGGCCGTTTCGCGGACGGCCGCATAATCCCCCTTCCTCTGGACGACGTGGGCAGCAATGTTGGAGCCAATATCTTCGTGAATGACCGTCGCATCGTCGGCAAGCGCTGCTTCGAGGTCAACAACAGCCGGAAGGGGATCATAATCTACCCAGACCTGTTCGGCCGCATCTTCGGCAATGTAGCGACTTTCGGCCACAACCACTGCAACCGGTTCGCCGACAAAGTTAACTTTGTCTTTTGCCAGGGGAACCTGGGTGCGCTCGTTGAAGACAATGTTCTCGATGGGTGGCGGTGGGACAAGCAAGGGGCCGCGCTGCCAGTAGTCGCCTAAATCTTCGGCGGTGTAGATGGCAAAGACGCCTTGGATGGTTTCGGCCGTTTCCGTATCAATGCTCAAAATGCGGGCGTGGGCGTGGGGGCTGCGGACAAAGGCAACATGGGCGGTCCCCGGCAGGTGGACGTCGTCGGTAAAGAGTGCCTGGCCGGTCAGGAGGCGGGGGTCTTCATTTCGCTTGATTCGTTCGCCGAAGAATTGTGTAGACATAGGCTTTCCTCAAAAATGGTCACGCAAAGGCGCGAAGACGCAAAGGATTGTAGGAGGTAACTGGGTAATTAGGTAATTATTGGATGCTCCTGAGCAATTACCCAATTACCAGACACTCGTTAGAAGGCGACAAACCTGCCCCACATGGAGGCGTTTTCCATGCTTTTTTGGATGAAGCAGGCGATGAAATAACGGCCGCTCATTGCTTTCGCCATATCCTTGCCCAAATTCTCGGCATGGACGATGCCTTTGGGGAAGAGGTTGAGGTGCATGTCCTGGTAATATTTGTCCAGAGGGTACATCTCGTCCCAATCTTTGCCATATTGGGCAATGAGCTTTTGATTGGCCTCTTCAAAGGTCTTGGGATGCCATTGGCGCTGAATGGTGTTCATTGGATGCTCCATCGCCACGCAGTCAACGCCCAGCCATTTGATCTCTTTTTCCAGGCACCAGTCGGCGAAGTCGGGCGAGGGGCCAGGGTGTTTGATCATGTAGCGGAATTCGTCGGAGTCGGGGCTGTTCCAGCCGTATTGATGCCAGCCGGTTTTGATAATGAGGATGTCACCTTTCTTGACGTCTACGACGCTTTCGACCATTTCGGGGGTGTAGACGCTGGAATTGCTGACCAAACTGGAGATGTCGACAATGACGCCGGGGCCGAACCAGTAGTCGAAAGGCATCTGGCCGATGGTGCGCCCGGCAGCCCAGAAATGTTTCTCGCCGTCCATATGGGTGGCGAGGTGGAAGCTGGCGCGACAGTGGGCGTTGTTTCGGCCGAGTCCGAAATACTGCCCGCCAACCCGCTTGGTGTATTTGATGCTGAGGGGTTCGTAGTTGGCCCATTGGGGCGTCTGGACGGAGAAAGGTAAGGTCAGATCGAGCATTTCGGCCGATTCCATCTGAGTGAAAAAGTCGGCCGAATCCATGTCGTCGGGCGCTTGCAGCGCCACAGCCCGACACCAGGCGGATTCGACTTCCATGAAGGGAATGGGCTGGATCATGATCCAGGCCCGCTGATTTTTAAGTTCGTCAATCTGCCCACCCAGCGATTCGGCCAGCAGCAGGCCGATTTTGGGCATGGTGATGTGGGTCAGATGGTGATATTGGTCGGGGGGAAAGAGTTCGTCCCAACTTTTGCCGTGTGTCTCTTGCAATTTGGCTTCGGCTTTTTCAAATTCTCGGCCGTGCATGTAGCGCAGGTTGGTATTCATGGGATGTTCGGCCGAACCACAGTCAACACCGATGAGTTTGAGCTTCATATCGAGCGCCCATTGGAAAAATTCAGGGGAGGGGCCGGGATGACGCAGATAGTAGCCGAATTCCTTGTTCTCAATGCCGCCCTGAGCGTTTTCGTTGGGGGTATCGGGTTGATCCCAGCCGTATTTGTGATAGCCGGTATTGATGAGGAGGATGTCGCCTTCTTTGACTTCGACCCGGTCGGTGATCATGTCGGGCGTATAGAGGCTGTAGTCGGAAACGGCATCGGAGATGTCTACAATCACGCCTTGACCGCAGAGATCGGTCAGGGGGATGTCAGCGATGGCTCTGGCCCCGGAGTGGAAGGCGCGGGGGCCGACGAGGTGAGTACCGGTGTTGTTGCTCCATTCGATAAGCTGGCCGTTAGCCCCCTGCCCACCGCCCCAGGAGCCGGTCAAGCGTTTGAAGAAGTGAACTTGCAGGGGCATTTCGCCGGGCCAGGGCGGGGTGAAGATGCTGAGGGATTGGGTCAGGTCGTACCATTTGGCGTTGGCCAGGGTTTCGATAATTTGTTGGCGTTCCATATTTGTTCCTTTTTTAACGCAAAGGCGCAAAGGCCGCATAAGAATGCGGGGCAGAGATGCAGAGAGTTAGTTTTGTTAATGCAACTGATCTATCCCGAGGAATGGAGTTGGCATGTTCATGCTTTTATTTGGTTGGTAAAAATTGTTCTAGCGGTACTGTTTCCATAGCTTGGGTTAAATAGGTCTGGATTTCGGGACGGGGCATTGTCACTAATGGGTGGTCAAATCCCATTCTGTTATGAAGAATTTGAGCAACCTCTTGAGGCCAATACGCTAAACTCATTTGTACAATATCTCCACCTGCTCTATTAGCAAGGTCTTTAATTCGACTGCCCTTGCCTACTCGATCAACGATAATAATTGTTGCCTTGTACCAGGT
Organism: Promineifilaceae bacterium (SeqCode); assembly: GCA_049281335.1. GTDB lineage: Bacteria > Chloroflexota > Anaerolineae > Promineifilales > Promineifilaceae > JAKEFB01. The sequence continues at coordinate 4,852 of JBAPRX010000778.1, forward strand.
TGATCTACCCAGCTCAACTTCTCTCGCAAAGCGAGTAACTTTATCCAAAGATATTTCTGGATTGCCTCTACCAATAAAACCAATATCAAATCGTGCGCCTTTACCAGCTTCCCAAAGCGCAGTTGCATCACTTTCACGACGCTCCCCTTGTGACGATAACCAGAATTCCCTCCGAAACCTTGCAGCGCTACCTGTACCTGTATATTCAAACCCTAAAATATGTAGCAAAGACCCTAAAACTAATCGTTCAAATAGTTTTCCATATACTGATTTTTCAGAACCTCTTATGGTCAGTGTTTGTGCGCCAATCGTCCCCAAAAGATAGAGCATAAAATTCCAACTTAAGTCAGTGACATATTCTTTATTAACAGTAACTGTTCCTTCAAGTATCCCGTAACCTGCGATTGTTTTGGCTATCGTCTCTCTGTAAACCGCTTCATATCGCTCTCGATATTCCGTGAGTAAACTGGCGTCATCCCGCAAGACATTTTGTGAGGCTTTGTCGGTTAGACCCAACACCCATTGGGCCATCCATCGCTCATCTTTTGACAGGCGTTTCTGCTTAAGGATTCGCTCTGCTATTTCAGGTAATTTCTCAATAAAATCCGTTTGTATCGAACTCCCTTTTAGGATCATTTGAACAGTAGCAGCATTCAACAAAGACAATCTGCGGCGAGTGATCATCTCAGTCGAATCTCTGAGATTTTGGCCGCTCAACACGTCTAATACAACAGACCGTGCGGTGTCAATTCCAATTTCCTTAATAAGCTCCGCACCGCTGCTGGTCAACAAGGCTTTCGATTCGTCGTCTAGCAGACTGATAAAACTCACCACTGCTGAGTTTTTCGACATAGAAA
>JBAPRX010000779.1:0-5961 GCA_049281335.1 Promineifilaceae bacterium (SeqCode)
TGTTGAAGAGGAATCTCCCGCATCCGGTGGTGAGGAAAGCGCTCCATCTGCGGAACCAACCGAGGCTGGCCCCTCGTCACCCTGGCCCTGGCCGGCCGACGCCTTTGGCTATGGCGTTCAGTCCCACGCCGTCGTCGGCGACCCGGCCTTCGCAATGGATGTGGTTGCCAACCAGCTCAAGATGGAGTGGGTCAAGGTACAGATGGAATGGCCCCTTGTGCAGCCCGATCCAGACACCTACCAATGGTTCTTCTATGATGGCGTTGTTGACGAGGCTTACCGGCACGGACTGCGGCTGATGCTCAGTGTCGTAGGCGCACCCGCCTGGACCAGAGCCGCCGGGGACGAAAACGGCCCGCCCGATGACTACAACCAGTATGCCGCGTTCCTGACCGCCATGCTGACCCGCTATCAGGGCAAGGTTCATGCGATTGAGGTCTGGAACGAACAAAATCTGGATCGAGAATGGGCCGCTCCTGATGGATTAAACCCCGAAAAATACGTGGAACTTCTTTCTACAGCCCGGACGGCAATCAAAGCCCAAGACCCGAATATCATCGTCATCAGCGGCGCTCTGTCCCCGACCGGCCCTGGAGATTGGATAGCCTGGGCCGATGACTTTGAATATATGGACCGTCAGTTAGCTGCCGGACTGCTCCAGTATGCCGATTGTGTCGGCGCCCACCACAATGGCTACAACATTCCCCCGAACGTGTCGTTTGACCAGGCCGGTTCGCTGCCAGAAGCAGCAACGGCTTTCTTCCGGGGGCCGTTTGACAATCCATATCATTTGTGGAGCTTCCAGACCACGATTGATACCTACGCCGAAAAGGTTCATGCAGTTGATCCCAACAAGAAATTGTGTGTGACTGAATTTGGATGGGCCAGTTCAGAAGGGTATGACGCATATCCCGAAGGCTTTGGCTTCGCTGTGGACAACACTCTGGATGAACAGGCAGCCTATATCGTCCAGGCTTACCAGCAGATGCACGATTCCGGGAATGTCTGGCTTGCTTTCCTCTTCAACTACGATTTTGGTAACAAAGGAAATGGGCCGACGGATGATCCCGTCCCTTACAGCATTATCGACACCAATGGTGCGCCTCGTCCAGCTTTCTCGGCCGTTGCCGATATGGAAAAACCGCGCTAGTAACAACCTGTAAAGGTATGGGTTGGGCAATTGGCGGTATCTTTTACCACCAATTGCCCCTCCCACACCTTATTTCCCACCCATCCCAATGAGATTTCTTCGCAACCTGAATCTGCCCCTTTTTCTTGTTTTATTCCTCATCCTGGCTGCCTGCGAAAAGCAATCAGCGGGGACGCCAACTGTTCCTGGCCCGACTGACAGCGAAACGGCCGAACCCACTGCTTCTTCGTCCCCGACCCAAACCCCCACAACCTTGCCTGCTCCAATCGAAACGACCAGCGAACCAGAACCGACTCCCGCTGTGACACCGGTTGAAAGTGGAGAGATACCGCGCTTTGATTCGCCTGAGTATGGGGTGCAAGCTTTTCTATGGTGGAAGCCGGATATTGCCGTGCGCGACCTGGGCTTGATTCAAGATATGAAATTCGAGTGGGTCAAGCAGGAATTTGCCTGGCGGGACATCGAGACGATTGAAAAGGGCAAATATGATTGGTATCGGCCTGATCTTATTGTGGATGAGGTTGAAAAGGCGGGGTTGAAGCTGCTGGTGCGTATTGACCGGCAGCCTTTCTGGACTCAGCCGGGGGAAGAGCCGATGGAGAATCGGCCGCCTGATGATCTGGCCGACTTTGGCGATTTTTGTTGGGCCTTGGCCGACCGTTATCAAGGACGCATTGGCGCGTATCAGGTCTGGAATGAGCCGAACTTGAACCGCGAATGGGGCAACCAGCCGCCCAACCCGGCCGAATACACCGAACTGCTCAAAGTTTGCTACGAGGCCATTAAATCGGCCGATCCCAACGCCATCGTCATTTCGGCCGGACTCGCCCCCACCGGGACCCAACTGCCGGACGCCATCCCCGACGATGACTATCTGCAGGGGATGTACGACGCCGGGGCCGACGCCTATTTCGATGTACTGGGTCTGAACGCCCCCGGTTACAAAGCCCCACCGGAAACATCACCCGATGAAGCGGCCGTTTCGGCCGAATATGGAAACGGCCGATGGTTCGCTTTCCGCCACGTCGAAGATATGCGCCAGATCATGGTGGCAAATGGCGACGAGGCCAGGCAGATTGCCATCCTGGAAATGGGTTGGACGACTGATCAATCAGATCCAAACTCCATCTACTACTGGCACGCCGTTACCGAGCAGGAGCAGGCCGATTACCTGGTGCGGGCCTATGAATACGCGGCCGAAAACTGGCAGCCCTGGATCGGCCTGATGACAACGATCTACATTGCCGACTACATCTGGACCCCCGACCAAAACGAACAATGGTGGTGGGCCATCACCCTCCCCGACGGAACTCCCCGACCGGCCTACGAAGCGCTCAAAGTCATGCGGATTGAAGATTTACAGCAGTAGGCTCCAGGCGCTTATTCGTAGTTTGATGAGCGAACGAGGTAACGGCCGTGAAAAGCCATCCTTCTGTCATTCCGACCGTATGGGAGGAATCTTTCTTGTTACGGCAGTCAAAAGATTTCTCCACTAGCGCTGTTCTTTACCGCCAATTACCCACTTGTTCCCCCGCTGGTAGTTCTCATAATGATAAAAAGCCGCAATAACCAGAGAATGGGTGATTTGGCCGGTGGCGATCAGGGTGGGAATGTCTTCAATGTCGGCAAGCTCAAATTCGATGTATTCGGCGCTGTCGAAGTGGGTTTCGCCAACCAGCCGCGCATTTCGGGCCAGGAAGGTATGGGTGTAGTTATTGATGAAAGCCGGGTTGGAACTAACTCGGCCGATCTGCACAATCTCATCCGCCGCATAACCCGTCTCCTCTAACAACTCCCGCCGGGCCGACTCAGCCGGAGACTCATCCGCCGCATCCACCATTCCCCCCGGAATCTCCAGCGTCACCGTGTCAATCCCAACCCGGTACTGCCGAATAAGCACCACCTTCCCCTCCGGCGTAATCGGAATCACATTCACCCAATCGGCCGTTTCCAGCACATAAAAGCTGTGTTCTCGGCCGTTTCGTGGTGAACGGCTCCGCTGCTGGGTCAACCGAAAAATAGTGTAATCCCCCAGTTCCTTCCTCTCAACGCTGTCCCAAAGTTTCAATTGTCAGCCTCGCTTCAAACCAATTAAGAGCCAGTCGCCCTTATCTTAACGCATACCGTAAGACCACCGCCCCCGAGCCAAACTCTCGCCGACCTACCAGCTTCAGGTCGATAGGCCTGGACAGTCCCGCCATCAATATCGGCCCATGACCCGCCAGCCTCGGATGGACAACAAACTCGTATTCATCGATCAATCCCATCTCCGCCAACGCCTTTGGCAGCGTAACGCCACCCACGTACAGTCCCTTTCCCGGCTCCTGCTTGAGCTTCTGAACCGTCTCCTCCACATTCCCGCGCACCAGTTCCGCATTCCAATCGACCTCCTCCAAAGTGCTCGACACGACATACTTATTAGCCGCATCCATTGCCCAGGCAAAAGACGCCATCCAGGGTTCCATCCAATCCGGCCTGACCCCCGTCTGGGCAAACGGCCGCCAACCCTCCTCCATCATTTCATAGGTCACCCGCCCAAAGAGGAGGGCGTCAGCCTGGGCGATTTTATCGGCGTAGTATTGGTGCATCTCCTCGTCCGGGATAATCCCGGCAGTGTGGTCAACGCACCCGTCCAGGGTAACATTAATTGAATATCGAAGCGGTCTCATAGATTCATCCTTTGGTATTATCCTTAATCGTCCAGCGTTTCAGCGAATTGTATCGCTTCCTGGACAAGTCCAGGCACATCAACGTTTATCGGCAGCCGAGCGCCATGATATTGAATAACTTCACCGGCAACAACATTTCCAACGGCCAGCGCCTTGCGTACCGGGAGACCCTTCATTCGCGCCACCAGGAACGCCCCCAGAAAATTATCTCCTGCACCCGTAGAATCTACCGCTTCAATCTTCCGGGCAGGGACTAAAAATTCTTCATCGCCGAATCGTGCAAAGGCGCCATCTGCGTCCAGGGTAACAACCGCATCAATGGAACGCTTACTGAGCTTAATTCTCACGTCGTCAAGGGCTGCCTCTGGTTCAAGACCGACCAGCACGGCCGTTTGCGCAAGATTTCCCGCCACCATCTGAGCCTTTGGCCCAAAGGTATCGAAGAAAGGACGGTAGCGATCAACGACCTCGATGCTTGCCAGCGTCAGCACAAAAGGAACATCCGCCTCCTCTGCGGCCTGTACACATCGCAGCATCGCCGCCTCAGATTCCGGCCCAAAATCGAGCGCTCCGCCATCAAGCAGCAGCAGTTCAGCCCCTTTAATGGCTTCGATGTTAATATGGGCCGGACTCAACAGAGCGTTTGCCCCATGCGTCAAGACAATAGTCCGCGTACCATACTCGCTGTACAGATAGAAGTCATACCCCGTAACGGCTCCCGCTTCGAGTTCAGTGAGGAATTCAAGAGACGCCCGCTCAAAATTGGAGACAAAAACTCGGCCGAAAACATCATCTCCCCCAACCCCCATAAATCCGCAACTTACGCCAGCCCGCGCTATCAGCTCGGCCGTGTTCGCCACCGACCCCCCGCTGCTAATCTCAGGCAGACCTCCCCGCCGCTTTTCAAGCGCAGTTCGGAACGCCTCCATCCGCTCCCCAGAGACCTCCGAATAGCTCCCCACCGTAAAACCAAATTCGCGAAGCTCCTCCTCTCTGGCGGGAAGATCAATACCGCCGGTAACAGCGCCAAGCGCCACCACAAAACTCATTCAGACACCTTATCGAAGTTCATCCAACATCTCCTCCAACAAAGTTGCCTCCTCAATCAGCTCGATCAGCTTTCTCCCAAATCTAGCAGCGGGCGCCCCGTCCACAATATCGTGATCAAACGAGATAGTCAGACTCAAATACTCCCTCACTTCAACTCGCCCCTCGTGCACACCAGGCTTCTGAGCTATTCCTCCCACCGTGAGACCAAGATTATGAACAGGCAGAAACCCTATGCCCCATCCACCACCTTTTCCAAACATCCCCACTGATGTAATCACGGCCGTTCCCTGTAGCTGCTTGAACCAATGCGGGTTCTTCTTCACAACCCAGAAGAAGAGCAGGCGGACAAACCGGGGAACCCGCGGCGCTAGTTTTATCAGTCCACCGGCCTGCTCACTGCTTCCCGGCTGGCCCTGAATCGCTCGAATCTCATCACTTATTTCGCGAACCGTCCGCTGATCAGCTTTTCGAATGATATGAGGGATGGCAACTCTATCCTCCTCCGCTTCAATCATCGTAACAACATCGACATCATGAAAGACAACCAGCCGGCGGCGCCAATCTCGATATGCCTGTACTCTGGGATTGGATGCGATAGCTCTGCCGAGGCTGGCGACGATGAAGCCCGTGAACGATATGGGAGTACCATCTGAGGCTGATAGCTGGCGTCGAAGCTCGCGTGCCCGTGTTACGTCCACTTCGACCAGCCCGTGAATAATATGGCGTCCAGAACCCAGGTAACCGGCGTCAACAACGATTTCCCTTTCTGAACTGAAAGGGAAGAGATCAAATCGGTCCATCACTCAATCCTTCTTAAGCAAGCAACAACACTGCCACCTAACACTTATTAACCGCCATACCTGCTGAATAATACCCCAAATTTCGTCTTTTCCGGCCGTTTTTCCAGACCTTGCCGCATTCGATTTTACGAAATGAAAGGGAATGTCCGGTTTTGTCTAGTAAAAGAGACATTTTTGAGTTCCTTCTGGCTTTATGTCAATGCGTTGGAGCAGGGTGGAGGGGAGTGGCGGGGTTTTGAGAGCGGCCAATGGTGTTGGACGGCCTGTCACTTCACTGTGTTCAGTGCAAGCT
>JBAPRX010000780.1:0-1957 GCA_049281335.1 Promineifilaceae bacterium (SeqCode)
CCACCACCCCTAACGATTCCCCTTCGTCCAGGGTGTATGATATCCCGTTCACGGCATGCACCACCCCCCCTTCCGTATAAAATCGGGTTACTAAGTCGTTTACCTCTAATAGATGGGCCATCTTAGCCAACTATTGTAATACAAATATTGAATACGTCAATGTGGTGACAATAGAGTGGCAAAAAAGGATCGAGAGGGGATGATTGGGATCAGAGATTGAAAATCGTTGTCAGGACAATCCCAAATTCCCTATTAGTTGACTAGAAGGGAATCAAACTATTGAGAAAAACAGCTTCCAGCTTTCGATTTCAACCTCTGATCACCGGATGAGGAGTAAGTAAGACACCTGGTTCGATAGAATAGGTGCCTGGCATTTTGTACTTGCAGTTAACTGTAACGGATCCGAGGATCCAGCCAGGCATAAATGACGTCTACTAACAAATTAGCACCAACAAGAAGGACGCCATAGATCAACGTGAGTCCGGTCAGCAGAAAATATTCTCTCTGACCAATGCTGTTGACAAAGAACGGCCCCATGCCGGGAATGGCAAAGATTTGTTCGGTGATAAAGCTGCCAGTTACGGCCGCTGCCAGTAATGGCCCCAAGAGGGTTGCCACAGGGATCAAGGCATTTTTCAGGGCATGGACAACAACCACGATTCGTTCTTGCAAGCCTTTGGAGCGGGCCGTTCGTATGTAATCGGCCGAAAGCACATCCAACAAACCGGCCCGTGTCAAGCGAGCAATACCGGCAGCATAGGCCGTCCCCAGCGCAAACGCTGGCAGGATGGCATGGGTTATAAATTCGCCCGAAAAGATATATTTGGGCTGGGGGAATAGACCAAGCACATAAGGCGGTTCCGCCCCCCAAAAAGCAATCGGCAAGACACCTAAAGCAACCCCAAAAATGAGAATCAGAAGCGGCCCTAATACCAAATTTGGGATAGAAGCAGCCAGAACGGCCGCAAAAGTCGCCGAATAATCCATGAGGCTGTTATGCTTCAACGCAGCAATCACGCCAGCCGGAATCCCAATCACAAACCCAACAAAGATGGAAATGATCCCTAATTGAAAAGAAACAGGAAAGGTTTCTTTGACAATATCATTGACCGTTCTGTTGGGTGTTTTGAACAAAGGACCAAGCTGTCCTCGTGAAATGTTTCCCAGGTAAGCAAAGAACTGTTCATATAACGGATCGTTTAGATGGTACCGCTCCTCAAGCATTTGCTTTATCTGTTGTGGCATCACTTTCTGCCCAACCGAATCGAATGGGCCGCCTGGCACGGCATGCACCAATACAAAAGCAGCCACAATGATAAGAAACAGAACCGGGATAGCTATCAATATGCGGCGAATGATGAAATTAATCATAGTCACCTCTCCTCAGAGAAAGTAGTCGGTTGTTTATAAGGGGGAGGGAGCGACCAGACGGCCGCTCCCATATCATTGTTCTTCTAAAACAGCTTTCCCTTAAAACTGGAACGCTATTTCAGAATAAGCGCATGAAGCTATTTACCTTGAGCAGCGTCTTTGGCAGCCATGTCAATGTTGTAGTTGTACCATTGGTTGCCGCCGAACAGAGCCGGGGTGAAGTCGTACCAGGAATGGACACCCTGATAGGCGATACGAACGTAGATTGGGAAGAAGGGATATTCACCTTCCGGCCCGAAGAACATATCTTCAACCTGGGCGTACAGGTCAGTACGAGCAGCCGGGTCAGTTTCTTCACGAGCCTGAACAATCAGGTCGTCAATTTCGTTGCAGGTACGATGCTGACGGTTACCAGCATTGCCACACCACAAAACGTCGCCAACCCAGTTGTTCTCATCGGCGTAGTCAGGACCCCAGCCAAGCGTCCACATGTGCGGAGCTTCTTCGTCGGGAACGTCAGCAGCGGTCGCGGCCAACAGTTCGGCGAATGCCTGCTGTTCAATCTGGATCAGGTCGGAACCACAAC
>JBAPRX010000781.1:0-3892 GCA_049281335.1 Promineifilaceae bacterium (SeqCode)
GTCACCTAAAGCGGCTGCCTCGAATAAGCCTACTTGTGCGCCGGCGGCCCGAAGTGTTTCAGCCGCACCACTTTGCCCATAGTAAGCGGCAACCTGAATCGCAGGCAAACCTTGCTGATTGAGCACATTTACCAACTTAGGATTCTCTGCCAGGAGTTGTTCAATAACGGCCGTCTCCCCTGTCTGAACGGCCGTAATCATCTGATGGGCTTGTCCTACAACCTTGTCCACAGCTTCCGCCCGCTCAACGATTGCATCGGCCAGCGCTGATTGTTCCGACAGGCCAAAGTCCGGCGCACCGAGAACGGCCGATTCGACTGCCGCCAGGGCGTTATAGTTGAGCCGCAGCAGTTGCACCGCCTCGCTTAACGGCCCGGAAACGGCCGAACGGGTCTTGACCACCTGAATCGTGTGCTGCCGCAGATGGGCTTCCATACGGCCGAGACGATAATGAATCGGAAATCGCTCTCCCTCCCACCAGACCGGGCCAGCCGTCTCCAACGCCTCATCGGAAACACCCACAAATCGTTCCAGCGTCCGGCGATGGATGTCGTCAAAAAGGGCCATCATCTCTGCCAATCCCTGGTTTTCCATGACTTCGACAAACGCCTCTCGCGGCCCGAAGATTTTATCTACTTCATCGTTTGGAAATTTCTCAGGAAGCGCGGCATCCTGACCCATTCGCAGCCCATAATCGGCCAGAGCAAAAAAGGTCATTTGCGTCCGGGCCATGTGGCCCAAGACATAGCGCATCTGCCAGTCGCTTGGCGTCGGTTTTTTATCGTAATCGGCCGCATCAAAACCGGCCAACACCCCCTGCAAATCCCGGTAAGCGGCATGAAACTGGCTCAAAATCCGCTGCGCCTTTGTCAAAGGTGGGCCGTCGGTTGCTCGACGATGCGCCAAATCCGCTTCTAATGCCTGTAACTCGAAATGAGTTCCCAACAGCGCAAAACGAACGCCCTCCCCATGCGCCCGCCAGGAATAGGGTTGTTCCAGGTCAAAATCGGAGAAATTGTGAGTAACGGCCGAAAGCCGTTCAAGGGCATTAAATAAGGTTTTTTTATTCATGGGTTACAAGTTCGATATTTGCATGCAGCCATTCGTTAACAAGTTGCTCATTCGTTAACAAGTTGCTGAATGTTCATTTTAGCCAGTTTACTCAAATACCCATTTATATCCGAATCAAGGCAAATAGGAAAACTAAACTCAGCATCATGGTTAAAGAATTTTCCCCGTACTCCCTTCAAAAAATCGTACTCTGCTTTCATAATTATATTCCTTTCTAAACTTTGCTTTTTATTGCCCAGGCTCTAGCCTTTAGCATTATTGAGCCATCATCCGATTTTGGCAAGGTCGATTGGAGTCTCGCTTTCAGTGCTTCTCGTTCGGCCGTATTTAAGCCCTGAACATACCCCGGTGCAGGGCCAACACCGCCCAGGAATGGCTGCCAATAATCCTCAAACCCGGCAAAGACGGTAGACACTTCAATTCCCCTGAACTGAATATCTACTAGCTCATTATTCTGAAACAGCTTTTGAATTTCTGCTTCCCGGCATAAGGGAAAACGCATACCTTCGTCCAGTGATGCGGCCGATTCATCTAAAGCCACCGCCGCATCCCAAAAATAGCGGAGCATTTCCATTCCTTCGGCGTAATCCCAGACATATACCGCTACAATGCCGCCCGATTTTGTCACCCGTCTCATCTCAGCCACGACCTTCTCCGGTTGGCCCATAAAGTTGAGGGCCAGGCCGGAAACGGCCGCATCGAAGGTGTCTGGTTCGGCGGGAATATTTTCGGCCGATGCCACTTCCAATCGCAAACGGGGATCGCTTATCGCATTGGTGACAAAGGCGATAAATTCAGGGGAAGCGTCAACGGCGACAATCTCTTTCGGCCGTTTCAATTGAAGGACAAGGTCGCTCAATACGCAGGTTCCACAGCCGACATCCAGCCACGCCCCATTTTCAGGAACAGGGAGCCAGCTCAGGAACTCCTCGGCAACCAACCTACTCCAACGCCCCATAAAACGATCATAATTGGTACCACTTTGCCAGGAATCAACAGGGTCTTTAATAGACATAGATTTCCCTACAGAGATATTAGCTTTTTATTATATTGGCTTATTCAGGACGTGATTCTGGTATGAGGGCAATTAAGGAACGCAGAGTACGATTAACGGATTCAGAATCAGGAAAATACTGGCTAACATCGTTTACGAATGTTAATCTTACGTTTGGCCTCATCCCACTCGAATTTCAATAAAATACAGTATAACGGAAAAAATATCTTATTGGCAATTCTCCCCAGGCTTGCATCTAAACCAGAATTACTCTTAGCCGTTTGAAGAATAGATCCATTTCTGCGTCAGCAAGTGTGAACGGCGGCAGCAGATTAATATTTGTTATCGCCTGGGCGGCGACGTTCGTCACCACACCATCTGACAAGAGCCGTCGTCGAAGGCCGGGAGCGCCCCAAAGTTCTTTGTCCCGATCAAAGCTGTCGTCTACACCAAAGCTTACTAACAGGCCCGAAGCTCGAACGGCCGTAATCGGTGCGCCAGTGTCCTTCAACTGGTTAAGATTATCCACGAATTTCTGTGACAAGACGGCAACTCGTTCCAGCAAGTTGTTTTTCTCAATTACCTCAATGACTGCCAGACCGGCAGCCGCGCCCAGCAGATGGGCTTCGAGGGTGGAGGTATGAATCTCGGATCGGCCGATCCCCCGATAGACTGACTCATACACATCCTCAGTCATCAGGGCGGCACAAACTGGTACAGCGCCACCGGTCAATCCTTTCGAGACAACGACAATATCGGGTTCAAACCCTGACGTGTGTTGGAAGGCGAACCATTTACCCGTTCGGCCGATCCCGGTTAGCACTTCGTCGAGAATGATGGCAGTTCCATATTGGCGGCAGAGAGCGGCAAGGGCCAGCAGCTTCTCGCTCTCCCAGGCTCTTGCCCCGGCCATGCCCTGAACCGGTTCCAAGACAACTCCGGCAATGTCGCCCTGTCTTAGATATTGTTCGACCTGGCCTAGATCACCGAAGGGAATTTGGTGAGATTGGAGAGCGAGGCCGGGAAACGGCCGTTTCAGCCCTTCGCTCCCGGTTAGACTCAGAGCGCCTAGCGTAAAGCCATGAAAGGCTTTGTCGAAGCTTAGAAATTTGCTCCGCCCGGTATGGGCCATCGCAAACTTGAGAGCCGCTTCTACCCCTTCCGAGCCGCTGTTGCCAAAGTAGACCTTTGATAGATTGGTTCCGGCTAACTGGCACAGCTTCTCGGCTAGCACGCCTGCCGTTCTGGAGATATTATGGGGATTGGTGAAAGGAGATTGGGCAGTAAGCGCTTCTTGAAGGGCAGCCATAACGGCCGAATGACGGTGGCCGAGCGTGGCCGTTCCATAGCTGCAAAGAAAGTCGAGATAACGACGGCCGTTTTCATCCTCAACCCACGAACCATCGGCCTTCACGAAGTCAACCGGCCCACCATAGGCTTCTAGCAGCTCGATTCGGGCGGGATTAACGGCCGTTTGGTAGGAAGTGAGGGAGTGGGACATTTTGGCTGAAAAGTTTTTGACCTGTTGATTAGGTTTATTGGTTGATTGAGTTGATTTCTCTCGATCTAATCAACCTAATCAACTTAATCAACTCAGTTATCAAAATCCTCTCCAAAGTACGTCTTCACCTCCCCACTTTCGGCCTCTGTCAGGATCGTCTCTTCAGGGATGCCGAGAGTTTTATTGGTGACTCTGGCGGAGAGGTAGAGGAGGTAGGAGAGGTGGTTGAGATACTGTTGGGCAGTGGTTAACTTGGGTTCGAGTTTGGAGTCGGCCGTATCCAACGAATTTTTGATGGTGACCAGAAGCCGTTCGGTTCGGCGGGC
>JBAPRX010000782.1:0-5755 GCA_049281335.1 Promineifilaceae bacterium (SeqCode)
CTTATTGGCTGGTAAACTTTCGCCCGTAATCGCGCTTTCATCAATCGCACTGCGTCCGTTTTCAATCTCACCATCCACCGGAATCCGATCCCCCGGCCGTACAACAACAACCTGTCCTACCCGCAAGGACTCAACCGGCCGTTCTGTCACCTCTCCCGCCGCGCTGCCAGCGTCCTTAACCAACGCCGTTCGGGGCATCAACTCGCCCAGCGCATTAATCGCCTGCCGCGCCCGATCCAGCGCATAATGTTCCCCTGCATGGCCCAGGCTGAACAAAAAGAGCAAAAACGCCCCTTCCGCCCATTCGCCCAAAACGGCCGCGCCAATCGCCGCCGCCAGCATCAACACATCCGTATCAAAATGGCCCTTCAATAATCCCGGCACGGCGTGGGTGGCAATCTCATACCCACCGGCAATATATGCCAGCACAAACAAGCCCACCATAACCGGCTCTGGCAGGCTGAAAATCATCTCGCCCAACCAACCGGCCAGGAAAAACAGCCCCGCCAGCCCAACCAGTGCCAGCCCCCATCGTTCCTGCACCCACTGCGGCAGCATGCCAAACAGGGTGCTTTGAATCGTTGCCGGTAGATCCTCAGCCGTAATCGGACGGTAGCCCATGCCTCGAATCAACGTATCAATCTCTGGGCGGGTTAACAGACGAGTATCATAAGCCACGAACGCCATTCCGGCGGCATAATTCACACTGGCGTGGAGAACGCCGGGCAGGTTATTCAGTTCCTCCGCCAGAGCGTCTGCCGCATCAGCCGAACCGGTCGTCGCGCCCAACGGGATTTGAATATGCCGAAACCGCTCCGTAAAATCACTCCCTTCTTGCCGCGCCAGCCGCTGAACCGCCTGGAGCGAAATCAAGTTAGGATCATAATGTAAACAAAGTCGGGAAGGTTCCGTCTCCCCATCCTTTTTTACATGCGCCCTCATAATACCCTGCCGCTGGCACAAACTCCTCTCCAAACGGCCGATACAATCAACGCAGCTATCGCCAATTTCCGGCAGCAGCAGCGGAATATCTAATTGAATCGTGTTTTCTTGAATCATCAATCACCAATCACAAGCGGTGTCCTTTACCGCACGGTGTCCGGGTCAGCGAGCTGACACTCCCGCCAGTTACCCATGCAAAACATGCTCCAGACCGCACTGGAACAAATCGTTAATATGGTCATCATCCAGCGCATAATAGACGTGACGGCCGTCTTTCCGCGCCCGCACCAATCGCATATGTCGTAAATGGCGCAAATGGTGAGAAACGGCCGACTGGCTGATCTGCGCCACATCCGCCAGATCACCCACATTCATCTCCCCCTGCGTCAACGCCGCAATCACCCGAATCCGGCTGGTATCCCCCAACGCGCTAAACAATTCCGCCATTTCCGCTGCCACCACCTCATCCAGTACCATTTCTTCTTCCATCAATAAATCCTCACAACAATCAACCAAATCACCTAAATACATGAGCATATGTTCATATATCAACTGTATTGTAATCCAAAATTTTAATCTGTCAATGGCTCTAATTTACTTCCAACCCATCACGTCTGACTGATAACGACCACCAGATAGCCAACCCCGTTACGGCCGCAAATGGCACGCTAACTAGTGGGCAACCCTAATCTACCTTGCTACAATGCACCTGAGACGGATAGACAATCATGGACTTCAACTATCTAAAATATCTCGCCACGACCGGGACGCCCTTCATTCACCCTCACGAGAAAAGAGCCACCGACCTGCTCATCGAGGAGCTAAAATTGGCCCCTGCACAAAAAGTGCTGGAACTCGGCTGTGGAACCGCAGGAACAATGGTCAGGATCGGCGGCCGTTTTCACGTCACCCTCTACGGCCTCGACCAGCTCGACGAAATGCTAAAAACGGCCGAAAAACGCATCAAACTCACCGCTCTCTCAAAGAAGGCCTTCCTCCTCAAAGGAAAGCTCGCCGCCCTCCCTTTCCAAACCAACAGCTTCGACCGCATCTACGCCGAATCCGTCCTCGGCATCCTGGACAGCCAGACAGTTGAAACCGCATTGGACGAAGCCCGCCGGGTGCTAAAGGATCAGGGCATCCTCCTCCTCAACGACGCCATCTGGAAACCGACAACAACGGCCGAACAAGCCCAAACCGTCAACAACGCCTGCATCCGCGACTTCGGCCTCCCTCTAGCCTCCGAACTGGCCTGGAACCACGACGACTGGTGCGCCCTATTCCAGCAGCACGGCTTCCAGGTAACCAGCGCCTTAATCGAAGACGCCCTCAAAACGGCCGACCCACCCCTCCCATTCAAAAACAACTGGCGCGACACTATCTCTGAACGCTTCACCAAATTCCAGAAGCTCATTCACTATGCGAATCCAACCACTCGTCGCCTAAGACAACAATACGCCCACCTCCTCCACCAACACCACGAAGACGGCCGATATATCGAATCCCGCCTCTTCACCCTAACAAAAACCCAACCCTCATAAAAACGTCCCCTGCTTAATTCGTGCCAATTCGTGCTAAATCGTGGCCTGTTTTTTCCCCAAGAATTTCGCCCACCCAACACCTCCAAAATTCGTTGACATATCAACAATATAGTGCTAAACTGCTGTTTATTTTCCAGAGGAAGGAAATCACCAGGAGAGTTAACAAAATGTTCCACAAGGTCCCTCGTTTCACCCTGCATTTGCTTATCTTGTTTCTTTTCCTAGGCGTGGGGGTAGCTTCGGCCGATCACACCCCCGACCCCACCAGTGTCACCATAGCCGGAGATTTACAGTCCGAACTGGGGTGTCCTGGCGATTGGGATCCAGCTTGTGCCACAACCCATCTAACCTTTGATACCTCAGACGACGTCTGGCAAGGAACCTTCAACGTTCCCGCCGGAACCTGGGCTTACAAAGCTGCATTAAACGACAGTTGGGATGAAAATTACGGCGCAGGCGGCGTTCCCGGCGGCGATAATATTAACCTCGTGCTAGGAGCAGCCACCGACGTCAAATTCTATTACAGTCACGAAACCCACTGGATAACCGACAATCAAAACAGCCGAATCGCCACCGCCCCCGGCAGCTACCAGGACGAACTCGGCTGCCCCGGCGACTGGCAGCCCGACTGCCTCCGTTCCTGGCTCCAAGACCTGGACGGCGACGGCACATATTCCTTCACCACCGACGCCATTCCCGCTGGCAGCTACGAATTCAAGGTTGCAATCAATGAAGGTTGGGATGAAAATTACGGTGCGGGCGGCGTCCCTGGCGGTGACAATCTCCCCTTCACCGTCACCGAAGGCGCCACCGTCACCTTCTTATTTGAATCGGCAACCAACACCCCCTCCGTCCTCGTTTCCGGTGTAGGCCACGACCACGACAACAACGTCGAATATTTCGGTCTGGGCCACAACTCCCAGGAAGACCTCTACCGGGTTCCCTTTGGCGCAGTCACACCAGGCACTGAAGTAACCCTCCGGTTCCGTACCTATCACTACGATGTCACAAGCGTCACTGCCCGGTTTTACAACACGGCCGTTTCGGCCGAATCCTTTCAGAATATGGAGCTAGTCGCCGAAGACGTCTCCTGCTACGACGAAGACCAACCCGACGAAACCTGCGACTTCTGGCAAACAACTATCACCCCCTCCGAAACGGGCCTCCTTTACTACCGCTTCATCGTCAAAGACGGAACAGCCACCGCCTATTACGACGATGACCTCTTCATTGACGGCGGCTGGGGCGAAGCCACGTCGGGGCTTCAAGACGACAGCTATGTCATCACCGTCTACGACCCCGACTTTGAACCCATCGGCTGGATGCAAGACGCCGTTGTCTACCAGATATTCCCCGACCGCTTCTACAACGGTCTCGCCGGCAACGACCCCGACCCCAGCGAACCCCGTTACGGCTACCCCGACAATCCTCAGGATCAGATATTAAACAAGGCCTGGGATGATTTGCCGGAAGGCTACTGCCGCAGCTACGTCAACCCCGCCGACCCCTGTACCGAAGGCCCACTCGGCCGTGATTACTTCGGCGGCGACCTGCAAGGCGTCCAAAGAAAACTCAACTATCTCCGATCCATCGGTGTCACCGTCATCTACTTCAACCCCATCTTTGAGGCCGCTTCCAACCATTTATACGACACCCAGGACTACTACAGCATTGACCACTTCTTCGGTGACAATGCCACCTTTGAAAACTTCGTACAAAAAGCCAACCAGCGCGGCATCCGCGTCATTCTGGACGGCGTCTTCAACCACGTCTCGTCCGACAGCGCCTACTTCGACCGCTACGGACATTTTGCCGAAGTCGGCGCCTGTGAGAGTGAAACCTCGCCTTACCGCAGCTGGTTCACTTTCACCGACGTCACCCCCGGAACCGGCGTTTGCGTCGGCTCTGATGGAACCCCCAACGCCGCCAACTACAATTCCTGGTTCGGCTTCGATAGCCTGCCGGTATTGAACAAGAGCAACCAGGATGTCCAAAATCTGGTCTACGCCGACCAAAATTCCGTCGCCCGCTACTGGATTGACCTCGGCATCAGCGGTTGGCGTCTGGACGTCATGGGAGACTCCTCCTTCCCGCCCGATTTCTGGCCCGAATTCCGTGACGCCGTCAAAGAAGAACAAGGCGACGCCGTCATCGTTGGCGAGTTGTGGAAGAAAGGCGAAACCCTCGACAAAGTCCAGGGCGATACGGCCGATACTTCCATGAACTACCGCTTCCGCAACGCCATTCTCGGCTTCTTCGGCACGGTAGACAACAAAGGCTTCCCCGATGACGGTCAAAGCTATCAAGACCCATCGCTCTTTGCCCGCAAATTAATGTCCATTCGAGAGGACTATCCCGACGCTGCCTACTACACCATGATGAACCTTATGGGCAGCCACGATACCATGCGTATCCTCTGGGCATTAACGCCCGGCGAAAACAATCGCGAGGATCGGGAATTCAATGCCGCCAACCTCGCTCAAGGCAAGCAGATGCTTGAAATGGCCGCTGTCGTCCAGTTCACCATTCCCGGTGCGCCAACCATCTACTATGGCGACGAAGTCGGCGTAACCGGTGACGACGATCCCGACGACCGCCGCACCTTCCCCTGGGATGGAACCGGCCCGCAGGGGGCAGGCGGCGATTTGGACTTGATGCAACATTTCAAGAAGCTGGCCCAACTACGCGAAGCCAACTCCGTTTTCCGCGATGGCGACCTGACCTTCTTGTTGGCCGACGACACCAATGGAACCCTGGCCTATCTGATGCAGGACAGCACCAGCGCGGCCGTTATTGCCCTCAACCGCAACAACGCCGCCCAAACCCTGTCCATTGATGTCTCCGGCTACCTTCCAAAGAATATTGGACTGCGAGACGCTTTGAATACAGTCACCGGCCGTACCAGGGCCGTCAACGGTATCCTGACCATCACCCTGCCCCCCAACAGCGCCGCCATTCTTCTGCCTCGACCAGGGCAAGTCCTGACAGCCCCAGACGCACCCGATGGCCTGACCGCTTCCGCCAATGGCCTTGATGTCAGCCTCAGTTGGAACGCCGTCCCCGGCGCGGCCCTTTATCGTCTCTACCGCAGCCCCGTTACCGGCGGCGGTTACGAACTGTTGGCCGAATTGAGCGGAACTAGCTACGATGACCTCGGACTCCCCAGCGGCCGTTCTGTGTACTACGTTGTAACGGCCGTTAAATCCAACGGCATGGAAAGCGGCTACTCCAATCAGGACGGCGCTGTCCCAGCCTACAACATCGGCTGGGCC
>JBAPRX010000783.1:0-4666 GCA_049281335.1 Promineifilaceae bacterium (SeqCode)
TAGGTGATATTGACCCACTCTCCGTCTTGCTCGAAGGTCCAGATACCTCGGCCGTTGAAGTCGCCCTGCGCTTCGATGCGGGAGCCGTAGGGGTAGTTGGATTCGACGACCTTGAAGTTCCAGCGGAGGGTGTAGGGCAGCCAGCCTTTGGTGTAGAGACTGACAATACGGCCGATGCCGTTCTCATCGCCCGGTTCCAACACCTCAACTCCCAGATAAACTGACGGCCACCAGCGCACCAGATCGGCCGCGTCCCCCAATACATCGTTCACTTCTTCTAACGTCGCCCGCACCCGCCAATGGGTGATGAAATGATAATCATTTGAAGCCATTAGTTTCTATTCTCCTTATCAAGACAAGCCACGAATTAAGACAAGCCACGAATTAAACGAATTACCACGAATTTTTGAACTATTGTTCGTGAAAATTTGTGTTCATTCGTGGCAGACTTTTTTTGAATGTTTTTGTAGATTACTTGAATCTTTCATAAGCATAAGGGAAAACCCGGCCCAGTTCCAGATCAATTGTTGTTCATTTTGTGTTCATTTTCGTCTGGAAGCCTTTCGTGATTTCTTAGGGATGGGGTATCATAACTGACGGACAAGAACTGATGCCGTTCAGCAAAAACTGGTTTCAAAAAACGGCCGATGATTCACTTTTAACGATTCGCTTTTCATTTTTAACTGCTAACCTATTCACTAAATTGGGAGATGAGAAATTAAGAAGTTCGTACCAATCTTACTGTTGTTTGCTGTCACGCTGTTGGTGGCAGCCTGTTCCGGTGGAGCCGATGACCCTGTTCAGACCGTAGAGGATTACCTACAGGCGAAAGTGGATGGGGACGGAGACGCGCTCCAGGGCTTGTTATGTTCCGAAATGGAAGCTGACCTGGAACGAGAAACCCATTCCTTTGAAAGTGTCAGCGGGGTTAATATTGAAGGCATGTCCTGTGAATTCGACGATTCCACAAACACCGTCCGCTGCCAGGGCAAAATTGTTGCCCTCTACGGCACCGAAGAGACGGAGTTTCCCCTGACTAACTACCGTGTCGTTGAGGAAGACGGCCAATGGCGCTGGTGCGGCGAAGCGCCGTAAAGGCGAGTGAAAAGTAAAAGTGGTTCGTGAAAAGAGGACTACTTTTGACTTTTCTCTTCTAACTTTTCACTGATTCCAAATGTTCCGCAAAATCTTTTCCCGCGAAAATCTGATTGCCCTTTTCCTGTGTCTATTGGTGATCTTTCTCATCATCGTTTCCAGTAATAGTACCCCACAATGGATTTATCAAGGTTTTTAGCCTTAAAGCGGTTTACAAAATCGCTCTACAAATCGGGCCGAACGCTGAGTGTGTTCTTCGTATCGCTGGTGATCGTGCTGGGTGGCTGCACCGGGCAGGATCGAGAGTCGCCCAGCCCAACCCCGCCGGAAACGGCCGAAGCCACCGCTGCCCCGACCGAGATTCCGCCGACTGAGACGGCCGTTCCGACCCAACTACCTGATGCCGTGACGCCGACGACCCCGGCAGGAACGGCCGAACCCAGCCCCACCTCTCCGCCGATCCCAACCAGCACGCCCACGCCCCTCCCGGTAAATGGCCTGGATGTTGATGAGTTTGTTGTCCTGCCCGATGACGTCATCGAACATATGCAGGAGGTATTTGCACTTGGTCAGGAGATGGGGCGGAACCCAACCGCCTATTCCGTTTTAGGGGACAGCACTTCCATGAACCCGCATATCCTGGCCCGCTTTGACCAAGATGACCTGAATCTGGGGCCGTATGATTATCTGCAACCGGCGGTGGACCAGTTTGCAGGGTCTTTCAGCCAATACGGCGTCGCCGCTCGTAATGGTCTCCATTCCTGGTCAATATTCGATCCCATTTGGGCTGATAAAAAGTGGTGTTTGCCCAACGAAAATTTACTGGCATGCGAGTTCCGGCTCCGCGACCCCGTTATCCTTCTCATCCGGCTCGGTTCCAACGACTCCGGTTCCCCAGATGGCTTCCGGTACAATGTCAGAAAGGCAATTGAATACAGCCTGGAACAAGGGGTCATGCCCATTATTGCCACCAAAGCTGACCGCTTTGAGGGGGACAGTAATGAGAACAACATCATCTTGCGAGAGCTGGCCGAAACCTACAAGGTGCCGCTGTGGGATTTTGACAAGGTGGCGGCGACACTACCGGATCGGGGCCTGGAGGAGGATCATATTCACATGGTCGAGTACCTGCCTAATGATTACACCCAGGAGAGCGCCTTTGAAAGCGGCCATGCGTTGCAAGACCTGACGGGCTTGATGATGTTCTACGCGCTCTGGCAGGATGTCATTTACCCCGCCAGCGGCCCGGTCTCGGAGCAGAGCAGGGCCGTCCCGACCGAAGCCCCTATCCTGGTGAACGGCGTTCCGGTGGACTCTTTTGTTATTTTGCCGGAGTCGGTTAAGCGGGCGATGTCCGTTGTCTTTTATGAAGGGCAGGCAGTCGGCCGAATTCCCAACCATTTCTCAAAAATCGGTGACAGTCTCATCGCCACGCCCAACGCGATGACACTTTTTGACTCTGGCCCTTATGACCTGGGGGACTACGCTTATCTCCAGCCGGTGATTGACTACTTTAACGGCTCATTTGCCCGTTACGGGGTTGGCACAAAGGCGGGAATGCGCTCCTGGTCTGCATTTAATCATGGTTGGGCTGACCCAAAGTGGTGCGGGCCGGAAGAAGGGCCGCTGGCCTGTGAAATTCGGCTGCACAATCCGTCTATTGCCCTGGTCTTTCTTGGTTCTAATGACATCAATACGGCCGAAAACTACGACGAGAATATGCGGCGGCTGGTGGTCTATGCCACGACCAACGGCGTCATCCCGGTTTTGGTGACGAAGGCCGACCGTTTTGAGGGGGCGGGCAACCGCAACAACGACCTGCTGCGCCAGATTGCGGCCGATTATCAGGTTCCGTTGGTAGATTTTGACGTGGTGGCGGCGACGCTGCCCAATCGCGGACTGAGCGAGGACGACATTCACCTAACCTCTGTGGGTGTGGATGATTTTATCATGCCTCAAGCGCTGGAATCGGGCTATGGCACTCAAAATATCGTCGTTTTACTTGGGCTGTATGCCGTCTGGCAGGAGATCGTCGTCCCGGCCCTGGTTGTTGACGCCGGTCAACCGGTTAATGGGAATGTAACGTCGTGAGTTTGACGTTAGGGGTGGTGCTGTTGGCCGCAGCGGTGGCGTTGGCTTACGCTGCTATCATTCCGGCCAGAACACGGGGATGGGCGCTGCTGATACTCAGCTTATTTGCCATTTACTGGCTCCAATCGCCGCTCCCCATTCGCTTTAGTGACTATATTTTTCCAACGGCAACGATTGTGTTGTCGGCGGCGGCCTGGTGTCTGGTTCGGCCGTTATCGGAGACAGGCGACCGCCCGGCGCTGACCGGAGAAGATAAGCGAACCTTGCTGCTGCTGGCTGCGGTCATGGTCGGGATGGCTTTCAACCGCTTTCTTCCGGCCGATTTCCGCCTGACCCCGTCCCGCCCGCCCAATCCGCTGGTTGTTGGGCTGATCTTGCTGGCGTTGGGGTTTGTTCTGGCGGGCCTCGGCCGTCTGGCGGAGCGGCTGTCTCAAAGGCAGCGGCTGTCCCAAAGACAGCTTATGACGTTGGGTATGGTGGGGATTGTGGTGCTATTTGTTGTGTTCAAGTCGGACGTGCTGGCATCGGCCGTTAGCGGATGGTGGCGGGCGGCGACAAAGCAGGATGTGTCCCTGGCGGCGATGAGCGATTTAAGCTGGCTGGGCTTTTCCTACGTCGCTTTCCGGCTGATCCACACCCTGCGCGACCGCCAGACCGGGCTGCTGCCGCCGCTCTCCCTGCGGGAATTTATGACCTACATCATCTTTTTCCCGGCTTTTATTGCCGGGCCGATTGACCGGGCAGAGCGGTTTGTGGGTGATTTGAAGGCGCTGCCGGAGATGGTTGGGCTGGACGCGGGGCGGATCGGGGCGGGATTCGGCCGAATTGGGCTGGGGTTGTTTAAGAAGTTGGTCATGGCCGACGGTCTGGCGACAGGGATGTCTCTTTCTGCGGCGAATGCCGGACAGATTGTTTCGACGCCGGGGGCGTGGCTGCTGCTCTATGGCTATGCTTTCCGGCTTTACTTTGATTTCAGCGGCTATACCGACATAGCGATTGGGATTGGGCTGCTGTTGGGTATCCGGCTGCCGGAGAATTTCAAACGGCCGTATCTCAAAACCACCCTGACCCGATTCTGGCAAAGCTGGCACATTACGTTGAGCGATTGGGTGCGCTTCTATGTCTTTTCGCCGATGTCGCGGAGCCTGCTGCGCCGCAAACCGCGCCCCTCGCCAATGCTGATTGTCTTGTCGGCCCAAATGACGACGATGGTCATTATCGGCCTGTGGCACGGCGTTACCTGGAGTTTCATTATTTGGGGGGCGTGGCATGGGATCGGGCTATTTGCCCACAAGATGTGGAGTGACCGGACGCGAAAGCTGTACCGTCGGGCGCAGGAACGGCCGTTCGCCCGGCGAGCCTGGGCCTTCGGCGGCTGGTTCGTGACCTTCCACTACGTTGTCCTGGGCTGGGTCTGGTTTGTCTTGCCGGAACCGGGACAGTCGGTTACATTCTTCGGGAAACTGGTCGGACTATCCTA
>JBAPRX010000784.1:0-1983 GCA_049281335.1 Promineifilaceae bacterium (SeqCode)
ATTGTGAATTATCCAAACTTACTCGAATATTCACCACTTTGAGTTTGTGTACCCCTGTTAAGCGTTCGAGTTGCTCTAACTGAGGGGAATTTATCGGATGTGAAAAATTAAGAATGAGCATAATATATGTCGGCAGATCAGTTGCTTAAGCTGCACGCTCATTTCCTTTGGCGCGTCCGCTTCAAGTGCGTGGGGGCTATTTAACGCAGATAGTTTTGCTGCAATAGCCCGCCGAACACCCACATTAGGTTGTTTTTTGGCTCTTTTTTTCTAGCAACTTCCGCATACCATCAGTAAAAGTAAGAGATGCCTCTCTGCTTGCGGTCACCTGATTTACCAAGAATAAAAGAGCTTGCCTTACAGTCATTGCTAACTCAATACATTCTTCGTCAGTTAGTGTAAATTACATTCTGTAAATTTGGATGGCTGGTAGGCCATCGTGTATCCTGAGGAGTTGAACGAAAACTACCTTAAGGAGAAAACACCATGACCTACCAAGACCATTGTACCTTACCAACCGAATGGCTGGAAAATATCGCCCAAGACGGGCTGGGCTACATGCCAGAGTTGATCCGCATCCTGGTCAACCTGGCCATGCGCCTGGAACGAGAACAACATCTGGGTGCCGGCCCGTACGAGCGGTCAGATGAACGCCAGGGCCATGCCAACGGCTATAAGCCTAAGACAGTGGCCACCCGGATGGGCAAAATCACCTTCGATGTGCCCCAGGTGCGGGAAGGGGGTTTCTACCCCAATGCCCTGGAGAAAGGGCTGCGCTCAGAACGGGCCTTGAAACTAACCCTGGCCGAGATGTACATCCAGGGCGTCTCGACTCGCAAAGTGGCGACCGTCACCGAGCAGATGTGCGGCTTTGAAGTCTCTTCCACCCAGGTCAGCCAGGCCACCCAACTGCTGGATGAACAGCTTCAGGGCTGGCGGGAGCGGCGGCTGGGCCGAACCCCCTACCTATGGCTGGATGCCCATTATGAGAAGGTTCGGCAAGACGGCCAGGTGCGCGACGCCGCCGTCCTCAAGGCGGTTGGCCTGACCTCGACTGGCAAGCGGATAATTCTGGGTGTGTCCGTTTCTCTAGGTGAGCATGAAACCCACTGGCGAACCTTTCTGCAAAGTCTGGTCGACCGGGGTCTGCGAGGGGTGGAATTGATTATCAGTGATGCCCACGCCGGACTGAAACAAGCCCGGCGAGCGGTATTCGGCGGGTCGCCCTGGCAGCGCTGCCAGTACCATTTGCAGCAGAATGCTCAGGCTTATGTGCCCCGTCAGGCCATGAAAAAGGCAGTTGCGGCTGATATTCGAGCGATCTTCAATGCCCCGGACCGTGACCAGGCTGAAAGGCTGCTGGCTGACACAGTCCAGAAATACAGTCAATCCGCTTCTCGCCTGGCTGAATGGCTGGAGACCAACATCCCCGAGGGTCTGGCGGTCTTTGCCTTTCCAGTTACTCATCAGCGCCGGATCCGGACCACCAACGGCCTGGAACGGCTCCATCGGGAAATTCGCCGACGCTCACGAGTCGCAACCCTGTTCCCGAATGAAGCTTCTTGTCTTCGTTTGATAACAGCCGTTTTGATGGAAATCAGTGAGGAGTGGGAAACGAATCGAACGTACCTGCGCCTCGATGTTGATTGATTTGTTAATGTTCAGCGGCGGTGGCTGTCGCCGTCGCCGGGGCTGTGGGTATGTGGGTAACTCGCAGTGCAGCGTAGAGTTATCCACATATCCATCAGCCCATTAGAAGCAATTCCTCAGTTGCATACTTTTACAGAAAAAAATTTGCATTACCCTTCGTCAGACTCGGCATGGAGTCCTTTACTAAGACTTGAGTGAAGTATACTAAGAGGATTCATACCATCAGGTCTTAAAATAGCAGGAAGTAGGTCTTTTACTAAATTAATTTTATCTTGAGTTATTGTCGTTTTTTTGGTCTCAGCTAGTGCAAATTGATATTGTTCTAGTTGCGAA